>VXNJ01000010.1 GCA_009840625.1 Chloroflexota bacterium | reverse complement strand
GCGTGCCCCTGAATCCGGGACGGATAAAGCTCTATAGAAAAGGTATAGGTCGCGCCCTAAAAACTCCGCGGCCCGGCCGGAGCCGGGCCCAAGACCCCTTTCCGAAGCCCGGTTCGGCGAAACTTGGCGGCGCAATTCGCTGGACTCCGAAACCATGGCAATGTCAACCAGATCGCAATCGCCGGTAACGCTGCACACCGAGCGGCTCATCCTGCGCCCCTTTGAAACCGCCGACGTCGATGACGTGTTCGAATACGCCCGGGATCGCGAGTTTGGCCGCTTTCTGGCAGTGCCGGTCCCCTACGCCCGGGAGGACGCCGAACGTTATGTGGAGATCCAGGTCAAGGCCGACTGGTCGAAACTGGCCAGCCTGGCCATCACCTACCGGGGCAGCGTCGTCGGCGGCATCGATCTGAGGATCGATCCCCCCGAGCGAAATGCAGGGATGGGTTATTCGGTGGCCCGGCCCCTGTGGGGCAGGGGACTGGTCACCGAGGCGGCCGCGGCGGTCATCGGGCTGGCATTCGAGAGTTACCGGTTGCACAAGGTATGGGCTCATGCCGACGTCCGCAACCGGGCGTCCTGGCGGGTGATGGAAAAACTCGGAATGAGCCGCGAGGGGCTGCTCCGCGAACACCACATGGTCCGCGGCGAACCCGGCGACGTTTACAGCTACGGCATCCTTTACTCGGAATGGCAGCGCTCCCGCTGACCGGCCGCGCGGCGGCCGGATCGCCCGCGGGTCGGGGCGCGGTCCCCGGCTAGGTTAAAAACCTCCAGGGAAACTGCTCGCGCCCAGCTGTATCGAGGCGAAAAGTCCAAACTCCAAGATGAACAAGCCGACCCGCACGACGATCGCCAAGACCGAGGCGGTCGCCAATGGCGGCATGGTGGCCAGCAAAGACCGCCGCGCCACCGCGGCCGGTCTGGCAATGCTCGAACTGGGCGGAAACGCGGTCGACGCCGCCGTGGCGGCCGCATTCGCGGTCGGAGTCGTCGAACCCGGATCCAGCGGCATCGGCGGCGGCGGCTACCTGGTCTATCAGGTCGACGGCCGCGGCGGCGTTTTCGGCTTCCAGATGAAGGGTCCGGTCAATGCCCGGCCCGACATGTACACCCTCACCGGGGAAGTCGCGGTCGGCAGTTTTGGCTGGCCGGGCGTGGAAGGCGACGCAAACCTCCAGGGGGCGCGCTCGATCGCCGTACCCGGCGCGGTGGCGGGGCTGTGCGAGGCCCAGGCGCGTCTGGGCAGATTGCCGCTCGCCGAGGTCGTCGCCCCGGCGATCGCGCTGGCCCGTGATGGATTCGTTCCCGGCTGGCACGCCCTCTACGCGCTGGGAATGGCCGTACCCAAGCTGCTCGGGTCGGAGGAACTTGCCCGCACGTTCCTGCCCGACGGGCAGTTGCCGGCTTCCGAACCCGGCGCCGAGGTGCGCCTGCGGCAGGGCGATCTCGCCAACGTCCTCGAGGAGATCGCCGAGCGGGGGCCGGCCGGTTTCTACCGCGGTGACGTGGCCAGCGCGATCGTCGCCGGTGTCGCCGACGCCGGCGGGATCCTCACCGAACTTGACCTGGCCGAATACCGGCCCTACCACTGGGACCGCGGCCTGGAGATCGCCTATTCATCCCGGACCGTGCGGGTGCCGCCGTTCGCGTGCGCCGGCACCACCTCGGCGATGACCCTGAAGCTGTTCGAGCTGAGCGGCGGTCCGGAACTGGGCCACAACAGTCTCGACGGATTGCACGCCTACATCGCCAGCGCGCGCCTGGCCTACGCCGACCGCTACGCCTACATGTCCGACCCGGAGACGGTCCAGGCTCCCTGGCGCGGCCTCGTCGCCGATGGGTACCTGGCCGAGCGGGCCGCCCTCATCGACCCGCGGAAAGTCCCGGTGTTCGAACCCGGCGACCCCTGGCAGTTCGATGACGCGCCGCCGGGGCCCAGATTGCCCGCCAGCGCACCGGCATTCGACGCCGGGACGACCCACCTCTGCGCAATGGACGGAGACGGCAATGCGGTCTCGCTGACCAACACCCTGATGGCCAGTTTCGGGTCCGGATTCATGTCGCCGGGGACCGGCGTGGTCCTGAACAACGGAATGATGTGGTTCGACCCGGTTCCGGGCCGGGTCAATTCCATCCAGCCCGGCAAACGGGCCCTGAACAACATGACCCCGGCGCTGGTGCTGGGTCCGGAGGGGGCGATCATGGCGGTTGGGGCCTCGGGCGGACGCCGCATAACCAACTGCGTCACCCAGCTCATCTCCAAGGTAGTGGATTTTGGGATGGGGCCACAGGAAGCCATCGATTCGCCTCGGGTGGACTGTTCGCTGCCCGAAACGGCGCTAGACCCGCGCTTTGCAGAGGAAATCGTCGCCGGGCTGCGGAGCCGCGGACACCGCATCAACGTGAACGGCGACATGGACCTGGCGGAGGGTTTTTCGAGTTTTGCCAGCCCGGTGGCGATCGTCGCCGACGCCCGCGCGGGCTTCCGGGCCGGCGTGGACACCTTCCATTCCGCCCACGCCCAGGGCATTTGAAGTAGCCGACCTTAAACCTTCTAATAGGGCGCGCTCAATTCGATCCCGCGCGCTAACCGGGGGGCAGATTTGTCGGTAATCGAAGAACTCCTGGCCAACAACGCCCGGTTCGCCGCGGGCTTCGAGCATGGCGACCTGGCATCGCCGCCGGCGCTTCGGCTGGCGGTCGTTACCTGCATGGACGCCCGCCTGGACGTCCACCGGTTCCTGGGAATTGCCGAAGGCGACGCGCACGTGATTCGCAACGCCGGGGGCATTGTCAGCGAAGACGCCTTGCGATCCCTGGTGATCTCGCAGCGATTGCTGGGAACAACCGAAATCGCGGTCATCCACCACAGCGACTGCGGAATGCTCAAATTCCGCGACGATGACGTCAAGGATCAGATCGAGGCCGAAACCGGGCTGCGGCCCCCGTTCGCGCTGGGCGCGTTCACGGATCTTGAAGACGACGTGCGCCAATCGATCGCTTTGATCCAGGCCAGCCCCTTCATCCCGCACAAGGACCGGGTGCGGGGATTCGTCTATGACTGTGCCACCGGCGAATTGAGCGAGGTCGGCCAATTCAAGGATTCCACCGGCTGACCGGCCTTCGCCAATTGGCCGGAAATAGCCAAAGCACAATCGGGCCGGCGGCGCCGGAAAGCCCAGGAACGAGAGCCACATGAACTCCGAAGAGCTCTGCTACGCCACGATCGAGGAACTCGCTCCGCGTCTGGCCGCGGGGGATCTTTGTCCAGTCGAATTGACCCGCGCCCAGCTGGACCGCATCGCGGCCATCGACGGGGCCTGGCGAAGCTATGCGACCGTTATGGCCGAGTCCGCCCTGGAAGCGGCCGACCGGGCGAGGCAGGAAATCGCCAGCGGCCGATACCGAGGGCCACTGCACGGAATCCCGATTGCGGTCAAGGACCTCTGCTTCACGCAGGGCACGCGCACCATGGGCGGGACCAAGGTTCTGGAGGACCTGGTTCCGGATTTCGATTCCACCGTGGTTGCCAGGTTCAAATCCGCCGGCGCGATTCTGCTGGGCAAGTTGAACCTGACCGAGGGAGCGATGGGCGGTTACAACCGCGCCCGCCAGATTCCGCTCAACCCCTGGGCGCCCGACCGCTGGACGGGGGCGTCGTCGAGCGGCTCGGGCGTCGCGACCGCCGCCGGACTTTGCTACGCCTCGCTGGGCAGCGACACCGGCGGCTCGATCAGGTCGCCGGCCGCCGCCTGCGGGATAACCGGGCTCAAGCCCACGTGGGGACGGGTGAGCCGCTACGGGGTGCTCGACCTGGCCCAATCGCTGGACCACGTCGGGCCGATGACGCGCTCAACCTGGGATTGCGCGGCGGTGCTCGAGACTATCGCCGGCGACGATTCCAACGACGCTACGACGCTGCCCGAGCCCGCCCCGGCGCTGCTTGACGAGATCGCTGCCGGAATCGCCGGCCTCCGGGTCGGGTACGACCCTGGATACGCCACCCGAGACGTGGACGAGCGGATCGCCGCCGCGGTCGCCGAATCGGTCAGGGCCCTGGAGGCATTGGGCGCCGAGATCGTGGACGTCGAACTGCCCCCGATCGACCCGTACACCCTTGTCTGGCCCACGCTCTGTTCGGTGGAGGCTCTAGCCGCTCACGCCGAGACTTTTCCCAGCCGGGCCCGGGACTACGGACCCTGGTTCCGCGGTTGGTTGGAGCTTGGGGCTTCGAAGTCGGCGGTCGAGTACGCAGAGGCTTGTGATCTGCGCGCCGAACTGACCGGATTGCTCGCCCGTGCATTTGACGGAATCGACATGCTCGCTTGTCCCGCAGGTGGAGACCTGCCACATCCGGTTTCGGAAGAATCCCTCTACGACGGACCCATGGTCGATCACGGTCCGGTTCGCCGGCGGTTCGCCGCCCCCTGGGACATGAATCGCGCCCCGACTCTCACCCTGCCCAACGGGTGGACCGAAGAGGGCCTGCCCACGGCCCTGCAGCTCGTCGGGTCGCCCGGGGACGAAGCCGTCCTCTGCCGCGCCGGTTACGCCTTCGAGCAGGCGACCGATTACCGGCGCCACCCTTCGGTCTAGACCCCTGGAACCGCTCCCGCCTCCCCGGCCGCCGCGATGAAACACCTGGACGGTCCGGTGCTGCCGAAACTGATCGGGGCGCGCGTCCGACGCCGCGAGGACCCGCGTCTCGTGCAGGGTCAGGCCGCCTACGTAGACGACCTCAAACTACCCGGCATGCTGCACGCCGCCTTCAAGCGGTCCGAGATCGCCCACGGGAACATCCGCGTCATCGACACCAGCGCGGCCGAATCGATCAGCGGGGTCGAGCTGGTTCTTACCGGCGCGCAGCTGGCCGAACACATCGGCCCGATACCGCGGGTGTCCGCTATCCGCGCGCCCAACCAGCATCCGCTGGCCATCGACCGGGTGCGCTACGTCGGCGAGCCGGTGGCAGTGGTGGTTGCCGCCGACCGCTACATCGCCGGCGACGCGGTCGACGCAATCCGGATCACGTACGAGGAACTGCCGGCCGTGGTCGATCCGCACGCTGCCGTCGCCGAGGACGCGGTCAGATTGCATGAAGGGTTTGAGCGCAACATCGCGCTCGACCGCTTCCGCGGGGGAACCCCGGTCGATCCGGCGACCGCCCGCGAGGGCGACGACGATGCAGTCGCGGCAGCGTTCGCCGGCGCTGACGTCGTCGTCAAGCAGTCGATGCTCAATCAGCGCCTCGCGCCGAGCGCGACCGAGCCGCGCGGCGTGGTCGCCGAATTCGATCACGGTCGCGATTACCTGACCATCTGGAGCTCGACCCAGGCCCCGCACCTGCTGCGGTCAATGGTGGCCAGGGTTCTGGGTCTGGGCGAACACCAGGTACGCGCGATCGCCCCGGAAGTGGGCGGCGGCTTTGGGGCCAAAAAGGTCTACGGGGAGGATCACGTCGTGGCCGCGCTGTCCCGCATCGTGCGCGCCCCGGTCAAGTGGATCGAGGACCGCACCGAGGCGTTCCTGACCACGTCGCACGGGCGCGATATCCACGGCGACATCGAAATTGCGGCCCGGCGCGACGGTTCGATCCTGGCTGTGCGAGCCAAACTCGTCGCCGACATCGGCGCCTATCAGGCGCTGATGACAGCCGCGATCCCGACCAACGCCGGCCGGATGATCAGCGGCGTCTATTCGATTCCGCTGATCCACCACGAGTTGACCGAGGTATTCACCAACAAGACCCCGACCGACGCCTATCGCGGCGCCGGCCGACCGGAGGGGATCTACTTCCTGGAACGCGCCGTTGACATGCTGGCCCGCGAGCTGGAAATCGATCCGGCCGAAATCCGACGCCGCAATTTCGTTGCAACCGACCAGTTCCCTTACCGGACCGCCACCGGCCTGGTCTACGATTCGGGCAACTACCGTCTAAACCTGGAGCTGGCGCTTGAGATTGCCGGGTGGGACGCGCTGATGGCCGAACGCGACGCCGCCCGCGCCGAAGGCCGCATCGTCGGCGTGGGCCTGGCCTGTTTCGTCGAGATCTGCGGCCGTGGTCCCTCGGCCCCCGGAGGGACCGGCGGCTGGGAGCACTCGGCGGTGACGGTCGAGCGCGGCGGGAAGGTCAGCGCCACCACCGGAACGACTTCCCACGGCCAGGGCCACGAGACCACGTTCGCGCAAATGCTGGCCGACCATTTCTCGATTCCGATCGAGGACATCGCCATCCTGCACGGCGACACCGGGGTGGTAAAGCAAGGCGTGGGGACCTTCGGGAGCCGCTCGCAGGCCGTAGGCGGGACCGCGCTGCTGAAGGCCGCCCAGAAGGCCGGCGCCAAGATGAAGCAATTCGCGGCCGCCCTGATGGCCGACGACGAGGTCGAAACCGCCGATCTGGAGTTCGCCAACGGACGCATTCAAGCCGCCGGCCGACCGCAAATCTGGCGCTCGTTCGCCGATGTGGCCGACTTTGCCTACATACCGGTACCGCTGCCGCCGGGACTGGAACCCGGGCTTTCCGAAGAGGCGTTCTTCGAGCCCGAGAACAACACCTACCCATTCGGGTGTCACATCTCGATGATCGAGATCGACCCCGGAACCGGTGTTCCCAAATTGCTCAAGCTGACCGCGGTCGACGACTGCGGCAACGTGATCAATCCGCTGATAGTCGAAGGCCAGATCCAAGGCGGACTGGCGCAGGGAATCGGCCAGGCGATGTTCGAAGAGGTCGTGTTCGACCAGGACGGACAGCCGCTGACGGCCAGTTTCATGGACTACGTAATGCCGCGGGCGGCCGACCTGCCAGTATTCCAACTGGCCAGAACCGTGACCCCGACCCCGTTGAATCCTCTCGGCGCCAAGGGCGTCGGCGAGGCCGGCACCATCGGAGCGGCGCCATGCTTGGCTAATGCGGCGGTCGACGCGCTCGCCCCGTTCGGGGTTCGACACGTCGAAATGCCGCTGCGACCCGAACGCCTATGGCGCCTCATTCAAGCGGGCCGCCGCCGTGCCTGACACCGGCCGCGACCGATGGCCGTCGCGGACGCGGCGACCCGCAAATTGGGTCAACCGCACGTTTTGGCCATCCGTCGACGAGGACCGCTGAGCCCGGTCGGAACATCGCCCGAACCGGCCCTGTTCGAGCGGGCATAAGGGGTCAGCGGCCACCTTTAGAATCGGGGCGCCCAACCGGGAACCCGGGCTACTTCGGGCCGGTTGAGACGGGATTTCGGCTCCCGGGTCGGCCGGCCTAATCTGGCCTACGCGGGTTTATTGGAAGTTGCTCGGCGGTGGGTGCCGGGAGGAGGGGTTTGGCGGTGCAGATCAGCGGCGAGCACCAGTTTGCCGGACCGCGCCCTTTGCTGTACCAGATGCTCCTGGATCCCGAGGTCCTGGCCGCCACGCTGCCCGGCGTGCAGAGCTTCGATGAAGTCGGACCCGACACTTACGAGTCCAGCATGCGCGTGGGGATCGCCGCCGTCCGCGGCACTTACCAGGGACGGGTAGAGGTCTCCGAACGGGTTCCCGAGGAGTCCTTCCGCCTCCGCATCGAAGGCTCGGGCCGACCCGGCGGCGGGACCGCCGACGCGCGGGTGCGGCTGGAGGAGGCCGGCAATCAGACGGTCATGCACTATCAGGCCGAGGTCCGGGCCAGGGGCACGATCGCCCGCCTCGGCAACCGGCTGATGGGCGGAGCCGCCCGGCTCCTGATCGGTCAGTTCTGCAGGGCCATCGAACAACGAATTGAGAAAAGCGCCGCCTAGGCGGCTCTGACCCGGCGACAAGGAGGTCGCAATGTCGGATCCGGTACCAATAACCGTCCAGGTGAACGGGCGGCGGCGGCGGGCCGTGGTCGAGCCACGGCTGCTGCTGGCGCATTTCCTGCGTGAAGATCTGAACCTGACCGGCACCCACGTCGGTTGCGACACAAGCCAGTGCGGTGCCTGCACGGTCCTGGTCGACGGCAAAAGCGTCAAATCCTGCACGACCTTTGCCGTGCAGGCCGACGGCGCCGAGGTGACCACCATCGAGGGACTGGCCCAGAACGGTGAACTGCACCCGCTGCAGGAAGGATTCTGGGAAGAGCACGGCCTGCAATGCGGCTACTGCACGCCGGGCATGATCATCTCCGCGCTCGACCTCCTGCAGAACAACCCGGACCCCAGCGATGCCGAGATCCGGGCCGGGATCTCCGGCAATCTTTGCCGCTGCACCGGCTACCAGCACATCGTCAATTCGATCCGGGCCGCGGCCGAAAGGATGGCGCAGCAATGAGTACCCAAGTTGGACCAGTACTGCCCAAACTCATCGGCGAGCGCGTCCGGCGGCGCGAGGACCCGCGTCTGATCCAGGGCCTTGCAACCTACGTCGACGACGTAAAGCTCCCGGGCATGCTCTACATGGCCCTCAAGCGCTCAGACATAGCCCACGGCAACATCCGCAGCATCGACTCCAGCGCCGCCGAGGCGATGGAAGGCGTCGAACTGGTGCTCACCGGCGCGCAGCTGGCCGAGAGCCTGGGGCCAATGCCGATCGGGACCCCCTTCCCGGCGCCCGACCACCATTCAATCGCCACCGACCGGGTGCGCTACGTCGGCGAGCCGGTGGCCGTGGTCGTGGCCGAAGACCGCTACCTGGCCCGCGACGCCGCGGATGCGATCTCGGTCGACTACGAGGAACTCCCTGCGGTCGTCGATCCCGAAGCGGCGATGACCGAGGGAACGACCCTTATCCACGACGAATTCGAACGCAATGTCGCGGTCGACGGGGTCTACGGCGGCACCGGCGTGAACGCCGAAACCGCCCAACCCGAGGACGACAGCGAAGTCGACGCCGCGTTTGCCGAGGCCGACGTGGTGATAAGGCAGCGCATGCTCAATCAGCGCCTGGCCCCCAATGCGATGGAACCCCGCGGGGTCGTGGCCCACTACGAGCCGGGCCGCGACTACATCACCGTCTGGAGCGCCACCCAGAACCCGCACATCCTGCGGACCCTGGTGGCCGGGATGCTCGGCATGGGCGAGCACCAGGTCCGGGCGATAGCTCCCGAAGTGGGCGGGGGATTCGGCTGCAAGATCAACATCTACGGCGAGGAATACACCGCCGCCGCGGTCTCCAAGATGACCGGTGCCCCGGTCAAGTGGATCGAGGACCGGACCGAGGCGTTTCTGGCCACGACCCACGGCCGTGACCTGCTCGGCGACATCGAGATAGCGGCCAAGTCGGACGGCAAGATCCTGGCCGTTCGCGCCAACCTGCTGGCTGACATCGGCGCCTACCAGGTCCTGCTGACGGCGATCATCCCGACCCTTACCGGCTTGATGATGAACGGGGTTTACAAGATCGGAGTCGTCCGCCACGGGCTGACCGAGGTCTACACCAACAAGACTCCGACCGACGCCTACCGCGGCGCCGGACGTCCCGAGGCGCTCTACTTCCTGGAGCGGATCGTCGACATGCTGGCCCGCGAGCTGGACATGGATCCGGCCGAGCTGCGGCGCATGAACTTCATGCCGGCGGCGGAGTTCCCTTACCCGACCGTGACCGGCCTGGTCTACGACTCCGGCAACTACGTCGCCACCCTGGACAAGGCGCTGGAAGTGGCCGACTGGCAGGGAATGCTGGCCGAACGCGACCGCGCCCGCGCCGAGGGCCGGATTGTGGGCGTGGGAATGTCCTTCTACGTCGAAGTCTGCGGCCTGGGTCCCTCATCGACCGTTCCGGTCGGAGGCTGGGAACACTCGGGGGTGACCATCGAGCGGGGCGGCAAGATCACCGCCACCACCGGGTCCTCGCCGCACGGCCAGGGCAACGAGACCACGTTCGCGCAGATGCTGGCGGACCATTTCTCGGTGCCGATCGAGGACATCACCATCCTGCATGGCGACACCGGCGTCGTAAAGCAGGGGATCGGGACCTTCGGCAGCCGCTCGCAAGCGGTCGGCGGGGCCGCTCTCAATCTCGCCGCCGGCAAGACCAGCGACAAGATGAAACAATTCGCGGCCGCTTTGCTTTCCGATCACGAAATCACGGCCGAGGACCTCGAATTCGTCGACGGGCGGATCCAGGCGATCGGTCGTCCGGAAGTGAGCAAGACGTTTGCCGAAGTGGCCGACTTTGCCTACATACCGGTGCCGCTGCCGCCGGGGCTGGAACCCGGGCTCTCCGAAGAGGCGTTCTTCGAGCCCGAGAACAACACCTACCCGTTCGGGTGCCACATCTCGATGATTGAAATCGATCGCGAAACCGGCGAACCCGAGCTGTTGAAGCTGGTGGCGGTCGATGACTGCGGCAACGTGATCAATCCGCTGATCGTCGAAGGCCAGGTGCACGGCGGACTGGCGCAGGGAATCGGCCAGGCGATGTTCGAAGAGGTCGTGTTCGACCGGGACGGACAGCCGCTGACGGCCAGTTTCATGGACTACGTAATGCCGCGCGCGGCCGACCTGCCGCATTTCGAACTCGAACGCACCGTCACCCCGACTCCGGTCAATCCGCTCGGAGCTAAAGGCGTCGGTGAAGCGGGCACCATCGGCGTATCGCCCTGCGTAATCAACGCGGCGGTGGACGCCCTGGCGCCATTCGGCATCAGGCACATCGACATGCCGCTGCGGCCCGAGCGCCTGTGGCGTCTCATTCAGCAAAACGGAGGCCAACAGTGATTCCAACTTCGTTTGACTACACCCGCGCCGGCAGCGTCGAGGAAGCCCTTGCTTTGCTGCGTGAAGGTGGCGACGAGGCCAAGTTGCTGGCCGGCGGGCACAGTCTGATCCCGATCATGAAGCAGCGCCTGGCCGAACCGGGTCTGCTGATCGACATCGGCGGGATCGCCGAGTTGCAGGGTATCTCCTGCGACGGGGAGGAGGTCACCATCGGCGCGGGAACAACCCACTCCGAACTGGCCGCTTCTGACCTGTTGCGCTCCTATGCTCCGATCGTGGCCGAAACCGCCGCCGAAATCGGCGATCCGCAGGTACGCAATCGCGGCACCATCGGGGGAAGCCTTGCCCACGCCGATCCGGGCGCCGACCTGCCGGCCGTGCTGGTGGCCTTAAACGCCCAGATCGATCTGCAAGGCCCCGGTGGCGGACGGAGCGTGTCGGCGGCGGATTTCTTCCAGGACATCCTCACCGTTGACCTCGGCGAGGACGAGATCATCACCGGGGTGCGGTTCAACGGTCGGCGTTCGGCCGCCTACGCCAAGCTGGAGCAGCGCGCTTCGCGTTTCGCACTTGTCGGCGTGGCGGCGGCGCTGGATCTTGCCGGCGGCGTTTGCCGGTCGGCCAGCGTTGCCGTAACCGGGGCGTCCAGTCACGCCCAGCACCTCAGCGCGGTAGAGGGCGCATTAAGCGGTGCCGAGCTTCCCTCCGGGGCGGCTGCGGCCGCCTCCGGCGCCGGCGACGGACTCGAGTTCGTAAATGCCGACCTGCACGGCAGCGAAGAGTACCGCCGGGCCATGGTGGAGGTCATTGCGCGCCGGGCAATCGAGGCGGCCGCGACCAGGGATTAATCCGGCAGCGGCCTAAACCCGCGTCGCCAAAGGCGGCGCGGGGCTTGCCATCCGCCCGCCTTGGCGGCGGTCGCGGCGCAGCTGGTCCGATCGGTATGCCAAACCCCCTAGTGACCCAAATCCGCCGGGTTCTGGCCGATAACGCCAACCCGGATAAAGCCGCCGGAATGCGGCGCTACATGAAGTCGGAAATGCCCTACCGGGGCATCCAGACCCCGTTGCGGCGCCGATTGTGCAGAGACGTATTCCAGGCTCATCCAATCGAAGACAAACGCGCCTGGCGAGAGTCGGTGTTGGAACTCTGGAGGAAAGCCGAATACCGCGAGGAGCGATACGCCGCGCTGGCGCTATTGGGTGCCCGGGAGTACAGTTCCTTCCGGAGCCTGGACACCCTGCCGCTGTTGGAGGAACTGGTGGTCACCGGAGCATGGTGGGACTACGTCGACGATATCGCCTCGCACCGGCTTCGCGAACTACTGGAGAAACACCCCGCCGAAATGTCCCGGGAAATGCGGGCCTGGAGTCTGGATCCGGACAAATGGAAGCGTCGGTCCTCGATCATCTGCCAGCTGGGCCGCAAGCAGGAGACCGACATCCGTCTCCTCTTCGACTGCATTGAAAGCAATCTGGCCGACCCCGATTTCTTCATTCGCAAAGGCATCGGCTGGGCGCTTCGCTCCCTGGCCTGGACTGACCTGGCGGTGGTGGAGTCGTTCATTGCGCACAATTCGGACGAGATCAGCCCGCTTTCGCGCCGCGAAGCGCTAAAGAACGCTGCCAAGATCCGCCAATCCAACCAAGCCTGAGCAGGGCCCGGCGGGCCTTAGAACCCGAGGATGTTTCCCTGCTCGTCCAGGTCAAGCGACCGCGGACTCTTGGGCAGACCGGGCATGGTCAGGATCGAACTGGCAATGGGATAGATGAATCCGGCGCCGGTGGAGGCGCGGCAGTCGACTACTTCGAACGTGTACCCGCGGGGGCGGTTGCGGAGGCGCGGGTCGTGCGAAAGCGACATCGGTGTCTTGGCCATGCAGATCGGGAGATCGGACAGACCCTGCCTTTCGAATCGCCGCCGCTGACGCGACGCGCTCGGGCTCCAGTGGACGTCGGCCGCGCCGTAGAGCTTGGTGGCCAGCGATTTGACTTTTTCCGCGATTGGATCCGCGAGGCGATAGGGATAGGTCACGGGCGGCGGCGGTCCGGCGGCCGCCTCGGCAACCGCGGCCCCGAGGTCGGCCGAGCCGGCGCCGCCCTGTTCGAAGCCGGTGGATTCGACCGCCGCGCTGGCACCAGCCGCCAGCGCCGCCGCGCGTGCCGCGGCGATCTCGGCATCGGTGTCTGATTCGAAGCGATTGATCGCCACGACCGCCGGCAATCCGAACCCGCGCACGATCCCGATCATGTGGGCCAGATTGGCCGTTCCCGCCTCAACCGCCTGCACGTCCGGTTCGGCGAGCCGGTCGCGGGTGGCGCCGCCGTGGTGCCGCAAGGCCCGAACCGTGGCCACCACGACCGCCGCGCTCGGATCAAGTCCGCCGCCGCGGCATTTGATATCCATGAATTTCTCGAAGCCAAGATCGGCGCCGAATCCGGCCTCGGTCAGCACGAAATCAGTGTAGCCGAGCGCCAATCGATCGGCGACGACCGAGCTGCATCCGTGGGCGATGTTGCCAAAGGGTCCGGTGTGGACGAACGCGGGCTGGCCCTCGGTCGTCTGGACCAGGTTCGGCAACAGGGCATGTCGCAGCAGCGCCATCAACGAACCGACCGCACCCACGTCGCCGGCGGTAACCGCTTCGCGGCGCTGGCCGACCGCCACGGTGACCTGCGCGAGCCGGCGACGCAGGTCGTCGAAGTCGGTTGCCAGCGCCAGAACGGCCATGATCTCGGAAGCCGGCACGATATCGAATCCGGTTTCGCGCAGCGGGGCATTGCCCGCACCGCCCAGCCCGGTGGTGATATTGCGCAGCGCGCGGTCCTGGACGTCCAGAACCCTCCGCCAGCTGATCCCGCTCGTCCGAGCTCCCGGAATCTGGCCGCGCTGGATCGCGTTCTCGGTCAACGCCGCCAGGAGGTTGTGGGCCGAGGAAACAGCATGCCCGTCGCCGGTGAAGTGGACGTTTATTTCGTCCTCGGGAACGACCCGAGCGCGACCCCCGCCGGCCCCGCCACCCTTGAGTCCGAAGATCGGACCCAGTGACGGCTGGCGCAGCGTGACGGCGGACTTTAGTCCTAGCCGCCCCATACCCTGGGCGATCGCCACCGAGGTGGTCGTCTTGCCCTCTCCGGCCGGCGTGGGGGTCATCCCGGTGACGACGATCAATTTGCCGGCGGGTCGATCGCGAATCGCCGCTAGCGAAACCTTGGCCTTCGAATTCCCGTACGGGATCAGGTGCCCCTGCTCAATGCCGAGCTCATCGGCAATTTCAAGAATGGGGCGCAATTCGCGGCCTTCGATCCGGTCGCGGTTAGGGGCGCCTGCAGGCCCCGACTGGCGGTCCGCGCCTCGCGCGGATCAGCCGGGGCAATTCAAGCACGTCTGAGCATCCGGAAACCGGTCACGCCGCAGGTGAGATAGAAGAGCGGATTGATCAGAGTCCACATTTCCAGGTGGATGTCGGCGGCGCCGGGTTCGCTCTCCGGAAAGAAGTAGAAGAACCAGTTCCAGTAAAACCAGGCCGCCAATACCAGCGAAGCAAAGAACAAGACGTTAACAGTCAACCAGCGCCGGGTAATGGGTCCGTCGGCGGAGTTGGCGCGGTCGTAGGCGCGCTTGCCGGCCGCGTTCACCAGCAGGGCCACCAGCACCGAAAAGGCCATGAAGTAGTTGAGCACTTCCCAGTACGGGTAGCTGTCCGATCCGTCGTGAATCAGCGGGGTGATGACCCAGAGAACCCAGGCCGCCGCCGCGGTTACGAGCAGCACCGCACCAAGCACCAGATAGGCTGTCCTCATCCTCGCCGCGTCCCTTACTTCCACATGATTTAGGCGCACCGCCAACATTATCCGCCGACCGGTCCGACGGGCCCGCGCGCCCGGCCGGGTCCGGAAACTTTATATAGACTTTGTTTCGTCTCCAGAAGAGCGCGGAAGTAGCTCAGTTGGTAGAGCGTCTCCTTGCCAAGGAGAAGGTCGCGGGTCCGAGTCCCGTCTTCCGCTCCAGGTAACCGCTAGCGCCCATTGGCGCCTCAACCCCGACTTACCCCAAGGTGGAACCTTGCCCTCTTCCAGCGAATTGATTGGCGACGGCACCGCCAAGCTGACGATTGAAATACCGGTCGAGGACCTGCAGCGCGAGTATCAGAACGCTGCCCGTCGCATCGCCCAGCGCCAGAAAATACCCGGATTCCGACCCGGCAAGGCGCCTCCCCGGGTGGTCGAGCGGTTGTTCGGAGAAGCGGCGATCAAACTCGATGCGATCGAACGCCTGGTACCGCGCACCTTCGACCGCGCCCTGGCCGAGCAAGACCTGGAGATGGCCGACCAGCCCGAGTTCGAATATCCGGATTCCGGCGAAGGCGAACTAGATTTCTCGCGCACGTTCACCTATTCGGGCACGGTCCCGCTGGTTCCGACGGTTACCTTGGGCAACGCCCGCACCATCAGCCTGCGCCGCCGCACGATCGAGGTGGGCGAGGAGGAGATTGTCCAGCAGTTGGAGGCGATCCGCTCCAGTCGCGCCGAGATGGTCGACATCGAGGACTCCGAGCGCGAACTTGGCGGCGAGGACATCGCCCGCTTCGACTTTCGCGAGCGCGTCGACGGGGAAGACCGAATCGAGCGCGAGGGCCTGGCGGTCAGCATGTCCAATCCGGGATTTGCCGATGGATTCGCGGACCAGGTCCTGGGCATGCGGATCGGCGACGAGAAGGAGTTCGAACTCGCCTATTCCGATTCCTCGCCAATCGCGGCGGTGGCCGGCAAGAGCGCCGAATACCGGGTCAAGTTGGTCGGGTTGACCGAGCGCACCCTGCCGGAACTGAACGATGAGTTCGCGGCCTCGGTCTCGGAGGTTGAGAGCGTCGAAGAACTGCGCGATCAGATGCGCGAGGAGATGACCGATTACCGCGAGCGCGAAGACCGTTCCCGACTGCAGAACGAGGCCCTGGCGGCCCTGATCGACAAATCCGATTTCACGATCGCCGAACGACTGGTCCGCAACCAGGCCCATCAGCTCCTGGAGGCGCGGGTGGCCGACTTGACCCGGCGTGGCATGGCCCTGGAGACCTTCCTGGCCCAGCGCGGGATGGACGACGAATCCTTCCGTCAGCAGGCCCACGAGGACGCCGAGGACATGATCCGCAATTCGCTGACGATCCGCGAATTCGCCAGCGCCCGGGAGATAGAAGTCGGCCCCCAGGACGTTGAAACGCGGCTGACCGAGATGTTCGCTTCCTACCCCGCGGGCGAACAGGAAGCGCTGCGCAATCACTACCTGAACCAGATGGGGATCGAAAGCCTGGCCGGGCAGATCCTCCAGGAAAGGGTCCTCGACCAGCTCCTGGAAGAGGTCAACGTCCAGGATCCGCTCGGCGCCGAGGGCGAACAATCAGGGTCGGAAGCCCCGGCCGATGACCCCGACTCCGACCAATCGGAGGCCGCCGGGGGCGGATAATCTGGGGCGCCCGATCGGCCTGCGGGCCGGCCAGCGGGGGCCTGCCGCGCCCTTCAAGTTACGGGGACCCGTAATCCTTATGACCCTGATTCCCTATGTGATCGAGACCACCGAGCGTGGCGAGCGTGGGATGGACATTTACTCGCGTCTGCTGCGCGATCGGATCATATTCGTGGGCTCGCCGGTCGACGACACCCTGGCCAATACGATCGTGGCCCAGCTGCTGCTGCTGCAGAGCGAGGATCCCGACCGCGACATTTCGATGTACATCAATTCGCCCGGCGGGTCGGTGACGGCCGGCATGGCGATCTACGACACGATGCAGTACATCAAGCCGCAGATCCAGACCTTCTGCACCGGGATCGCGGCCAGCATCGCCTGCGTGCTGCTGGCCGGCGGCGAGAAGGGCAAGCGCTTCGCGCTGCCGCATTCCAGCGTCCTGATTCACCAGCCCTCGCAGTCGATTCCGGGCCACATGACCTCATCCGACCTGGAGATCGCGGCGCGCGAGATCGTGCGGGTCCGGCACCGCATCGAGGACGTCCTGGTCACCCACACCGGCCAGGCCAAGAACAAGATCAGGGAAGACACCGAGCACGATTACTGGATGAGCGCCGACGAGGCGCTCGACTACGGGATCGTGGACCAGATCGTCAGGCGCACCGAGACCGGCTAGCGAATTGAGCGCTCGAGCAACTCGGCGAAATCGGTAAAGGGCACCACGCCGCAATCTCCGCGCAACTGCTTAGTCGCGCCTCCATAGACGATGGTCTTTCGCGAAATCCCTCTGATCCGGGGCCTCCAATTTGGCGCACTGCAATTCAGGAAATGCCGCCCGGCACAGGGCGGTTTCCCCAGATTGCCGCGATCCGGTCACCGTGACGATCGGGTAAAGGCCAAAAAACTCTCTTAGCCGCGGTTCTATTTCACGAGATGTCAAGGCTACGGATGGTGGTTCGGTACAGATTGCAAGTGCTAGTTGCAATTTGTACGCTTTGCAACCGGATTTCGCATCGGCCACCCAACGACCGGCTGCCTCGGGCTTGCTTAGGTGAAGGCATTGAGCGGGGTGTATGTCGGTTGCACGAGTGAATACAAGCGCTCACCCGCCCAAAGCTGCGTCAACCTTGTTCAGTGCCTTCGCGATAAGCAAGGCGTGCTCCGGCTCAAGGTTCATGTGCAGGTCGAACCGGATGCAGCGGCTCAACAGGTCCAGCGTCCTGGGGCACATGTCGCGCGAGTACTTGACCGAACCAAGGTAGTTGGGGTCGTTCCACGGATAGCCCAGCCGGTGCGGCGATCGCTTTTCCAGGATGGAGCCCCAGTGGGCGTAGATATGCCGGTCGGGGAATCCCTGGTTGTAGGTCGTGGCCGCCTCCACTCCTTCGGCCGATAGCGCCCGCGCGTAGGCCATTGCCTGCGTCTGGTCATTCACGATTACGGAGACCGAGCCTCCGGTATCCCCGTCGGGATCGTCCAGATGCTGCAGCACGTAACCGCGCGGCGGCGCCAGCGCGCCAAGCAACGTCCGCCGGAGCGATCGCTGATGGGCAAGGATTTGTTCCAAGCGCCCGAGCTGTACCAGCGCGATCGCCGCCAGAACCTCGCTGGGCCGGTTGGTCGCGCGCGGGATGGCGTCGTTGCGCCAGGCTTCCGGCCCTTCCCATAGCGGCAGACCGGGGTCGGAAGCCAGCGCTGCCCGCTCCCAGATGTCGCGGTCGTTGGTGTAGAGCAGGCCCCCTTCGCCGGTCGAGATCGTCTTGAAGTAGTTCAGGCTCCAGGCGGCAACCTTTCCGTAGGTGCCGACCGGGCGGCCGCGGTAGGAGCCGCCGACGCACTGGCAGGCATCCTCGACCACGGTGATTGCATTGGCTTCGGCGATTTCCAGGATCCGGGCCAGGCGGACCGGGATTCCGCGCATGTGCACCGGGATCACCGCCCGCGTATACGGCGTGATGTTGCGCTCGAAATCCTCGGGGTCGAGTCCCAGCGAATAGTCGACTTCGGCGATGACCGGCACCGCCCCGGCCGCCAGCACCGCCGCCGCAGTGGCCACGTAGGTATAGCCGGGAATAATCACCTCATCGCCCGGCCCGACGCCGATCGCGATCAGCCCGGCGGTCAAAGCGCTGGTTCCCGAATTGACCATCAAGGCGTGCTCGACGCCCAGAAATCGGCAGGCCGCGGCTTCAAATTCGGCGGTCACGCTCTCGCCGCGAGGGTAGACGAACAGTCGCCCGGAGCGAATAACTTCGGCGACCGCGGCGATCTCTTCCTCGGCCATCACGCTCGGACCCGAGACCCCCGAGGGCAGCGGCTCGGCGATGACCGGCCGCCCGCCGTCGATAGCCAGGCGGTTCGTCTCTATCAAATGACCGCCTCCCACTCGAACAAAAAACCAGTCTATAGGTGCCGCCCGCCGGCCCTGGACGAGCACCAATCGGAGGCCGCCGGGGGCGGATAATCTGGGGCGCCCGATCGGCCTGCGGGCCGGCCAGCGGGGGCCTGCCGCGCCCTTCAAGTTACGGGGACCCGTAATCCTTATGACCCTGATTCCCTATGTGATCGAGACCACCGAGCGTGGCGAGCGTGGGATGGACATTTACTCGCGTCTGCTGCGCGATCGGATCATATTCGTGGGCTCGCCGGTCGACGACACCCTGGCCAATACGATCGTGGCCCAGCTGCTGCTGCTGCAGAGCGAGGATCCCGACCGCGACATTTCGATGTACATCAATTCGCCCGGCGGGTCGGTGACGGCCGGCATGGCGATCTACGACACGATGCAGTACATCAAGCCGCAGATCCAGACCTTCTGCACCGGGATCGCGGCCAGCATCGCCTGCGTGCTGCTGGCCGGCGGCGAGAAGGGCAAGCGCTTCGCGCTGCCGCATTCCAGCGTCCTGATTCACCAGCCCTCGCAGTCGATTCCGGGCCACATGACCTCATCCGACCTGGAGATCGCGGCGCGCGAGATCGTGCGGGTCCGGCACCGCATCGAGGACGTCCTGGTCACCCACACCGGCCAGGCCAAGAACAAGATCAGGGAAGACACCGAGCACGATTACTGGATGAGCGCCGACGAGGCGCTCGACTACGGGATCGTGGACCAGATCGTCAGGCGCACCGAGACCGGCTGACCGGCCGGCCGGTTGACAGGAGAGGCTGGAGAGCATGCCAATTGGTGAGCGACCACCCATCTTCCGCTGCTCTTTCTGCGGCAAAACCCAGGACCAGGTGCGGCGGCTGATCGCCGGCGCCGGCGACGTCTACATCTGCAACGAGTGCGTGGAAGTCTGCAACGACGCGATTGCCGACGACGGGGGCGGCGGGGAACCGCCGACGACCATTTCGGCCCCGCCCACGCCAAAGGAGATCTTCGAATTCCTCAACCGCCACGTAATTGGCCAGGACCAGGCCAAGCGGGCGGTGGCGGTGGCGGTCTTCAACCACTACAAGAAGCTGGTGGCCGGCCAGTACGGCGAAGACGGCCTCGAACTTGACAAGACCAACATCCTGCTGATCGGGCCCACCGGTTGCGGCAAGACCGAGATCGCCCGGACCCTGGCCCGCCTGCTGGATATGCCGTTCTGCATCGTCGACGCTACCGCGCTCACCGAGGCCGGTTACGTCGGCGAAGACGTGGAAAGCATCCTGTTGCGCCTGATCCAGTCGGCCGACCACAACATCGCCGCCGCGCAGACCGGGATCATCTACATCGACGAGATCGACAAAATCGCGCGCAAGGCCGAGAACCCATCGATCACCCGCGACGTTTCCGGCGAGGGGGTCCAACAGGCCCTGCTCAAGATCCTGGAAGGGGCCCAGGTAAATGTGCCGCCGCAAGGCGGACGCAAGCACCCGCACCAGGAATTTCTCGAGATCCAGACCCGCGACATCCTTTTCATCTGCGGTGGCGCGTTCGAGGGCCTCTCAACAATCGTGCGGCGACGCACCGGGGCCGGGAATTCGCTTGGATTCGCCTTCGAGGCCGCGGAGCGCCGCGAGATCAGGGAGAACCCCCTTCACCACGTCTCCTCCGACGATCTGATGCGTTACGGCCTGATCCCCGAATTCGTCGGCCGCCTGCCGGTGGTCGCGGCCCTGGACGCGCTCGACGTTGGGCAGCTGCGCCGGATCCTGACCGAGCCGGCCAATTCGCTGATTAAGCAATACCGACGGCTGTTCGAGATGGACGGCGTGGAGTTGTCCGTTACCGAGGACGCCCTGTCGGCGATCGCTGAGCGGGCCCAGAGCCGCAAGACCGGCGCCCGCGGTCTGCGCACGGTAATGGAAGGCATCCTGCAGCCGGCCATGTTCGAGATTCCCTCGCGGCGCGATGTCCGCAAGGTAGTCATTACCGCCGAGGTCGTAAACCGCGGTTTGAAGCCGCTCTACGTGACCACGACCCGGGGCGGTGAACCGGAACTGGCGCAGGAAATCGGCGGCTAGCTGGCCGCTTCCGCCAGCTGCCGGTAGGACGAGCGCCCGAACCCCATCGTCACCAGGGCCTCGCCCATCAACCCGGCGAATTCGCCCGCCGCGCCGACCCATACCGCCTGGGGAGCGACCAGCAACGCAGCCGCCACTGTCAGGATCAGGATTGCGAGCCGCAGCAGGTTGATCCAGATAAACGGGTTGGCCCGCCGGCAGGCCAGCAGCGCCGACGAGTAAACCTGCTCCATCGCCATCAGCGGCGGTAGTAGCGCCAGAAGCATCATCGCCGCCTGGCCTTGCACTGCCAGCGCGCCGGCCGCTCCAAGCAGCTGGCCGAGCACCAGATCATTGACCGGCCCCAGGTAGGAGATCGCCAGCGTAATCGCCAGCGCGCCCAAGCCCATCGCGTAGGCGAAAGTCGCCGCCGCGCGCGGCGGCGTGCCGCGCCCGAACAAGGCCAACAGGGTCGGTTGCAGCCCCCAGATCGGGATCGTCGCCAGGTGGACCACCGAACGCGCAAGGGTGAAGGCGGCGATTCCGGTTGCCGGATCGGGCGCGCGGGCCATCGCCGCGTGCAGGATCGGGATCGTGACCGAAGGCAAAAGCGCGGCCACCAGCAATGGACCGAAGAAACGGGCCAGTTCGCGGTAGCCGGGAACCGCCGCGGCCTCGCCCGGCCAGGCATAGCCCGCGCGGTCGGCGGCAAACAGTATCAATACCTCCAGCGCCACCCCGATGCTGTGCCCCGATGCCGCCGCGGCCGCGGCCGGCACGTCCAGGTACAACAGCAGGGCGGTGCTCAGTACCGCCGCCGCCAGGGAAATTGCGATCCCCGACCACATGACCCCGGTGCGCCCGGTGGCGAGCATGATGCCGTGGAAGTGGGTCCTGAAACACGCCAGCGGAATCCAGGCGACCAGCGGCGCCAGGGCCACTGACGCCTGTTCCAGGGGGGCTCCCGAAAGTCCGAACCCCTTGGCCAGCAGCCAACCGCCGAGCGGGCTGATCGCCGCCAGCGCGCCGACCGAGAAACTTGCCAGCGCGAGCAGCGAGATGAACCGGCGCACCTTGGCAAGACTCGGCCCGGAACGGGCGAAGACGAGCGTGAGTTGTTGGATTCGCAGCTGCGGAATGGCGATCAGGGCCATCAGCCCGTAGGCGACCGCAAATCCGGCGATCGCCGCCTCTGGGTCCGAAGCGCGCGCCAACAGCGCGTTGATGACCGGGGCGAGCAGTCCGGCGATTCCAAGGTTTACCGATGCTGGCAATGCCAGCCGCGGCCCGCGCCAGCCGATCCTGACCAAGTCGCCAAGGACCCGCGCCGCAACGCCTTTGCGGGCGGAGTCCCTCATTGGTGGAGATGGGGGTGAGTCGAACACCCCGTCCAGACTGTTTCTTTCCGGCTCTTCTACAGGTTTAGTCCGTTTCCAACAATCTGCCCGGATGGGTCACGGACAACGTCCGGGTTAGATTGCCTGATTCGGTCTTAGGCGCAACCCTTCAGGCCGGGTCACGCAGCGCTCCGGTTTGCGAACGCCGGGTTCCGGGTCACCAGAGAAACCCGGAGCGACGTCACCGCGGTTTAGGCGGCGAGAGCCAACTTAGGTTTGGCAGTTTTTGGTTGCTGTCGTTTTAACGAGCCAGACAGCATCCTCGACCTGCCGAACCGGAATTCAACCAGCCTGTCAAATCCCAGCATCCCCTAGGGATAGGAATGTTAGCAAACTGCGCACTCGGAGCCAGGGGCTCAAGCCGCTCCTTCGATGCTTGGCGCGGCGGCGATTTTGACCATTGGCGTCAACAGTTTCTCAAGCGCGATCATGTGTGAGCAGTAACCCCAGCTTTGCGAAAACTCGCAGGTGCAGGACCAGCCGCCGCTCTCCGAATACGAAACCTCGTAATCACCGTTTCCACCGCGAAAGGTCGAGGTGAGTTCGGTGATGTTGATCCGTTCCGGTTCCTCGGAATAGCGTTTGGCCTTTTGAATCTTGCCGATGAGGCTGGACTGCATGGGCGATTACCGTCGCCTTCCTGTGCTGGGGCCGGGCCCGGCGCCCGGGTGATTTCAGTTTAGGCCGGGGCACATTCCCGCTCGGCAGGTCCCGACCGGGGGGCGGGCGACTAGTCGCCGCGGCACATCGCCGCCAGATCGCGGGCGGTGTCGCGAGAGATTTCCGGACAAAGCGCCGCAAATATCTCCGTGGCGTGGATGGTCCCCATCACCTGCCGGCAACGCGCCGCAACCCCCGAGGAAAGCAGCAGCCTGTAGAAAGCGATTCCTTCGTCGCGCAGCGGGTCGCACTCGTTGACCGATATCGTCGTGGCAGGCAGTCCGGCAACGTCCTTGGGCGAAGCAAATAGCGGCCAGGCCAGCGGATCCCCGGCGGCGAACGCGTCCCAACCGTAGGCCATCGCGGCCCGGTTGTGGTGCAGGTCCAGCAGTAGACCGTTGTTCTCGGTCGATGAAGGCAACTCGGCCCGCGGCCAGCTACCGGCGATGTAGGGGCAGAGCGCGTAGAGACCTCTGACGATGCCGATGTCGCCGTCGCGCAGCAGATTCATCCCGGTGGCTAGGGTCAGATTCCCGCCGCCGCTTTCGCCCGCGATCACGATTCGCGCGGGGTCAACGCCCAGCTCGTCGGCGTTGGCGGCCAGCCAGCGGATCCCGGAAACGCAGTCGTTGAGGCCGCCCGGATAGGGGACAACTTCGGGAGCCGAGGAGGGGGTGAGGCAGTTGCGGAAATCCACCATCGCCACCGCAACGCCATAGCGGGCGATGATCCGGCCCCATGCGCGGTAGTGGGGGTCGAACACCGACGAGGTCGCCATCCCGCCGCCGTGAATGTAGTACACGCACGGCAGGGGGCCCTTGTCGCGGGCGCGAATGAACCGCACCGTGATCGCATTGCCGTCCGGTTGCGAGGAAAACTCGCGAACTGAGATTTCCAACCCGCTGGAGGGTGCGACCGCATCGCTGTCGCAGGACTCCTTCAGGATTCCCATCACCGCCTCGCGCGCGATTCGCTGCGGCGAGGATTCGAGTGCGATGGCTTCTTCTCTGCTGCTAACGTCGCGGCCGTCGGTCGTCTGAAGGTGCCCGAGGGCGGCCTTGATGCGCGGGTCGATTCGGGGATCACTGGACATGTCGGCCATTTCGGTCTGACCCTTAATCGAGTTGTGAGGACTATTGCCGCAGTCTGGAATTCGGGCGCGGAGTTTTGCGGAGTCCGAGCCGGGCCTGCGCGCAGTGCGCGCGTTCCCTTACGACCGCGTGCTCGATTTTCAACCGCCCGCCGCATCGCCGCCGGCGGCGGGCTCAGCAATAGCCCGCACCGCGTCGTTGAACTGGTCTCCGCGGTCGAATTCGTTCAAAAAAAGGCCGAATGACGCGCACGCCGGCGAAAGCAGGACGGTATCTCCCGGGCGCGCCAGCGCGGCCGCGGTCCGTACCGCATCGGGCATCGTCGCCACCGGATGCAGCTCCTGGCCCGCAAGGCTCCTGCCCAGGCGCTCGCTGGCCGCTCCCGGCAGCATCACCACCGCCCGAATCTGCTCCCGCCGCCGCCCCGCCAGCTCCGCCAGAGACTCAAAATCCAGGTGTTTTTCCGATCCTCCGGCGATCCATACGAACGGCGGCGAAAGCCCCTCAAGCGCCGCGATCGCGGCGTCGGGAGTGGTCGAAGTCGTATCGTTCACCCAGCTGACTCCGTCGATTCGGGCCACCGTTTCCTGGCGATAGGGGACGCCTTTGAAGCTGGCCACCGCCACCGCGATTTCCCTTTCGGAAAGTCCAAGGTCAACCAGCACCCGGCTCGCCGCCGCCAGGTTGGCCCGGTTGTGCTCGCCACCGATTTGGGCCCGGCTCCAGCCGGCGACCGGGTCGGCGGCCGAGAACCATGCCACCCGTCCCGGGGCCGACTCGGCGAACGCGGTCGTGTACGCGTTCTCGGAGTTAAGAACCGCCAGGTCGCCGGGTCGCTGGAAAGCGACGATCGTCTGCTTGGCCGCCGCATATGCGTCGCGGCTGGGGTAGCGGTCGAGATGGTCGTCCAGCAGATTTGTGACCACTGCGCGGGCCGGCGAGATCTGGTGTTGCACCAGCCCTTCCAGCTGCCAGGAGGAGAGTTCGAGCACGACGACCGCCTCGGGGTCGAGCCCGGCCAGCAGACCGACCGCCGAAATCCGCATGTTGCCGGCCAGTTCCGCCTTGCGACCGGCCGAGCGGAGCGCGTGCCAGATAAACGTCGCGGTCGTGGTCTTGCCGCGCGTTCCGGTTACGCCCACGATCCGATCGGGTTCGCACTCGGCGAAAAACAGCCCCATTTCCATTTCGACCGGCACCCCGGACGCGCGGGCCGCTGCCAGATACGGCGATTCCTCCGGCACCGCCGGATTGCGGATCACCAGGTCGGCGCCCGCAAAGTCGGCGCGGCGGTGCTCGCCGAGGACGAATTCCACGTCAAGGTCCGCCAGCTGGGCAAGGCTCGGGGCCAGAGTTTCGGCATCGCGCAGGTCGGTTGCCAGCACCCGCGCGCCGCGCTGGCAAAGAAACCGGACCATGGCCACCCCGCCGCCGTGCAGGCCCAGCCCCATCACCACCACCCGGCGGCCGGCAAGCGCGATCGGGGTCATGCCGAGTGCCCTGCGATCACTCGAATCGGAGGGGGAGGGACTGGAAATTGCCGAATCCGCATCTAAAATGAAAACGGTGCCAGTCGGCGGCGCGGCCGCTGCAACCGGCACCCCAACCAAATATCGTTCAGACGTTTGTGGTCGGAACGCTGCTGTCGAACGCTGGCAGGTCGGCGGAGCGGTTTGGCCGGGAGGACCAGATGTCGATCAACGCCGCCAGCGCTGCCAAATGGTATCGCGGATATCTTGCATCCAAGCAGCGCTATTCCAATGAGGAAATCGAACGCCGCGTCGCCTGGGTCGACGACTTTTGCAGGTCGGTGCCGCCCGCGCGGACGATCGATGCGATCTCGGTCAGAGATGTCGTCTGCTACTTCGCGCGCCGTTCCGGCAATTACGAAAAACCCTACGAGTGGTTCACGCGGTACCAGGTCATCGAAACCTTCTGCGATGCCCTAGTCGAGCAGAAATTCCTGTCCGACAACCACCTCAAATCGATCTTCGACGACACCGACGTCGAGCCTTTCGACCCGCAGCAGGAACCGATCCAGATCCAGATTTCGTCGGTCGACTGGTCGCGGTCGGACTCGGTCTTCTAGCCTCCCGGCGCGCGGCCGCGCGGCCCGCTTTAGCCCGACTTGGGCGGCGGGTCCACCACCATTGCCTCGGTGGTGACCAGCATCACCGCCGCCGACACCGCGTTCGTGACCGCCAGTCGGGTTACCTTCACCGGGTCGACGATGCCGGACTTGAGCAGGTCCTCGTATTCGCCGGTGGCGGCGTTGAAGCCGTGCGCTCCCTCCAGGTCGCCCACCCGGCGCACGATCACGTCGCCTTCGTAGCCGGCGTTCTCGGCAATCTGGGCGAGCGGCGCGGTCAATGCGGCCCGCACGACCTCGGCGCCTATCGCGGCGTCGCCGGTCAGCTCGAGATCGTCGATGGCGGCCGCGGCCCGAACCAGCGATACCCCGCCTCCGGGTATGACGCCTTCCTGCAAGGCCGCCTTGGCGGCTGAGACCGCGTCCTCCACCCGGGCGCGGGTTTCCTTCTGCTCGACTTCGGTCGGGGCGCCGATGTTCACCACCGCTACCGTCCCGGCCAGATTGTTGGCCCGTTCGGCAAATTTTTCGCGGTCGAAGTCATTCTTCGCGGCGCGACTGGATGCCCAGAGCTCCTCGACGCGCTGCTTTATCGCACGCGGTTCGCCGGAACCACCGATGATGGTGGACTCGTTGCGCCCGACGATCGCCTTCTCGGCGCGGCCCAGGTAGTCCAGGGTCACGTCTTCCCAGCCGATGCCCAGTTCCTTGGCCACCAGCCGTCCGCCGGTAAAGATCGCGTAGTCCTCGAGCATCCCGCGGCGACGGTCGCCGAACGCCGGGGCTTTCACCGCGGCCACGTTTAGGTTGCCGCGCAGTTTGTTGATCACCAGGGCCGCCAGCGCCTCTTTCTCGATGTCCTCGGCGATCACCAGCAGGTTGCGCAAGCCGTTGCTGACGAACTTCTCCAAGAACGGCACGATCTCGTTGGCCGCTTCCAGCTTCTGGTCGGTGATGAAGATGTAGGGCTGATCGATCTCGGCCTTGATGTCCTCCCCGGATCCGAAATACGGGGACTTCAGCCCTCGGTCGAAGGTGAGTCCGGCCAGGTATTCGACGGTCAGCTCGCTGGTCGAGCCATCTTCCAGGTTCACGCCCGCGTCGGCGCCTAGCTTGGTGTAGACCCCGGCGACGACCTCGCCGATCTCGGGGTCATTGGCCGACAGCGAGGCAACCCAGGTCAGCTCCTCGTCGCCGTCCAGGTCGCGGGCCATGCCCTTGAGGTGGTCGGTAACCGCGGCCCCGGCCAGCTCCATGCCGCGACGCAGGATCATCGGGTTGTATCCGGCCGATATCAGCTTCAGCGCGGCCGCATACATCGCCTGGGTCAGCACCGCCGATGTGGAGGTGCCGTCGCCGGCGTCCTCGTTGGTCTTCTTGGCCGCCTGGTAGGCGAGCTTGGCGCCGGTGTCGACAAACGGATCGGCCAGCGAATTTATCGAATTGGCGACGGTGTATCCGTCGTTGGAAATTGCCGGCAGGGCGTACTTGCGCTCCAGGACGACGTTGCGCCCGCGCGGGCCCATGGTGACGCGCACCGCGTCGCCGATCAGGTCGACGCCGGTGCGGATGCGTTCGCGCGCACTGGCCCCGAGAAGCACTTCTTTGTGGGAAATCATGGCGTGGCCTTCAGGTTGACAGACTGGAAATGGTCAGGTTTTTGGGGAGATCGCACCGCCACGCCGGTTCGGATCGCGGGCCGGCGGCGCCACGAATTTTCTTGCAAATGGGCGCGATCCGCAATTATTCGGGTTCGGGCAGTCCGGCCCGCCTCCATTCGAGCGGGTGCTGACTGGCCAGCCAGCTCCGCTCCCCGGGTGTAAGGGAGGCTTCAGCGAGCAGCTCGGGGCGCCGCAGCAGGGTGCGCCGCAGCGACTCGCACCGCTTCCACGCCGCGATCGCGGCGTGATCGCCCGAGAGCAGGACCTCCGGGACGCCCAGGCCGGAGAATTCGCGCGGCCGCGAAAACTGGGGATGCTCCAGGAGCCCGGTGGCAAATGAATCGGTGCGGACGCCGGACTCGTTGCCGACCACCCCGGGCCGCAGCCGCAGCACCGCTTCGGCCAGCAGCATGCCGGGCAGTTCGCCGCCGGTAACGACGAAGTCGCCGACCGAGAACTCCTCGTCAACCATGCTCCGGCGAACCCGTTCATCGAGGCCTTCGTAGCGTCCGCAAAGAATCACCAGACGGGCGCGGCCGGCCAGCCGCTGGCAATCAGCGTGGGTGAGCCGGGGTCCCTGCGGGGTCATGAAGATCACGTGGCCTCCGTCCCCGCGCGCATGCTGGATCGCGGCCGCGGCCGGCGGGGCCGTCATCACCATGCCGCCGCCGCCGCCAAACGGATAGTCGTCGATCTGGCGCTGACGGCCTTCGGCGAAATCGCGCAGGTCGATCACTTCCACCCGGGCGTCGCCGCGGGAAAGCGCGCGCCCGATCACTCCGAATTCCAACGGGCCCGGAAACATCTCCGGGAAGATCGTGATGAACGCAATCTCCATCGCCCGGCGGCCTGGCTGGGGCGGACTGCGCGGCCGGGTCGGACTAGCCGGGTTAGGCGGCCTCTTCGATGTCCAGGATGCAGCGCTGGCCGGCCGCCAGCGGAGCGGCGTTGATCACCCGGCGAATGGCGGCGGCCATGCGGCCGTGGCGGCCGATCACGCGGCCCATGTCGGAGGCCGGAACGCGCAGCTCGTAGACGGTCGTTCCGGAGCGCTCGTAGCTCTCCACCTCGATCGAATCGGGATCGCCGGTCAGGTTTTCGGCGATGAACCGGATCAAATCTTCCATGCGTGACTATCTTTCAGGCCGCGCGGGGCGTGGCCGTTTTGCTGGTCAGTCGGCGGCGACTGGTTCTTCTTCCCCATTGGCCTCGGGGCTCTCGGCTGCGGCGCCAGCCTCGGCCTCGGCCTCGGCGCGGCGCTGACGCGCAATCTGCAGGGCCGCGGCCTGGGCTTGCTGGGCCGCTTCGAGGGTGACCCCGGAACGGACGAAATCCGAAAAATTGGGCTGGATCGATTCCAGGAGTTTGGCGACGCGGTCACTTGGCTGGGCGCCCTTGCGGATCCAGTCGGCCGCGCGGTCGACGTCGATTGCGACGGTGGACGGGTCCGGAACCGGGTCGTAGTAACCCAGATCGTCGACGCAGCGTGAGTCTCGTGCCGAGCGCGCCGGAATAACGACCACCCGGTAACTGGGCCGCTTCTTGGCGCCGCGGCGCTGCAAGCGGATTCTTAGCAAACCAAGCGACTCCCGGATGAGGGACTAAATACGTGTCTGGAAACTCCTGCGGCAGCGCCAACTGTGTGGCCATGACCCCTGCCGGGAAAGGCCGAATCGGGGTATTGCGTGCGCATCCGCATGCGAGCAAAATCGAGTATAGGACAGATCAGCGGTCCAATCCCTGATCGTCTTTGCCCGTTTTCCTTTAAGGTCCGCGCCTTGCGGGAGATAGAAATGTCGCAGCCCCCATCGCCGTCGGCCTCCGCACCTGGGCCGGAGTCGCCGGGATCGCCGCCCGTCCCGGGCTGGCTTGGCCCGTCGGTTCTGCTGGCGGCCCTGATCATGGTCGCGATCGTTCTCCTGCGGACGCCCTTCGTGGCCGCGGTGCTGGCCCTCGACGCCCCTTTTGCGCCCATACCCGATCCGCTCGGCGATGATCTGGCCGAACCGACGTTTGGCAATGCCGTCCGGGTCTCGGCCCCCCTCCTGATCGGCGCCTATCTGCTGGTTTCAGGCTTTATCTGCGACGCCCTGGCCCGCCGCCAGTTCGACTATTCGGGGGCGCTTGAGACCCGGCGACCACCCGGCTACGTGGCGGTAGCCGTCCTGCTTGTATTTCCGCAGGTCCTGCTGGCCGCGCCGGCGTTGGCCTGGGGGTGCTACAACCTGGCCAGCTGGGCCCGGGTCAACGACGCGGCCCTTCCGGCAGCCGCGCTCCTGGCACTGCTCGCGGCCTTTGCCGCCGCGGCGCTGGCGCTGGCCCGCAATCGCGGTGTTTGGCCGCGCGTATACATCGCCGGATAGGCGGATTCAACCGGCGGCGGTGTCGGTTTCGATGACTTGGCCAAGTCCGCGCGGCAACCCGTCGTCGTCGATTTCGATCTGAAACACGATCTGCTCGTTCGGGGCCAGATGCAAAACGAGCGTGTCCTCGATCCGCTCGCAACCGACTGCTTCCTCGATCGCGATATCTTGTCGTTTGCAGGCATCGGAGAAAAGCGAACTCAGCGATGCCGCCCTGCGATTAGCCAATTGGGGTTAATGTCCCGCTAATTTGGGAAATGTCGTGCCGATTATTGCAGCACCTCCGCGCCAGCCGGTACCGCTGTTCCCGCCCCGGAGGGGTTCCGATCCCCATAAAATCTGCGGTTGGCTGCGATCCTGCGCGGCTTTTTAGGCTGCAGTTTTTCGCGCCCGGCCCGGCCGCGGCCGTTGCGCGCCCGGCCCCTGACCACTGACACGGTAATCCCTATGCCCGAACCACAACAATTAGCCGCCGAGCCGCGCGCGCGCTTCGGCAACCGCGTAAAGTCCCTGCGCCGCAACGCCCGCATTCCCGTCAACCTGGTAGTTCCCGGCGGCGAATCGCAACCGCTGCAGGTTGACGAGCATTCGATGGCGGCCTACGTCCGCAACCACGGGCGGACCGGGCTGGTCGAATTGCAGATCGAGGGCGAACGACAACTGGCCCTGGTCGACGACGTCGACATTCACCCGGTGACGCGGCGCCTCCTGCACGTGGTGTTCCGGCACGTGGATGCCGGCACCGCGGTCACCGCCGAGGTTCCGCTCGAATACGTGGATACTTCTCCGGCGGACGCCCGTTCCGACCTGTTCGTGGTGCGCATGCTCGACAGCTTGAGCTTGAACGGTCTGCCCCGGCAGATTCCCGCCGTGGTGCAGGTAAGCCTTGAAAACCTTGTCGACGCCGGCGATGCGGTTTACGCCGGCGACGTGGACCTGGCCGAAGGGGTGACCTTGATCACCGATCCGGGTGCGCTGCTGGCGCACGTCGAACGATCGCGGCTAGCCACCGAGGACGAGGAGCTGGACGAGGAAGAACTGCTCGAAGAGCTCGAAGTGGAGCCCGAAGAGAGCTAGCCGGTCCCGGAGACGCTAGCCCCCGAGCTGGTACATCTCGATCCGTTCGCTGGCCGATCGGATCGCTTCATCCGGAGAGAGTTGCGAGCGCAGTTCTGAATAGCGGTCGCTGCGCCCCGCCCATATGCTGCAGATCGTTTCGGCGACCTCGTCGTCGCTGGCCCCACCGCGCAACAGCCCGCGCAGGTCGAACCCCTCACTGGCGAACAGGCAGGTGACCAGCCGGCCGTCGGGGGTCAGCCGGGCGCGCGTGCAGTCCCCGCAGAAAGGCGCGCTAACCGAGGTGATAAAGCCGATCTCGCCGCGGCCGTCGGCGTAACCGAACCGGCGCGCCACCTCGCCCGGGTAGTTGGCCGGCAGGGGAACCAGGTCGAAACTGTCCCGGATCCGTTCGGCCATCTCGGCAGCCGTTACGACGTGATCCAGCTCCCAGTGGTTGCGCGTGCCTACGTCCATGTATTCAATGAAGCGGACGATCGCGCCGCGGCCTCTGAAGTACCCGGTCAGGTCCTCGAGGGCGTGTTCGTTAACGCCTTTGATGACAACGCAGTTGATCTTCAGCGGCTCGAGGCCGGCGCGCTGGGCCGCTTCGACTCCGGTCAGGACCGGCCCGACCGCGAATCCGCGACCGTTCAACCGCTTGAAGGTCTCATCGTCGAGCGCGTCTAGGCTTATCGTCACCCGGTCCAAGCCGGCCGATTTGAGTTCCTGCGCGCAACGCTCCAGCAGATAGCCGTTGGTGGTCAGGGTCAAGTCGGCCCGCGGGGCGGCGCGGCGCAGCCTGGCGACCAGATCGGGCAGATCGCGCCGCAGCAGCGGCTCGCCGCCGGTGAGGCGGAGTTTCGAAACGCCCAGGTCGTAGAAGATCGCGGTCAGGCGCTCGATTTCTTCAAACGTGAGGATCTCGGACCGCGGCAGGTACTCGTAGTGCTCTCCGAAGACTTCGGCCGGCATGCAGTAGCTGCAGCGAAAGTTGCAGCGATCGGTCAGCGAAATCCGCAGGTCGCGAACCGGCCGGTCAAATCGGTCGGTCGGGGTCTGCCGGGGTCCGGCGACAGTCACTCCGGCTGGGGGCGGTCTTCGCGCTTGGCGCGCATGTGTTTCATCGGCGAGCGGCGCGGCTTGATGTTGAACGAGGTCCCGCAGCCGCAGGTGATCTCGGCATTGGGATTGCGCAGCAGGAACCCGCGACCGATCAGGTTCTCGTTGAAGTCCAGCTGCGATCCCTCGATCAGGGTACCGGTGACGCGGTCGTATACGATCCGGTGCTGACCGTGCTCGTGCACCAGGTCGTCGGCGGCGAGCCGATTGTCCAGCGCCAAGTCGTATTCGTACCCGGCGCAGCCGCCCTTGTTTACGCGGATCCGGATGAATTTGCCCGCGTTGTCGGGTAATTCCAGCGTCTGGCTGATGTAATCGGCGGCCAGCCTGCTTACGGTGATCATCCCGGTCTGTCCAGCAGCGTCCAGTTCGGTTTAGCTTCCCTGCCAGTGATTATGGGGCATGGGCGGACAGCGCACCGCCACGAACTTTCCTGATGATGTTCGCCAGCGCATCCAGGAAGCTTCCGATGTCGGCGACCGTGTTTTCGGGACCGGTGGTGATCCGCAGGCTGCCGCGGGCCAGTTCCGGCGGCCGACCCAGCGCCAGCAGCACGTGCGAGGGCTCGGCCGAGGCAACCGTGCAGGCCGAGCCCGAGGACGCGGAGAATCCGGCGCGGTCGAGTTCGAGCAGGATTTTTTCGGCCGACACGCCACTGATGCATATGTTGGTGTTGTTGGCCAGGCGGTGGTCGGGGTCGCCGTTGAAGACCACCCCCTCGATGCGGGCCAATCCTTCCTGGAGGCGCTGGCGCAGTAGGAGTGCGTGGGCCCGGTTGCGTTCCCGGTCTCGGCGGGCCAGCGCCAGACCCTCGGCCAATCCCACCGCCAGAGCCACGTTTTCCGTACCGGCGCGGCGCCGGTTCTCCTGGTCGCCGCCCTGCACCTGTGGAATCACCCTGGTCCCGGGGCGGACGTACAGGGCCCCGACGCCCTTGGGACCGTAGAACTTGTGGGCCGCGATCGACAGCAGGTCGACGCCGAGCTCTTCAACTCCGGCCGGGCAGCTGGCGATCGCCTGGACCGCATCGGTGTGGAATACGGCGCCGGCCTGGTGCGCCAACCGGGCCAGCCGCGGGATGTCCTGGATGACCCCGATTTCATTGTTGGCGTAAATGACCGAAACCAGACCCACCCGGTCGTTCAGCTCGGCGGCCAATCGGTCGGGGTCAACGAGGCCCGATGGTTCAACCGGCATTACGCGCAGTTCGCAGCCGCAGAACCGCTCCAGGTATTCGCCGGCGCCGAGCACGCAGTGGTGCTCGATCGCAGTAGTGAGGACTACCGGTCGCCCGCGCGCCCGGGCGGCCAGCCCGGCACCCTTGACGGCCAGATTGGCTCCTTCCGAACCCGAACCGGTAAAGACAACGTCCGGCGGTTCGCAGTCGAGGGCTTCGGCGACCTGCTGGCGGGCGCCGTCGAGCGCGGCGCGGGCGCGCCTCGATTCGCGGTAAAGGCCCGACGGGTTGTATCCGTCGGCGCCAAAGTAGGGGAGCATTTTTTCCAGCACCGCGTCGCTGACCGGCGTGGTCGAGGCGTGATCGAGATAGATTCGCCGCTCGGCGGCGGACTCGGGCGCGACTGCTCTCGCCCCTGGCTCAGTCAGGGCCCGGGTGCCGAAACCGTGGCCGGACGGACGTTGTACGAGCAGATGTCGTCGTCGAGCGGCAGGCGCTTGGACGACTCGACCGTGGCATCCCCCGCCAGCAGCCGGGCGATCATGTCGCGCTCGCAGGTGCACGGCATGTCGGTCACCTCAACAACCGCCGATACCGGGCAGTTGCGCGCTTCAATCACGAATCCGCCTTCGCCGGGATAGTACCGCGCCATGTAGCCGCGCTCGCTCAGGACCCTGCAGATGACGTCGAGTTTCTGCTCCAGACTGCGCCCCAGCAGTTGGGGACGGATCTCCGATTCAATTTCGACTTCGCGCCGCATGAAGACCGAGTGGACCAGGGCGACCTCGCCCTGGGTCGCGGCCGACTCGATCAGCTCAACCGCCAGATCGCGGTAGTCCTTGGGGAACATCTCGTCGGCCAGGTCGGTGAGCCGATAACTGTGGCGCGGTCGTCCGACGCCGGAGCGGACCGATTCCACTTCGACGTAGCCGTTGGCGAGCAGCCAGTTCAACTGCGGGCGCACCGATTGGACCCGAGCCCCGTAGTGCTCGGCGATTTCAGCCAGTCCCAGCGGCCCGTGGCGGCGCAGGATCTGGACCACGAATTCCCGCGGAGATGCGGTGTCTTTCAATTCCCGCTCCATCCGCTCGCTAACCATCCGATCCCGGTCGAATAATTCTGACCTCAGTTCGCGCCGGCCCGATTAGCGGTAGCTAATCCGCAGCCCGGTCGGGCCCACTTTACTGACCCATTCTGCAAAACCGGACACCTTCTGTTATATTGGACTCTCCGTAAGTGTGACCAAATCAAATTTCAAACGCCTAGTCGAAGTACTCGCCAGCCACAGCAAGAAGATCCGAAAGACCGCCGCGATGCGGCACAGATCGCCTCTCCGCTTAAAGGGAAGCGCGATCGCGCGCTGAAATGACAGCGCCGCAATTCTCATCGCCAGCGAAACCCGCGATGGGCACTGCCAATGATCCGAACTGTGCGGCTGCGCGTATTAAGCAGCGAACCCGAAATTTGACTTCAAACTCCCCATCAAATCGCCAATTTCAAGAGTGAGACTGGAAATGTCAGACCAAAAAACCCTGCAAATAAACGCCGAGTTGGATGAGCAGGAATACACGCGCGCCGGCAGCTACGAGTCGCGCAAGAAGCTGTATCGCCAGCTGCGCGGTCTGCTCGGCGGCAAGGGCGCTGGACCGCTGGCGCGGGCGGCGAGCGGAAACAACGCGGCCGCGATTCGCGATTCGCTGCGCCTTTACCTGAACGCGATCAACACGGTCGACCTGCTCACCGCCCAGCAGGAAGTCGAACTGGCCAAGCGGATCGAAGCCGGCGACGAGGACGCGCGGGCGCACATGATCGAGGCCAACCTGCGTCTCGTGGTCAGCATCGCCAAACGCTACGCCGAAGGCGGGCTCTCGCTCACCGACCTGATCCAGGAAGGCAACATCGGGCTGATGCAGGCGGTCCAGAAGTTCGACTACCGCCGCGGCTACAAGTTTTCGACCTACGCCACCTGGTGGATCCGCCAGGCGATCACGCGCGCGCTTTCTAATGATTCGCGGACGATTCGCCTGCCGGTGCACGTGATCGAAGCGCTGCGCAACATCCGCAAGATCCGGCCCCGGCTGGCCGCCGAATTGGGCCGCGAACCCACCCCGGGCGAGATCGGCGCCGAGCTCAACCTGACCGCCGAGCGCGTCACCCAGATCGTGGAAGCCGGTCGCACAATCGTCTCGCTTGATGCGGCCCTTGGCGACGACGGCGAGGACACCATCCTCGATCAGGTCGCCGACGACCACGCCCCTTCACCTGACGAGGAGTTCATGCGGGCCCAGGGCTATTCGGTCCTGCGCAGCGCGCTGGGCGAACTCGACGAGCGCGAGCGCGACGTGCTGCAATTGCGCTATGGCCTCAACGGCACCAAGACCTCGTCGCTGGACGAGATCGGACGCAAGTGGGGCGTCACCCGCGAGCGCGTGCGCCAGATCCAGCGATCGGCCGAGGAGAAGATCCGCAACAGTTCGGTGGCCGATTACCACGAAGTGATCGCCAGCTAACAGCCCGGCCAAAAAGCCCCCCGGCGCCGGAATCGGACGCGGGAGGGGCAATCTCGCCGACATTCCGGCCCGGATCGCTTCAATTGGCGGGTGCGCGGACGAATGCTGAGCCGGACCCGCCCGCCGGCCGCAGACTCACAAGCGGGGCGATACCCGGTTGTATGGACCGGCCACAAGAATTGCTTGTGAATCCATGAAGGGGGCGGTAATCGGGTCTTGCCTGCCGGGCCGCGGCAATCCGGACCTGAAAGTCTTCTAGGATGCGCTCGGCCTTGACTCATCGAATCGGCACCCCCTCGCGGCTGCATTTCACGCTGATCGACATGAATGGCGAGACGGGCCGGATCGACGGCAGTCTCGGCCTCTCGATCCAACGGCCGGGCGTGACGCTGGAATTTGGCCCGCGCGGGGAGGCGCTGGTGCGCGGCGGCGCCCCGGCCGAGCGCGAGGCGGTTCTGGCGGAATTGGCCGCATGCAGCCAGATCCTCGGCGTGGAACCCGGCATCGAGATCGTGATCCGGCAAATGATCCCTGCGCACCGGGGACTGGGGTCCGGCACCCAATCCAGGCTCGCGGTGCTCAGCGCGTTGAATCACCGTTTCGGGCTGGGGCACTCTCCATCGAGACTCGCAGCCATGTCCGGCCGCGGCGGAACCTCGGGAATCGGAATCAACGCCTTTCGGAGCGGGGGCTTCCTACTCGACGGCGGGCACGCCGTGCGGGTGCAGAAGGAATCGTTCGCGCCTTCTCGATTCGCCGCCAAGGCCGGTCAGCCGCCGCTTCTCCTCCGTACTGACTTCCCGGAAACCTGGGGGGTTGCGCTCTTTGTCCCGAGCCAGCACCACGGTCTGTCGGGTCGGGACGAGCTAGATTTCATGCTTGCGAATACGCCGATACCGCTTGATGAAGTAAGAACAACATCGCACATCATTTTGATGCGCCTCTTGCCTGCGTTGCGGGAGCTCGATCTGTCTACTTTTGGCTCCTGTGTCAACGCGCTCCAGGACGTGGGCTGGAAGCGGCGTCACTGGAACCGGCCCGATATCGACCCGCTGTGCGGCGCCAGGTCCGCGTTCGCGGCGACGACGGAGATCCACGGCTGCGGACTCTCATCGACGGGCACAACTCTATTCGGATTCTTCGACACGAGGAAGTTATCCGACGACGAAGCGACTGCGAAACTGCAAAGCGCGTTGAGCAGGCAGGAGGCCGTTGCCGGAAAGGTCGTATGTACGCGGGCCGACAATTCGGGAGTGCGGCTCACACCGGTAGCGTGATTGGAATACGGGCGCCGAACTTAGTTTTTCGGCCCGGACCGCCGATCATGGCCGGGATCAGATCCGGCGGCCCTCGCGACGGCGCCTTCTCTCGGCGCCGCCCGGACGGTTAACTGGCCGAGGAATTCTGCGACCCAATGGTCGCAGCAACGGGCAGCGTCATACCCCTTCGACGATCACCACGTTGGCGTCGGCCGACTTTACGCGAATCTCCCGGATCGCCAGGTATTCGGGCGAAGTCAACCACGACTTGGCCTGCTCGGCGCTGTCGAACTCCACGATGATGATCCGTTCCGGGTTCCAATCGCCGTCAATCACCTCGGTGTCGCCGCCACGAACGAGATACCGGCCGCCGCTGGCCTCGATAGTGGCGCCGACCTGTCTGCGGAACTCTTCGAACAGCGTCGCGTCGAATATCTCGTTGTGCACGATCACGTATGCGGCCATTTGGGCCTCTCTATTCCACGTCTGGCAAGGACCGGCCCTGCCGGGCGCAACTTGTTTGCATACAGCTTATTGACGCGAGCCTTCGACGCGCACCGTAACCACATCGATGCCGTGATATTTGCGGTGATGCACGGAAGATGCATAGTGCCGAAGCAGCCGGAATGAAATCTCGGCTTCATCGGGGATTTCGGGTTGATCGCTCAAGAAGGCTATGCGGTCCTCCACGTTCTCCTCGTCGAAGACCGCCAGGAATTCCAACTCGACGCCGTCGCCGGGCCTGGCTACCACGATCAGGCGCGAATTGCCGTCGGCCCCGTATTCATCGTCCGCCTGGAGCAGGCTCGCCAGCGTTTCCTCGCCGGCGGCGCGCAGGCGTTGTGTCGAGGGCTCGTTCCACCCGATCGCGGACGCCAATTCGCCCAGAAAAGCATCGATCCGGGGTAGCGCCTCAGGGCTCAGAGGAGCCTCCAGCCGGCGCCTCCGCCGGCCGGTGAATTCGAGGAACAGGGTCAAAAGCACTGCGGCCGCGATGCCGCCCGTTATCCCGTTTCCGAGCGAAGCCCCCCATGGCACGCCCAGCAGTTCGGCGATCTGGTTCTGACTCTCCAGGCCGACGCCAATCGCGAGTGAAACGGCCACCACCAGAGCCTTGCGGTAGTCAAGGCCGTCGCCGATGACCGTGCGCATGCCCTCCACGAATAGCAGGCCCATGATCATCAGCACGAAGGCCCCCATGACGGAACTTGGCACCGTCAGCAGGACGGCGGTGAGCTTGGGGATGAAGGCCAGTCCGATCAGGATCGCGCCCATCGCGTACCCGACGCTGCGGGCCGCCACCCCGGTGAAGGTTATGAGCGAGACCGTCGAGGGCGAAAAGATGACGGTCGGCAATGTCCCAGCAATGCCCGAAAGCAGGGTGCCCAAACCATTCGTGGACACCGCGGCCTGGACCAGTCGGTAGTCGGTCGCCGGGGGGCGGCGTCGCGAAACCTGCTGGATTACCACCCCGTCACCGCTGAATTTGACCGCCGATACCAAGCTAACGATCAGGAACGCCGGCAAGAAAGTCCAGAATTCCACCCCGGGAGTCAGGTCGAGACCGGGCCAGGCGGCAAGGCCCGGAAAGTCGATCCAGCTGGCGGCGGCGAGGGGTTGCGGGTCGTAGAGGCCAAGTGCGGCAGCGATCAGGCATCCGGTCGCGATGCCGATCAGCGGCGCCCAAAACCGCCAGACCCCGGTTGCCCGCATGGCCAGCATCACCGAAACCGCCAAGGTGACCGTGGCGACCACGATTCCCGCACCGGGAGCCGACCCTTCCGGTACCGCGGTCAGGCGCTCGAATCCGATCGACATCACCATCACCGCAATCAACATCAGGGCGATCCCGCTGACGACCGGCGTGATGATTCGACGCAACAGCGGGAGCCAGGCGGCCAGCGCAAACTGCACGATCGAAGCCGCGACGAAGAGGCTCGCCAGTGTGGCGAGTCCGGCTTCCGACACTGTGAGAACCGCGATCGAGAGGGCGATGAAATGCGGTCCGGCGCCGCTCATCAACAGATGTCCGGCCCCCAGCCGTTTCGCTTTAGCGGCCTGCAGGGCAGTTATCACACCGGCAATGATCAGCGCCGAAAAAACGGCCCACGCGAGATAGTCTTCGCCTTCCCCGGCCGCCCGGGCGGTGATGGTCACAAAGACCACCACGTTCGCCAGGGTGAGCATTACCCCCTGGGTCGCGACGCCGATCGCGATGAGCGGAGGGCACCGATCGTCAGGCCCGAACCTGATGTACTCGTTGACCCGCGCCATTTTCGGCCGTGCATTTCTCGCGCACAAATCTTCGCGCATATGGTATCCGCGGCCCTCGGGCTGCCGGCGGCGGGGAGGCGGACGGCGTCGCCCGGGACAGCTAGCGTGCGGATCGCCGCGGTGGCCACGCGCGGCTCAATCGGCTCAACCGGCTTGGCCCCGGGACCGATCGAGTTTGGGCGGAATCACGATTTGTCGACCGGGATGCTGGCCGCGACGGACGGGGCGGATCCGATGGATCCCGGCGGCAATCCGGATCTCGCTCTATAAAGGTGAAACCAGCCCCGACTGGGCTTGCTGCGGCGCGGGCTCCTAGCCGATCGCCAGCATGCGTTCGATCGACCCGAGCGCGCGCCGGCGGATGTCCTCCTCGACCTCGATTTGCTGGACGTTGTCGCGCAGCGCTTCGAGCACGTTCTCCAACGTGATCTCATTCATGTGCGGACACCGAACCGAGCACAGCCGCAACATCTCCTTGTCGCGCGCCTCGGCGGCAATGTTGTCTCCCATCGCGCATTCGGTAAGGAGCAGATAGCGGCCGGCCTTGGCATCGTTCACAAACGCGATCATGGCACCGGTCGAACCGGAAAAATCGGCCGCGTCGACCACTTCGGGGCTGCATTCCGGATGGGCCAGCACCACCACGTCGGGGAACTGGCGCCGCACGTTGGCAACGTCCTCCGGCGTGAATTGCTCGTGCACCTCGCACCGCCCCTGCCAGCCGATCAGGGTGTGCTCGAGGCCGATCTCGGCGTCCCGGCGCGCGTGCTCGGCGCTGACCGGGCGGTTGCCGGGCAGGATGATCCGCCGGCCCGAATCACGCGCCACGTTGCGGGCAAGGTACTCATCGGGCAGGAATATCACGGTGTCGGAATCGAGCGAATCGACCACCGCCTGGGCATTCGAGGACGTGCAGCAGACGTCGACTTCGGCTTTCACGTCGGCGTAAGTGTTCACGTAGGCGACGATCGGCACACCCGGGTACCGCTCCCTGAGCGCGCGTACGTCGGCGGCGCTGATTGAAGAGGCCAGCGAACAACCGGCGACCTTGGCCGGCAGCAGCACGGTGCGTTGGGGGTTGAGGATCTTGGCCGTCTCGGCCATGAACCGTACGCCGCAGAAGACGATCGGGTCGGCATCGGTACGGGCGGCGATGCGCGAGAGCTCAAGCGAGTCGCCATGGAAGTCGCAGACGGTGTGGTAAAGGGCCGGCTCCATGTAGTTGTGGCCCAGGATCACCGCGCCGCGTTCGCGCTTGAGTTGATTTACGGCAAACGCGATTTCGGCCTTGTATTCGATCTCGAAATCGGGGACGATGCCGGCCAACTTCTCCTGCATCATGGCGCGGGTCGATTGCACCGTGTTGGCGCCCACCACCATATATCGCCTCCCGGTCCCTCAGCCTGTCAATTGCCGGGTGCCCCAAGGGCACGGTCTTGTTGGCCGCAATTGTAGTAAGCGGACAGATTCGCACTGCCCGTCGCCGGGTTTCAGGTGTAAATTGCAAGGCGGCCCGGGTTCGAATGGCATTCGGCATGCGGAGGGAGTTGCAGGTGCCCGACCAGACGTTCGGCGCAATCCTCTATTTCCTGGTAATCCCGCTGAATTTCGTCCTAGTGGTGATTGCCCTGCTGGATGTGACCAGGCGGCCGGCCTGGCAGATTCCGCTTTGGTGGCGCGCGGTCTGGGGTCTGCTGATCCTGGTGGTCTGGGTCGTGGGGCCGGCCGCGTACCTAATCTGGCGAACCCGCCTCCCGCCTGCCAACCAGGGCGCCCGGGTTCGGCGCAGGCGCGGACGCGGCGGCGGGAAACGGCGGCGGCGCTAGACAGCGGCGGGAAACCGGGGCCGGGATTGACCACCCCGGCCTAATTTGCTAGATTTGGCGGCGCTCAATGCCCCGCAGCGCCTATTCCCCGAAACAGTCATGTTTGCCGTAGTCAACGCCTCTTCGCGCCAAAACCTGGTCCGCATCGGCGACTCCTTTGTCGTCGATCGCGTCTCCGCCGACCCCGACAGCGAGCTCGTCCTTTCTGACGTGCTGCTCATCGCCGACGACAAGGGCGTGAAAGTCGGGTCTCCGGTAGTGAAGGGGGCCGAAGTCCGCTGCAAGGTCGTTCGACATACCCGTGGCCCCAAGATCCGGGTCCAGCGCTACAAGGCCAAGAAACACTACGAGCGCCGGGCCGGGCATCGTCAGGACCAGACCGTCCTGCAGGTGACTGGAATCAAGATTGGCCGCTCACGCCGAGTCGCCTACGACGACGAATAAACCGCTCCAGACCTAGGACCTGATCCAAATGGCCAAGAAGAAATCGGGTGGAACTTCGCGCAACGGCCGCGATTCGAACCCGAAAATGCTCGGCGTGAAGCGCTACGACGGCGAGCTGGTCAAGATCGGACACATAATCTGCCGGCAGCGCGGCACCCGCATCCATCCCGGTCGCAACGTCGGAATGGGGCGCGACCACACGCTTTTTGCGCTCCAACCGGGCCATGTAAAGTTCGAAAAGCGCCACGATCGGCGACGCTACGTAAACGTAGTCGCAGCCGAATAAAACCCGTCCCCCCGGGGCGCTACAAGGGGCGATAGCTCAGCCGGAAGAGCGCTACACTCGCATTGTAGAGGTCGAGGGTTCGAATCCCTTTCGCTCCACCAAGCAATCGATAGGCAGCAACGCGCAAGTACCTGTAGTACTCAGACGCAGGCATGTGCCAGGCCACTGGGTGCCGAACGAAAGACCCATACGCAGATGTCCGTAGACGACCGGATTGCTGCGAATATCGAGTTGCTCATTCGCCGGCCTGTGGCGCAAGTGTTTGACGCCTTCGTGAATCCAGATGTGATTACGAAGTTCTGGTTTAACCGCACCTCTGGACCGTTGGTAGCTGATGGCTCAGTGAACTGGTATTGGGATCTGTACGGGGCTTCGACGACAGTTCGCGTGCTGGCATTGGAGCAAGACAAGCGGATTCATATTGAATGGGATGTCGGTTCGGAAAATCCGTCGCGGGTTGAGTGGACTTTCGAAGATCGTGGGGCCGACGGGACGTATGTCAGTGTCGTAAATAGCGGCTTCGATGGTGACGCCGATGACCTAATCGGCCGAGTTGTAGATGCGACTGGCGGCTTCGCTCTCGTTCTCGCGGCAGCCAAGGCGTACCTTGAGCACGGTGTAGCCCTGAACATCGTCGCCGATCGATTTTGAGCAACCGGTAGACCGTCTGCTCGGGGTACGCGCCCGGTCGATTCAGGAGTCTTCCTCCAGCCGCTTGCCCATGCTCACGACGTCATCGGACGAATAACCGATGCGTTCGTAGAAAGCAACGGCGGCGGCGTTCGATTTCCTTACCTGCAGATTGATTTTGGGGCAGCCGGCCTCAATCAAACGTGCTTCGGCCTCCTCCATCAAACGGCGGCCCAGACCCTGTTTTCGGAACTCAGACTTGACCGCCAGGTAATTGATCCAGCCCCGGTGGCCCTCGTAACCGGCCATCACGGTCGCAACCAGTCTGGAACCTAGCAATCCGACCAGGAACATGTCCGGCTGAACCTGCAGCTTGCGCCGGATATCCGATTCCGGGTCGTTCCAGGCCACAACCAACCCGCACTCGCGCCAGAGTTCCACCACGGCCCGCTGGTCGGATTCCCGGTAAGGCCGGATGGCCAGTCGCTTTTTGCTTTCTTGCGTCAAGTGTTCTCTCCCTGGCCGCACTGACGCGGTAACCGGCCGGCCGCTTTCCGGATAGAACGCTAAATCCGCAACCAACCGGACGTTTCTAGCAGGTCTGCTCTCGGCCCCGGCCGCACCCCCTCCCCAGGGGCGGCGGCGGCGGCCAGGGATCCGGCCCGCTGCGAACGCGAGCTCCGGTCCCGTCTGCGATGGATTATTTCCCGGCAGGTGCGACACCGGTCTTTTGGGACCGAACTACACGCTCCAACAACTGTGAATTCCTTCACGGAATTCCCCCGCGGCACACTACACTCCGCGAAAAGGAGCGATGCGACATCAATCGCGTTCAGGGATTTGGCGGATTCTTTTTCCGGGCCAGGGACCCCGACAAGCTTGCCAAGTGGTATCGGGATCACCTTGGCATCGACCCCGCCCCGCAGGACATGGAGATGCAGCCCTGGGTCACCGATTCCGGGGTCACGGTCTTCGCGCCATTTGCCGCGGACACGGACTACTTCGCAGCCGACAAGGCTTTCATGCTCAATTTCCGGGTGGTCGATTTGGCGGCGATGATAGGCCAACTCAAATCGGCGGGAATCGATGTCAGCCACGAAAGCGAAATGGCCGGCATCGGACGCTTCGCCCGGATCCACGACCCCGAGGGGAATCCGATCGAGCTTTGGGAACCCGAGTCATAAGAAGACTGCCAGGCGGATGCGTCACGATGGCCCAAACGGCGGCAACGCCATGAAACTCTCCGCCAGGCCGGTTGCCGGCCGGAAGCATCGGGCGGGCCGGCGGGGATCCCGCGTGTCGAAGTCAACCTGCCGCGCCCGCGGCCGCTTACCCGGCCGCGGCAGCATTCGACAACCCATCCGAACGCGCATTGGTCCGCCGCCGGGATTGGTCCGGAGGCCATCGGGACCCCGGCCGGTCCGGTCATTGAGGGGCGGGCTGATAGTCCGTCATTGGGGCGTGTCATTCGACCTGCCCGGGTCGCGAGCGACGCCTGGACGGAAGCGATGAGCCACGTCTTTGAAGCAGATCGGGTCGAATTCAGCTATGGCGCGTTGAGCGTACTGCGCGGCCTCTCCCTGGGTGTGGACAAATCCGAGATATTCGGAATCCTGGGGGCCAACGGCGCCGGCAAGACCACTCTGCTACGAATGCCGGTCGGGCTGCTCAAGCCTGCTTCGGGCTCTATCCGGGTGTTCGGCGAGGCACCGTCGGCGCGCAACAACGCCCGGATCGGCTACATGCCGCAGCAGAGCGCCCTGTACCAGGAGTTGACCGCCCGTCAAAATGTTGACTTCTTCGCCCGGATGTACGGGCTTGCCCGCGCTGCCGGGCGCCGCGCAGCCGTCGACCGGGCACTCGATTGGGTGGAGCTGAGCCAGCGCCAGGACGACCCGCTTACCCGCCTCAGCGGGGGCATGCGCCAGCGCGTGAGTCTGGCGGTCGCGCTGGTGCACGAGCCGGAACTGCTGATCCTGGACGAACCGACCGTCGGGTTGGACCCTGAGCTGCGGGCCACGTTCTGGGCCAATTTTTGCGAGATGGCCTCTTCAGGAACCACGTTGATCATTTCAAGCCACACGATGGATGACGCGGCCCACTGCCATCGGCTTGCCTTTATCCAGGATGGCAAGACAGTGGCGCTGGGGGCCCCGGAAGAATTGCGGGCCGCCGCCGGCGGCGACGATCCCAGCCTGGAGGACGCTTTCCTGCACTTTGTCCGGCAGGGCGGTCGAACATGACCGTCGACCGCACCCTGGCGATTTCCACCCGGATCATCCACCAGATCACCCGCGACCACCGCTCCCTGGCGCTGATCATCGTCGCGCCGGTGGTGGTGATGTCGCTGGTCGGGTTCTCATTCGCCGATCGCCGCGAGATTCTCGACCTGGTCGCTCCGGGACTCATCGGCACGTTCGTGCTCTTTTTCGTGTTCCTCCTGACCGGGGTGAGTTTCTTGCGGGAACGGGCTCAGGGGACGATCGAAAGGCTCCTGACCACCCCGGTCGGGCGGGCCGACATACTGGTCGGCTACCTGCTCGGATTCCTGCTTTTTGCCGCAATCCAGGCGGTCGTCATCCTGCTCTTCACGATATTTGCCCTGCAGATCCAATACCAGGGCTCGTTGTGGCAGATATTCGTGCTCCTGGCGTTGGTCACCCTGGTGGCGGTGAACCTCGGCATCTTCATCTCGACGTTCGCCCGCAACGAATTCCAGGTTGTCCAATTCATCCCGGTCATCCTGATGCCGCAGATTTTTCTCTCCGGCGCGGTGCTGCCGTTCGAGCAACTCCCCTGGTATTTCCAGGCGGTGGGCCGATTCCTGCCGCTCACCTACGCGGTGGAGGGACTGAGGGGGCTGATGTCGGAAGGCGAAAGCCTTGCCGGGATCGGCTGGGAATTGACCGTGCTTGGGGGATTTGCCCTATTGCTGCTGGTGCTGGCCGCGCTGACCGTGCGGCGCTCGTGAAGCTGTCGCCTACTGGGGGCAAACTTGGCGCCGTGATCGGCGGAACCGGTCCGGGTGGGTGCGCTGCCGGCCAAATTTGAGCCTGCCGCACATTCAGCAGGCGGGCAGCAGCGATGGGTCCTCGAAAACCCCGTTGGCGAACTGGATTTCCCGGACGTAGCAGATCACTTGCTCGATCTGGACCGGGGAAATGCCGGCGACGGGAGGCATGTCGCCGAAATTCCAGTGGTGTTGTCGAACTCCGGCAGCGGCCGCGACGCGAATGCTCCCATCTGAATGGTGATTGGGGTGGTAGAGCTGATGGATGAGGGTTGGTCCGGCGTAGGTTCCGGCGGCTCCGGCCCCGTGGCACGCTGCGCAATTCCCGGCGAACACCGCCTCGCCGGCCTTGGCCCCCGGGGAAAGTTCGATGTCCGTTACCACGGTCAGGTCGACGGCGGCCCCGCCATATTCGCTCGGATCGGCGGCCTGCTGGCCGCACGCAATCAGAATCCCGGCGATCGCAAAGACAATTGCGCCCAGAATCGACAGCCGGCCGATGCGCCTACCGTGTCTGATTCGGTTCATCGCGTCAATTCCGTGAACCCTAGCCCTGTCCAAGGCTCAGATGCGGTCGATTAACCGATCTCAAGCGGCAACGAAGGATCCTTGGTGTATTCCGACATTGACCCGTCGTACACCGCAACATTCTCGTACCCGAGAAGGGTCAGGACGAGAGCGTCGTTGGAAGCCGCAATTCCGCCGCCGCAGTAGAGCAGCACCCGTTCGTCGCGTTCGGCGCCGGCCTCGGCAAACATCGACGCCAGCTCCGCGGGCGGGCGAAACAGCGCGGTCTCGCGATCGATAAGCGCAATTGACGGCACGTTGGTCGACCCCGGAATGTGCCCGGCGCGCCCGTAGCGGCGGCCCTGGTCGGCGCCGCTGTGCTGCTCGGGTGCCAGCGCGTTGATCAGGCAGCCGCCATCGGCGGCCAGATACTCCTTGATTTCCTCGAGGTCGGCGAACCGGCCCGGATCGGGGGTCGGATTGAAGGTCGTCGGGGGGTAATTCGCCGCGTCGGTCGACACCGGCCGTCCCTCGGCCTCCCAACGCACCCAACCCCCGTCCAGGACCGCGGCGTCCGCACAACCCATGGATCGGAACATCCACCACAGGCGGGCCGCCCACTGCGTGCCGACCCGGTCGTAGAGGATCAGCTTCGATTGCTCCGAGATCCCGTGTCGGGCGGCGGCGGCGGCGAATTCGGCGGCCGGCGGCATCATGAAGCGCAGCTCTTGCGAGTTGTCCGAGAAGTCCTCCTGCAGGTCGAGGAATCCCGCCCCGGGAATGTGCCCGGCATCATACGCCGCCCGCCCGGACTCGATCAGGTACCCGCCGCCGTCACGAAATCCCAGGAAGACGGTCGACTCAAAGACGCGGACGTCTTCGTCATGCAGGTGCTCGCCCAACCAGTTGGTCGAGACCAGGTATTGGGGATTTTCGAATTCCATGCTTATCTCCTGCCGAGAGGTCGCAGCCCCGTTAACGGCTCGTGCTTCCGGTTCGGTGCCGATACGCGACTACGGGCTGGGGTCATCCACCTGTACGGTGATTACATCCTTGTCGTGGTACTGCTGGTGCTGTACCGATGTGGCATAGCGCCGCAGCAGGCGCAATGAGATTTCATTGTCCAGCGGCGTCTCTTCGTCGTGCAACTGCAGTTGGCTGATCTGATCTTCCAGGTTTTCCTCGTTGCCTCCCCCTATGAACTCCAGGTCGGCGATGCTGCCCTCGCTGTTGGCCAGCACCACCAGGCGCCTGATTTCCTCATCCGCCGGTTCGGGATCAAGTGACAGTTCCGCTTCAAGGTCCAGCGGCGCCAGGGTGAGCAGGGTCTCCTCGGCCACCGCCAGCAAACGCTCCCGCATCGGATCACCCCATTTGCGGCGGCGCACGAACTCCTCGATGAACTCGTTCAGTTCGGGCAGCGAATCTATGTGCAGCCGCGATTCGAATCGCATCCGGCGCTGGCTGGTAAGTTCCAGGAATATGACCGCCGCCATCGCGGTGAGGCCGCCGGTCGTAACCCCGCTTTTGAGCACCGTCCCCAGGACTGAACCGAGGTTGGGCAAGTTGAACAGCCCGAACTGGAAGGCGGCGCCGATCCAGAACGAAACCCCCGCTACCAGCAGCTTTTGACGGTCCCGCTCGGTCTGGATCACGGTGCGGGCGCCGTCGACGAACAGCAGCCCGGTGATCATCACCAGGTAGCCGGTCATTACCGGTCCCGGAATGGAGCTCAGGAATCCGGAGACCTTGGGCAGGAACGCGACCGCGATCAGGATCAAGCCCATCACGTATCCAACCCGCCTGGCGGCGACGCCGGTTATCTGGGTGAATCCAATAATCCCGGGGTTGACGATGTTGGGGACCGCTCCGGCCAGGCCGGCGGCGAAGTTGCTGGCGCCGGCGCCGGCCAATGCCCCCTGGACGGCGCGGAAATCCACCGCCTGCGATTTGCGCCAGGCGACCCGCTGCTGGGCGATTGCCGCCCCGTTGACCTGGATCGAGATGATCACTCCCAGAAATAGGAACGCCGGCAGCAGGGTCCAGAAGGGGACCCCGAATGAAAAGGTAAGGCCCGGCCAGGATCCGGGGATGCCGACCCACGGGGCCGCGAGCACCCTATCTGGGTCGTAGATCCCAAAGCCGGCCGCCACCAGACAGCCGATGACGATACCGATCACCGGCGCCCAGAGCCGCAGCACGGCGTTGCCGCGCATGGTCAGCGCGCCGACGAAGATCAGGGTCACGAGCGCCGTCACCGGGGCCGCCACCGGTTCTTCGGCCGAGGCCTCGTCGAGCAGACCGAAGACGACGTAGGCCAGGGTGATCGAGAGGATCATCATGATCGTGCCGCCCACCGTCGGGGTCACTATCCGGCGCAGGATGAACAGCCAGCGCGAAATCACGACCTGCAGCGCGGCCGAGACCAGCATGAGCGTGGTCAGCGTGCCCGGTCCGCCGTCGACCACCGCGGTGATGCAGAACGGGATCGAAAACGCGGCCGTGAACATCGGCAGGACCGCGCCGGCGCCCACGATCCCCAGCCGCCGCACCTGCAGCATGGTCGAGAGGCCGACGACGACCAGGGACGCGAAAACCATCCAGTCCAGGTAGGCGTCGCCGCGGCCCGAGGCCTGGGCGACGATGACCGGCGTCACCAGGAGCGTGGCGGAGGCTATGAGGCTGAATTGCAGACCCAGGCCGACGCTGGCCAGCAGCGGCGGGTTCTCATCGGCCTCGTAGCGGGGATGCCTGGATTCAGAGGTGGCCGTCGGCATCCCTCCAGCGGTCGGCCCGCCCCTGCCGGGCGCGGCAGCTAGCGTGCGATTTTGGTTCCAATCGTACCTGACTTTAGCCGCCGGTCGGCCACGAATTCGGCGGGTCAATCAGGGCGGCGGCGACCAGTCGAGGGCTTTTCTGAGATTGGTCAGGTAACTGGCGTAGGCGCGGCGGCCCGATTCGGTGGCGCTAATCCAGGTGCGCGGCTTGGAGTTCTCAAACACCTTGCACGTCTCGAGAAACCCCGCATCCTCAAGCCTGCGCAGGTGAGTCGTCAGGTTGCCGCCGGTAAGTTCCAGCGCCTGCTGAATGAACCCGTAGGCGAGCCTCCCATCCTCGGCCTGGGCGACCAGCATGGTCATGATGCGGAGTCGCGTCGGCTGGTGAATGGTCTCGTCCAGGACGATCTCCTCCGTGCTCACGGATGGCCGCTCCGGCGGATCCAGACCACCCCCAGCCCGCAGATCGTCAGCACCGCCAAGCCGGATACCAAGTCGGCCCAGTCTCCGGCGAGGTGGTGGGGGGCAATGACCGCGGCCGCAAGCGCAACCCCGACCACGGCAAGGGCAGGCCGGAAAAGGATGCCAAACAGCAGGTAACCCAGGAAGATGATGCTGAGGATTGTCGAGGGGATGTTTTCGGCCTGCACCGAATTCCACATGCCGGCGACACCGGGAATCACACCTGCCGCCATTGCGATCGCCAACCAGTACAAAAACACCCGGATGCCGGCGTTGCGGGCCGCCCTCCCACCGGCGTTGCGCTCGCTCGCACGGTGCCCGATGACCATGCTGCCGACCATCCCCACCGGACCCAACACGGCCCAAATCGGCCCATGGTACCAGGGGTAGTCGGCGACGAATTCTGGAGCCAGTTCGCCGAGGGCAAAACTCACCAGAAAGTACCCCGACGTCAGCACGCCCCAGAGCAGCAGGATCGATGCCGTGCCCGCCAGATAAAGGGAGCGGTGCGATCGCTCAAGGGTCTGGTGGATCGCATCCCAGCTTTCACCCGCCGCCAATTCGGGGGCATCTTGTTGTCCCGATCGCATTGCTAGTCGCCACTTCTCCCGCGCCCCCGGATGATCGGCCGGAAGCTGAATCTATTGGTTCACAAACTAGTTTGTATGACAAACCATAGCACATCCCGCGATTGCTGAAAGGGCCCGGGTTCGGCGAAAATTAGCGGGCAGGCGGCAGGTTTTGGCTGCCGAATCAAGGCCAGCACATTGTTCCGAGTGGCCGGGCCCGCATCCCAATTGACGGCGGTTAAGGGCGGCCGCGCGGAATCAACAAGGAGTCGTTGATGACATCAGGAAACGGCGGTGATAGCCTCGCCGTCCCGGTCGCGTTGCTCAGCGTTGTCGCGCTGGCGATCGCCATCCTCGCGTTGGTCTTCTCGTTGCTGGCATTCACCGGCGGGCAGCCAAAGTCAGCGCCGGCACCGGCCCACCCCTCGAACGTCGCCGATCCGAACGCGTTCACTCAAGAATTCGTGCAACAGGCGATCGACTATTACGACTCGCACGGCCGCGTGGACACGGTTGCGTTCTACAACACCACAGAGAGCGTAAACGGGCATTGGTACGTGTTCATCATGGACGAGAACGAAATCATGATCTCGCACCCCCTGCGCAAGGACCGCATCGGCACCGGCCGGGAGGCCCGAGTCGATTCAACCGGGTACGATTACGGGCCGGAAATGGGCGCCGCCACCGAGACCGGCGTCTGGGTCAGCTACCACTTCGAAAATCCCCAGACCGCAATGGATACGCTCAAACACACTTGGGTAGTCCGCCACGACGAACTCTATTTCGGGTCCGGATGGTGGGAATAGAAGCCCGGCCAACCACATAACCCTGGGGAGTTTCGGTCCGGCACCCAAGCTCGCCGGCGGCCTGGCGCGCTTTGTGCTGCTGCCGCTCTTTGCAATGTCGCTAGCCGGGTGTACCGAGGACGCAGCGAGCACGAGTTCCGGTCCGGCCGCCGGGCCGTCTCCAATCCCCGTCGTTTCCGCGGTCGATCCGTCCGGGCAGGACCGTGTCGAGTCCGATCAATTGACGACGTCGTCGCCCGCTCCGCTGCTCGGCTCCCGCGGTGGCGGGGCGACGCTGGTGCAGCTGATCGATCCTTTGGACGAGCCCGAGTTCTACTGCGTAGACGTCCCCGGTTTTGGCGCCAGTCTCGACCTCGCCGCGGCACTGAGCGCCCATACCTGCAAGCCCGGCGCCGACGACGAGCTTTTCCGGTCCGGAACCCCGCTGCCGGGCAACCTGCAGATGCCGGCCTACCAGCTGTGCATGTCGGCGGCGGCGGCCGAGGATGCGGCCAATCTCTTCCTAGAGGATTGCTCGGATTCGCCCTTGCAGCGGTTCGCGCTGGACGCCGAGGGATCGCTGCGGCTGGCCGACTCGATGCTGTGCCTGGCAATCGCCCCGGGCGCCGGGGAGGCGACCGGCGGGCCTAGCCACGTGCGCCGGGATTTGGGACTGCAAGACTGCGAAACGGTACCCGCGCAGCGCCGGCGCTGGCGGCTGCCCGGCCCGAGCCCTTCCTGATTGCCGGCCCGGCGGTCGCCGGGTCAGTTCAGGTCGGCCGCCAATTGCCAGAGACGGCCGCCGGTGGCGCCCATCACCAGCGGCATCACGGTATCGACGAACACCCAGACCAGGCCGTCGGGGTCATGGTTGGGCGAAAGGTCGGAGAACCAGTTCCAGAAAAACGCCAAAAGGACCAGCGCGCTGACGTAAAAGAGAGTCCTTGTGCGCAGAAACGATCGCAAATCGGCCGACTCGTCCGCGTCGACAACTCGCATGGCCCGAAAGGTGATGAGGGTATTGATGACGATGCCGACCGCCATGAACCAGTTGAGTATTTTCCAGACGGTGAAAGGTTCGTCGCCGCCGGGGTGGTAGAGCGGCGTGGCTATGAAATTGACCGCGACAACCACGGCCAGCAGTACAAGGTAGGCGGCCAAGATTCGGGCTGCAATTGCCATCTGCGCACATTCCCTTCCGTGTCGCCGGTCGGTGATGGGAAACCGATCCGACGTGCCCATTCGCCTCAGTATTTTCGTTCGCACGATCCGCCAGGGCCGTCGCCAGGGAAGTCGGGGCGCGGCAGCTAGGGTCACCGCCGCCCGTCAGAATCAGACGCAGATTCGATCCCCGGTCAATTCCGAAAAGGCGGCTCGCGATCGCAAATTACAAGACTCCCGAAGCGGCTTACTGGGCGTTCTTTGAGCGATTCAACGCTCAGGATCCCGCGGGCTGGGCCGGGGTCATGTCTTACCCGCACGTGCGGGTTTCGGCCGGCCCGCCGAGCAGCAAGCGAGGCCGGTTTTTTCATCCTCGAACCACCGCCCGGATTTACCCCGACCACGCCGACTACGCGGGCACCGCCGAATCGATGGGCTGGCAGCGCTTCATCTCCACCGGCTGGGTACGCACCCAGGGACTGGAACCAAAACGAATTCACGCGTCGGAAGACGCGGTGCTGCTGGCCGGCGGATGGACCCGCCGGCGGGCCGACGATTCGCCGATCGTCTCCAACCGGGTCCTCTACACCCTCACCCGCCTGGACGGGGGCTGGGGCATCCAGGCCCGATTCGGGGTCGACAGCTTCGAGCCCGACGGCGACCAGCAAGCTTTGGCGGAACCGGCGATCCAATCGGCTTTTCTGCGGCAGGCGGCCCGCCAGGCCGGCGATAGGGAAGGCTGGCTGAGCTGCTTTCACTATCCGCTGACCGCGGTGGTCGCGCCGGGTTGCGTGGAAGTCCTGGCGGATCCGGATCAACTGCGCGCCCAAACCCGAATTTGGGAAGGCGAAGCCCAGTCCGACCGTTTGCAGGTGATCGCGGCCGGCACCACCGGCGCGCTGCTCGCCCTGCACCCGGAGGGGCGTTCCGGCGAGGGCCGGGGGGCGGCGCTCGTGGCCCGGCGCGAAGGAACCTGGAAGACGCTGGCGATCACCTTGCTGGCCTAGCCACCCGGATCGCGGGAGCGGAGCAAAGAACCAGGATCCAACGAGCCTGGGTTCAAGATCGGGGAGTCCGGAAGCCGGATCCCCCGCCTAGCTGTCAAAATCTGTGTGCCCACCCGATCCGACCGCGGTTCGTGGTGCCAGTTTCAATCCGACCACGACTTAACCGATGCCAGATCAAACCCCCGGCCGGCCCGATCAGGGCGGGTACGACTTTGCCCGGATCGAATCCAAATGGCAGCGGCGCTGGGACGAGGACCAACCCTACCGCACCGCCACGTACTCGGATAAACCGCCCTACTACGCGCTCGAGTTCTTCCCCTACCCGTCCGGCGACGGTCTCTCGGTAGGACATTTCCGCAACTACATTCCGGTCGACGCATTCGCGCGTTACAAGCGGATGCGCGGATTCGAAGTCCTGCACCCGATGGGTTGGGACGCGTTTGGATTGCCCGCCGAACAGGACGCGATCGACAAGGGCCGGCACCCGGCCGAGTCGATCATCGAATACGCGGCCAACTACCGGCGCCAGCTGAAACTGGTCGGCTGCGGTTATGACTGGGACCGCGAGATCAATTCCTCGCACCCGGACTATTACCGCTGGACCCAGTGGATATTCCTGCAGCTATTCCGCCGCGGTCTGGCTTATCGGGCCGAGAAACGCCAGTGGTGGTGCGACACCTGCGGCGCCCTGGCCGACGAGGAAGTCCTGGCCGACGGGAAATGCTGGCGCGGCCACTCCAACGTTTACCGCAAGCCGCTGCGGCAGTGGTTCTTCCGCATCCGCGCCTACGCCGACCGCCTGCTCGAAGATCTGGATCAGGTCGACTGGCCCGAATCCACCAAACGGATGCAGGTCAACTGGATTGGGCGCTCGACCGGCGCCGACGTGATTTTCGAGACCGAGGCCGGCCACCAGCTGAGCGTCTATACGACCCGGCCCGACACCCTTTACGGGGCCACCTTCATGGTGCTGGCGCCCGAGCACCCGCTGTTGGAAGAGTTGACCGCGCCCGCGCAGTCGCAGGCCGTCGGCGAGTACGTGGATCGCGCCCTGCGGACTTCGGAAATCGAACGCGCCACCGCCGAGCGCGAAAAGACCGGGGTGTTTACCGGAAGTTTTGCGATAAACCCGGTCAACGACGAGAAGATCCCGATCTGGGTAGCCGACTACGTGCTGGCCAGCTACGGATCCGGAGCGATCATGGCGGTCCCCGCCCACGATCAGCGCGACTTTGATTTCGCCGAGCGCTTCGACCTGCCGATCCCGGTGGTGATCGAGCCGCCCGGCTGGGATGGGCAGCCCCTGGCGGAAGCCTACGTGGGCGAAGGGCGCCTGATCAACTCCGGTTCCCACTCCGGGCTCGATTCGGATTCGGCGATCGCGGCGGTGACCGCCGACCTTGAGGCCCGCGGGCGCGGCAGCGCGGCCGTCAACTACCGCCTGCGCGACTGGCTGATTTCGCGCCAGCGCTACTGGGGCTGCCCGATTCCGATCGTTCACTGCGAGGAATGCGGCCAGGTGCCGGTGCCGGAAGAGGAGCTGCCGGTGCTCCTGCCGCCGCTCGAAGACTTCCGGCCCGACCCCGAACTGGGATCGCCGCTCGAGCGCGCCCGCGACTGGGTCGCAACCAGCTGCCCGCAATGCGGCGGCCCGGCCCGCCGCGAGACCGACACCCTGGGCGGGTTCGCCTGCTCGTCCTGGTACTTCCTGCGTTTCATAACCCCCGATTTCGAGTCCGGTCCGGTCGAGCCGAACGCCGAGAAGCGCTGGATGCCGGTCGATCTCTACGTCGGCGGCGCCGAGCACTCGGTGATGCACCTGCTCTACGCGCGGTTCTGGAACAAGGTCCTCTACGACGCCGGGCACGTTTCATCCCCGGAACCGTTCAAAGCGCTGCGCCACCAGGGGATGATGCTGGCCGAGGACGGCTGGGTCAATCTCGAACAGGCCAAGCTGGCGGGCGGGCGGATCTCGGCGCGCGTGAGTGAAGGTTTCGACGTCTACTCCAACCCGAGCGGCGAGGAGCGGGACTTTCTCTATCACGCCCCGGCCAAGGCCGAATTCGAGCTGCGCGGTGACCCGGTCGGCGACTGGGCCCCGATCCGCTCCGGCAAGATGTCCAAATCGCTGGGCAACGTGGTCACGCCCGACAGCGTGGTGGAGCGCTATGGCGCCGACAGCCTGCGCGGCTACGAGATGTTCATGGCCCCCCTCGAGGGCACGCTGCCATGGAGCGAAAGCGGCCTGAACGGCATCACCCGGTTTTACCGGCGCCTCCTGCGGTTAATTTCCGGCGAACCGGAATTCCCGGAACGCGGCCCGCAGCCGCTGGATCGAGCCAGCGGCCAGGCGCGCCGTATCGCCCACCGCGCGATCGCCAAGTGCAGCGAGGACATCGAGCAGCTGCGCTTTAACACCATGCTCGCCAACGGCCTGATGGAACCGGTCAACGAGCTGCTGGCGATCTGGTCGCAGGAGCTTGCCGATTCGCCCGCCGGAGCGGAGGTCAAGGACATCCTGGTGCGGCTGCTGGCACCGGTCGCCCCGCACCTGGCTGAGGAACTTTGGGAGATGCTGGGCAACTCCGCAAGCGTGGTAGGCGCCAGCTGGCCGGAAGCCGACCCGGCGCTGCTGCGTTCGGAAAGCGTGACCGTGGTGGTGCAGGTTAACGGCCGCGTCCGCGACCGGATGGATGCCCCGGCCGGATTGGCCGAAGATGAAGCCCTGGCTGCGGCGCTGGAGCTCCCCAACGTCAAGGTCCACCTTGACGGCAAGGCGGTCCGCAAGGTCATCTACGTGCCCGAGCGGCTGCTGAACCTGGTGGTGGGCTAACATCCGTTGACACCGGATCAGACCGCAGAAATCGCAAAGGCGCACATAGACATGGCAGCCTATTCGCACGTAGCAGACACCGAGTTTCAGGCCGAGGTGCTCGATTCCGAGCAACCGGTGATAGTGGACTTCTGGGCCGAATGGTGCGGCCCCTGCAAGATGATGGCGCCGGTATTCGAAAAGCTAGCCGACGAATACTCCGGCAAAGTCAAGTTCGTAAAGGTCGACACCGACGCCAACAAGGAATACGCGACCCAATTCGGCGTGCGCGGGATCCCGACCCTGCTGTTCGTCAAAGGCGGGTCCGAAGTAGACCGAATAGTCGGCTACGTTCCCGAGTCGCGGATCAAGTCCAGCCTGGACCAGGTCGCCTAAGCGCACCCCGCCGCCGGGTTGCAATCCCGGCCGGAAACTTTTCTTCGGCGCCTAGCCTAGCTCTGTAGCTGCGCGCCGCAGCGCCCGCAGAAGCGCGCGCCCGGATTGTTGGGCTTCGCGCAGGCCGGACAGTTCACCAGCATCGGTTGCGCCGCCCCGCAGTGCGTGCAGTAATTGGCGTCGGGCTCTACCAGGTGGTGGCAGGCCCCGCAGTGCCGGTTCGACTGCAGGACGGTGTAACCGGGGAGGCCCATGACCGAAGGCGCGGCCGACATTTCGTGGGCCGAGCGCAGCGAGGATATCGAGATATTTAAAACCGCCGCCAGCCCCACCAGGTCCTCTTCCTGCAGGTTTGTGACCTTGCCGGTCTCCACGTTTGAGATCCAGGGCCGGTTGCGGCCCAGGCGGTTGGCCAGCTCGCCCTGGGTCAGCCGCCGTTGCTTGCGAGTCTGGAATACCGCCGTCCCCAGCGGCCCGCGATCGATCTCGGCGAATTTGCGTTTTCTCAAGCTGTGTCGCGCCTATCAGGGTGGTCTGCCACCCGCTGCTCGGCCGCCTCAGCGCGACCCCTGCTGGTTCAAAAAATCAGTTTAATTCCCCGCTCTGCCGCGCTCGCCAATCAACCGGCCTGCCAGCGCCTGAACAGGACAAATACGAGGCCCGCGGCCAGCGTCGTGAATGCCCCAATCGCATAGAAGGGGGCCTCGAGCCCGGCGACTTGGCTGATGATTCCGGTAGAGACCGGGCCCGCGAACATGCCGATCGCATAAATGGCCTGAAACAAGCCCATCGCGCTGGCGCGCGCATCGGGCGCGACCACCTTCAATCCCAGGCCCATCAGCGAGGGCATCATCGACCCGCGCATGGCGCCCTTCACGAATGCCAGCACCGTCAGGCCGGCCAACCCGCCCGCCAGGGGCATCAGCAGCAGCGCGACCCCGCTGATCACCAGACCCGCGATCACCACCCACCGTTCCGGGTACGAACCGAGGGTCGCCAGCAACAGTCCGGCCGAGCCGATTGCCAGGTAATTGATCGCCGTGAGTAGGCCCAGATAGGCCGAATCGGCGCCGAGCCGGTCGGCCAGCAGCAGCATGGTCGTCTGGGTGATCCCGAATTCGCCGAAAACCAGCAGCGCGGCGGTGGCCGAAACCAGCAGCAGGACGGGATCGGCCAGGACCGTCCGGAATCGGCTCCAGTCGAATTCGATCCGGCGGGCAACGTGCTGCTCGCCGGCAACCATGATCGCCGCCACCGAAATCGCGCCGAGCGCCGCCGAACCCCAGAACGTTGATGACTGGCCCCAGTGCAGGGCCATCTGTCCGCCCAAGAGGGAAACCGCCAACTGGGTCAGCGCGATTAGGGAGCTGATCCCCAGGAGCGCGCGGGTGACTTTTTCGGGCGGGAAAAAGCTGGCGAAATAGACCGATTGGACCACGAACGCGGCCGCGCCGAAGCCGTGCAGCCCGCGCCCCAGCATCAGCACCGCCGGATGGGGCGACAGGGCCATCAGCAGCGAACCCAGCGCGGTCATGCCGACACCGATGACGAGGAATGGCAGGCGCCTGCCGAAGCGGTCCGAAAAGTACCCGGTCGGAACCCGCAGGATCCCCTGTACGACGCCGTAGGCCGACCAGATCAAGCCCACCATCGCCAGCGAGGCACCCTGCTCTTCGGCAAATACCGCGAACGCGGGGACGTAAAGGTAAAGGCTGCCCCACATCCCGATGGCCGAGGCCAGGAACGCGCTCATCTGCAATTTCGAGGCGTTCATTGCCGGCGGTCACGAATCTTAGGCCCGGACTCCCGCATCGGCGGGTGCAGGACCTAGCTGGGTATCTGCAGTTCTTGGCCGATCTGCAGTGACCGCGGATCGTCGATCCCGTTCAGCTCGGCCAATTCTTCCCAGGGCACTTCATAGGCCGCGGCGATGCTGATTAGGGTGTCGCCGGAAGCCACCGTGTGATAGCGCTCCAGCGGGGGCGGGCTGGCGACCGGCGGCGGCTGGGTCGGCGCCGGGGTCAGGGTTTCGCTCAGCTGTAGGTCACGCACCGCTTTCTCGGCGGTGTCCTCGCTGGCCGCGACAAGACCGACACTCTCCTGCAGGGTCTGGTTTGGCGGTCCGGGATCGCGGTCGCGCAGCAGCAGGAACCACAGGGCGACCAGGAGGACGGCGATGATGATGAGCGCCAGCGCCAGTTCGGTGATCGTGGCCGAAACCGATTTGCCGGTGCGCATTGCCTACGCCCGCTACCCGTTCGCGGCGGCCACCGCATCCAGGGCGATTTCGATCTCTTCGGCGGTGTTGTATATGTGCGGCGAGAGCCGGACCCCATCGTCCTGCGTCGGCGACAGATAAATCTTGCTTTCGGCCAATTCCTCACAGATTTGCCGCCCGCCCCGACCATCGGGGGGCGCAAACGCCACCAGCGCCGAAGAATCTTCCCAATCGGGCGGGGAGAGCAGGCGCCAGCCGCGTTCCGCAATTGCCTGCTGGGCCACCTGTTTGAGCCCGCGCAGGCGGGCCTCGATCGCTTCCCAACCGAGATTCTCGAGGTAGGCGACGGCCTCGGCCGTACCCGTGTAGCGGGCCGGGGTCGAGGTTCCGTATTCAAAACGGTAGGCGGCATCGGGAAGGTTGACGCCGCCGGCCAGGTCCCAAGTGGTCTCGCCCCAGCGGCCGGAGGGTCCGACATGCTGTTGGCGCAGCAGCCCCAACCGGTCGGAGCGAACCTGCAGCACCCCGGTCCCGTTGGGCCCGCAGAGCCATTTGTGCAGGTTGCCGATGTAGAAATCGGATCCCAGCTGCTGCACGTCCACCGGGAACATCCCCAGCGATTGGGCCCCGTCCACCAGAGTGAGGACTCCACGCCGGGCGGCCAGCTTGCAGATCTCGGCGACCGGAAGGCGGACACCGTTGTGACGTTCGACGTGCGAGATCGCCACCATCCGGGTCCTGGGTCCGATTGCGGCCTCGACCGCCGCCAGGGTAAGGGCCGGGTCGGCGTCGACCGAAAAGTGCGTCACCCGCGCCTTGCCCTGCTGGCGCTGCCAGCTGGACGGATAGATCAGCGCCGGGTGCTCGTAGTCGGAGATCAGAATCTCATCGCCGGATTGGAACTGGAATGACGCCAAGACCCAGTTGATCGCCTCGGTGGCGTTGTTGCCGAACGCCACCTCGGAGGGTTCGGCGCCGATCAATCGGGCAACCGCCGCCCGGGCGCGGTCCCGTTCGTCGGCGAAGTGGGCGTAAGCGGCCTGGCCGGATTGCTCCGAAAAGCGCAACGCCGCCAGCATCTTCTCCACCACCGGGGCCGGGGTTATTCCGACCGCGCCGTTATTTAGGAAAGTCATCTCGGACAGCGCCGGGAAATCCCGGCGCAGGTCCTGGGGGTCAAGCATTAGCGGGCTGATCTGCGGGCTTGGCGGCGACCGCGGCCGAATCGCGGTCCGCCAGAACCGGTCGCGAGGCGCTGTCACCTTCGCGTGGCCCGATTATCCCGTTCGCAGCGAGCTTGTCGATCAGGTCGGCGGCCTTGCCGGCGCCCAGTTTGAGCTCGCGTTGCAGCAGGGCCGGCGAAGCGTAATTGAACTGCGTGACCACGTTGACCGCCTCGTGGTAGAGGCTGGCGTCGTCGACCGGCGTCCCGACCAGCGGCGCCTGTGAAATCTCTTCCTGGGAAACGTGCTCGCTGCTGCCCTGGTTGGCCCAGAAATTGATGATCTGGGTTATGTCGTCATCGGATGAGAACGCCCCCTGCACGCGCACGCTCTTGCCGTGTTCGACCGAATTGAACAGCATGTCACCGCGGCCCATCAGCTTCTCCGCGCCCGACTGGTCCAGGATGGTGCGCGAATCGACCTGACTTGAGACGGCAAACGCCACCCGCGAGGGGAAATTGGCCTTGATCAGACCGGTAATCACGTCAACCGACGGGCGCTGCGTGGCGATCACCAGGTGAATCCCGACCGCGCGCGCCAGTTGCGCCAGTCGACAGATCGAATGCTCGATTTCAGCCGGAGCGGTCATCATCAGGTCGGCCATCTCATCGACGACCACGACCAGGTAGGGGACACGCTCGGATTCGGGGCGGTCCGGATCGGAGTTGTAGGCGGCGATGTTGCGGCGCCCGGAATCGCGCAGCAGCCGATAGCGACGGGTCATTTCCTGCTGCACCCAGGCCAGCACCGGGACCGCTTCGGCCGGGGTTGAGACCACCGGCATCAGAAGGTGCGGGACGTGGTTGTACGGAACCAATTCAACCATCTTGGGGTCAATCAGGACCATGCGCAGGTCGTCCGGGGTGTACTGGGAGAGCAGCGAAACCAGCAGCGAATTGAGGAAAACCGATTTCCCCGAACCGGTCGAACCGGCGATCAGGAGGTGCGGCATGCGGGCCAATGAGCGCACCTGGGCGTGGTCGGCAACGTCCTTGCCCAGCGCGATCTTGAGCGGTTCGGGGTTGTCGCTGAATTGGGGTGATTCAAGAAGTTCGCGGATCGTGACCACGCTGGGGTCGCGGTTGGGGATCTCAAGCCCCACGAACGGACGTCCCGGGATCGGGGATTCGATCCGCACGCTGCGGGCCGAAAGCGCCAGCGCCAGGTCGTCGGCATGACGGGTTATGTGGGTCACGCGCACGCCCGCAGCGGGCGCGATGCAGTACTGGGTGACGACCGGGCCCGGGATAGCCTCGACGACCCGCACGTCGACCTTGAAGTTGGCAAGCGTCTTTTCAATGATCGATGCGTTTTCGGTGATCTCGCCGTGCGAGACCCGCTCGCGCCGCATCGGGGCCTCGAGTTGCTCCGGTCCCGGACAGACCCAGCCGGCCTGCTCATCGACCGAATCGGTGTCCGCCGCCACGACTGCCTGCTTCTCGAACGCCGGTTGCTTGATTACAAGCTCGGGCGCGTCCTCGGTCTCGGCCGGTGCCGCCGGTGGCGCAGCATCGATCGGTTCGGCCTCGCCCGGATCGAAGTCCCCGTCATCGAGCTTGACCCCGAATCTGGCGTTGAGCCAGTCGGCGAGCGATGTGCTCCGCTGTCCGGCGGAGCGCCCGGCGTCGATAGTCAGCGCACCCAGGCGGCCCAGCTGGCCGCGGGCCCAGGTGGAAGCCAGCAGTGCCCCGCCGGCCAGCGCCAACGCGGCCAAGCCGGTCAACGGCCCGGCGATCACGTCCGGCAAAAGAGCCGTCAGACGGCCGCCAAACCAGTTCCCGACCAGGCCACCGGCGCCGCTGCCGCCGGAAGAGAGGTCGGCTACCGCTTCAAAAGTGGCAAGGGCGACTATCAGGCCCAGCGCCAGCGAGACCTGCAGCGCCCCGACGAGGTGGCGCTGCAGAATCACGGCCGCGGTTCCTGCCGCGCTAAGGAGCAAAAGCAGGAGCATGGCCGGGACCGAGGCCCGACCCAGAGTCAGGACGAATACGTCAGCCGGGAATCGGGCCAGCGGGTGGTCGGGCAGGATCGGGAGTGCCAGGGCGGCGATTATCAGCACCGTCGATGCGGCGGAGGCAATCGCGAACCAAGCACCGGTGCGGTCGGGATGGCGGCGGCGGGCAGCCAGCTTGGCTCTGGCCAAAGCTTCGTTCTCCGGTTGGGCGGGTCATACGCCGTCAGCCTGCGGTCACGATCGCAACGATCCGTGGCCGCAAGCCAGTTTCGGCTTTCAGCTGCCTCCCGACGAGCATTTTAACTCTTGATTCGGCTTCTTCCAGATCGGCCAGGGGCTCGGGATCGCTCGCCAGCCGCTGGCCGAGTTCGTCAGCGATGTCCGCGAGGACGTCGTCGGCTTCGTCAAACAGGCCCACGCCGCGCACCTGCGGTTTCCCCGCCAGCCGTTCCCGGCGCAGATCCACTCGGGCGGTGACGACGACTATGCCGGCTCGGGCAAGCTGGCGGCGTTGGCTCAGAATCCGCTCGCTGATGAACGCCCGTGGGGCGCCGCGATTCACGTGAATGTACCGGGCCTGGCGCTGGCCGACCTGGGCGATGCGATCCGGGCCGATCTCCAGCGCCGCCCCGTCGCCCACCACCATGACGGCATCCTCCGGAAGACCGGCCTCGATCGCGACCTGGCCCTGCAGCGCGAGGTGGTGATGGCTGCCGTGCACCGGGACGAAGAATTGCGGACGGACCACCGACAGGAGGGTGCGGGTGTCCTCGCGGGCCGCGTGACCGCTGACGTGCACGTCGCCGAGCTGCCCAAAAATCACGTTCGCGCCGCGGCGGAACAGTTCGCCGACCATGCGCTGCACGGGCCGCTCGTTGCCGGGTACGGTCGAGGCCGAAATAATCACCGTATCGCCCTGGTCGATTTCCAGGAGCGGGTGCCGGCCTTCGGCCAGGCGGGCCAGGGCCGAACCCGGTTCGGCCTGGCTGCCGGTGCAGACGATCGCCAACTCCTCGTGCGGGACCTGATCGATAAGCCTGGTCGGCAGCAGGTCGGTGGGGTCGATATCGAGCAGTGCCAGGTCGGCCGCCAGGGGCAGGTTGCGCTCCAGTGAACGACCCAGCAGGCACACCCGCCGCCCGTATTGGTGGGCCAGGTCGGCGATCTGCTGCACACGGGCCAGATTGGATGCAAAGCTGGCCACGATCACGCGCCCGTATTCGGCCTGCGCGAAGACCTTCGCCAGACCGTCGTAGATTGACTTCTGCGAGGGCGTGTGCCCGGGCACGTCGGCGTTGGTCGAATCGGCAAACAGGGCCAGCACCCCTTCGCTGCCAAGTTCACCGAGCATCTGCAGGTCGGTCAGGTTTCCGTCCAGCGGCCGGTTGTCCAGCATGTAGTCGCCGGTGTGAATCAGCATCCCGGCCGGTGTCCGGATGGCAAATCCGAGCGCGTCCGGAATTGAATGGCAGACATGGAACGGAGTGACCTCGAAGCAGCCCTGGCGAACGGTCGCGTGGACCCGCAGCCGCCGCATGTCGGCATCTTTGGCCAGACCGGCTTCCTCAAGCCGCGCGTTGAGCAGGGCCAGGGTCAATGGAGACCCGTAGAGCGGCAGTTCGTGACGCCGCAACAGATAAGGAGCGGCCCCGATGTGGTCCTCATGACCGTGGGTGAAGAATGCCGCGCGAAGGTTGGTGGATAAATCATCGAGCAGGTCCAGATCGGGCAGGATCAGATCCACTCCGGGCGCGCGTTCGTCGGGGAAGAGCACACCGCAGTCGATCAGGATCGCGTCGTTCTGGCACTCGAGCAGCAGGCAATTCCGGCCTACGTCGCCCAGGCCGCCTAGAAAGGTGGCGCGCACGCTGTGCGAATTTGATTTCAAATGATTGATTCCTTGATGCGAATAGTTCTTGTGTTTGGGCGCGCCACGCCGGGGCCCGGTTTGACGGGCCGAGCGGTTAAATCAGAAAAGCGACCGCTGGATTGGCGTGGGCGCGGTGTCAGGTTCGGGGGGCGACTCGGCCGGTTCGGGGGGCTTCTCCAGAAACTGCCTGAGCCGTCGGAAGTCGTCCAGGCAGGCGCCGCGCAGGCCCGGATTGTGCAATGCCGCCGCCGGATGGTACATCGGCATGACGCTGATTGAGCCGAAACGCCGGATCTGGCCGTGCTCGGCCGAGATCCGGGCGCCCGGAATGAAGCGCTGCAGGGCGTGTCGGCCAAGCAGGACCAGGACGCGCGGCCCGATCGCGGCGATCTGGGCTTTCAGCCAGCCGGAGCACGCGGTCACCTCCTGCGGCAGCGGATCGCGATTGCCCGGCGGGCGGCACTTGACCACGTTGGTGATGAACACGTCGCCGCGCTGCAGGCCGATGTCGGCCAGCATCTCGGTCAGAAATTTACCGGCCGGCCCTACAAACGGGCGCCCCGATTCATCCTCGCGCTGGCCCGGCCCCTCGCCAATGAACATGATGTCGGCAGCGCGGCTCCCCTCTCCCGGCACGGCGTTGCGGCGCGTCTTGGCCAATTCGCATGAGGTGCATTCGGCAATGGCCGCGGCAAGGCCTTCTACGGTGGCCGCCGGGCCGGATTCGGCCAGGTCTAGCTCACCCGGGCGAACAGGTACTGGTCGAGCGTCTGGCCGCGCGTGATCGCGGCCAGTTCGGCCGCCAGCGATGGCTCGTGCTCGACCAGCGGCAAGCGCGGCAGCCCGACGTTGAAGCCGACCGAGTTCAGCGCCGACTTTAGCGCTATCGGGCTGCTCCACCCGGCCGGGAAGAGCGCCCTTACCAGCGGGAGTATTTCCATGTGCAGGGATGCGGCGGTCGACAGGTCGCCGTCAACAGTCGCGTTCATCATCGCCTTTATCTGGCCGGATACCAGGTGCGATGCGACCGACACGACGCCGACGCCGCCCAGCGCCATCATCGGCAGCGTGTCGCCGTCGTTGCCCGAATAAACCAGGAAGCCGGGTTCGGCGGTGCGGATGATTTCGGCAATTTGATCGAAATCGCCGCTGGCTTCCTTGACCGCAAAAATGTTCTCAATCTGCGAGCAGCGCGCGACCGTGGCAGCGTCAATGTTGGTGACGGTGCGCGAGGGCACGTTGTAGAGCATGTTCGGAAGGTCGGTGCTGGCGGCAATTGCCGCAAAGTGCTGGTACAGGCCTTCCTGAGGTGGCTTGTTGTAGTAGGGCGCCACCTGCAACAAAGCGTCCACTCCGCATTCGGCCGCCATCTGCGAAAGATGGATGCTCTCGGCAGTGTTGTAACCGCCGGTACCGGCCATGATCTTGGCCCGCCCGTTGGCGACCCGGACCGCTTCGCGATACAGGTCGGCGCGCTCGGACTCGGAGAGCACCGGCGACTCGCCTGTAGTACCGGTCACCAGCAGGGTGTCGTTGCCAGCCTCGATGAGGCCGTCGGCCAGGACTGCGAAGGTGTCGATGTCGATCGCGCCGTCATCGCCGAACGGGGTGATCATGGCGGTGATCAACCGCCCGAATTCCAACTTCACTGCCTGCCTCCCAACACGTTCGTTACTTCCGGCCGAATGGGCAGATTTTAAGTTCTGGCCAGCTCGGCGTCGGGGGCCGCGGGGGCCAGCAGATCGCGTGCCAGCAACTGCTCGGCAATCTGGACCGAGTTGGTTGCCGCGCCTTTGCGCAGGTTGTCCGAGACCACCCACAGACAGAGTCCGTTTTCGGTCGAGACGTCGCGCCGGATGCGGCCCACCCAGACGTTGTCATTGCCGTCGGCGTCCAGCGCCGTCGGGTAGCGAGGCGGCTTATCCATTGGCGCGTCGATCACCTGGATCCCGGAGGCATTGGCCAGCAATTCGCGGACCGCGTCGACATCGACCGGTTGGTCGAATTCGAGGTTTATCGATTCGGAGTGCCCGCGCGCCACCGGTACCCGCACGCAGGTGGCCGAGATCCTGAGCTCCGGCCGGGCCATGATCTTGCGCGTCTCGGCCGCCATTTTCCATTCCTCGCTGGTGTAGCCGTCCTCGGGCCGGAAGGTCTCAACCTCCGGGACCACGTTATGGGCTATCTGGCGCGGTAGCACGGATGCCTGTGGCGTGCGCCCGCCGCCTATGTCGGAGATCTGCTGGGCGAGCTCTGCCATGGCGGCCGCACCGGCGCCGGATACGGCCTGGTAGGTCGAGGCCACGACCCGGCTTATCGGAAACGCCTTGTCTATCGGCGCCAGGGCCATCACCATCTGGATCGTTGAGCAGTTCGGGCAGGCGATGATCCCGCGGTGGCGGGACAGTTCGTCGCTGTTCACCTCGGGGACCACCAGCGGTACCTCGGGCTCGTAGCGCCAGGCCGAACTCTTGTCGATCACGATCGCCCCGGCGGCCACCGCGTGCGGTGCGAACCAGCGCGCTATGCTGCCGCCGGCGGCCGAAAACACCAGGTCGATTCCAACGAACGAGTCCTCGCGAAGTTCCTCGACCTGGTAGTCGCGGCCGGTAAAGGTGATTGTTCGGCCGACCGACCGCTTGCTGGCCAAAAGCCTCAGGTTCGCGATCGGGAATCCGCGCTCGGCCAGGATCCCCAGCAATACTCCGCCCACCGCGCCGGTAGCGCCGACCACGGCCACGTTAGGTGCTCTCATAGCCCTCTCGGTCCTCGCTGGTACTGGTGCCGCCGTCCGGACGGCGGATCACGGAGCGCGCAATCGGTCATGTCCGGCCAGGCCTAGTCCAGCAGGTTGTCCAGGCCGATTACCAGCCCGTTCAGTGATTGGACCCGGCGCACGGCGAGCAGCACTCCGGGCATGAAGGATTCACGGCTGATTGAATCGTGCCGCAGGGTGAGCGTCTGGCCGGTCCCGCCGAAGATCACCTCCTGGTGGGCGACCAGTCCCGGCAACCGGACCGAATGAACCTTCACCCCGTCCACGTTGCCGCCGCGCACGCCCTCGACGGCGAATTTCTCGGTTCCCACGTCGCGCGTGCCGCCGCCGGCCGCCTCAGCGATTCGGCGCGCGGTCGCCAGCGCGGTGCCCGAGGGGGCGTCGATTTTCTGGTCGTGGTGCAGCTCGATCACCTCTACGGTGTCGAAGTGACGCGCCGCCAACTGGCACATCTGCATCTGCAGGACCGCGCCAATCGCAAAATTCGGCGCCAGAAAGCCCCCGATCCCGGCTGCGGCAACGGCTGCGCCGAGGGCGCTCACCTGTTGGTCGGAGAAACCGGTCGTGCCCACCACCGGGCAGACCCCGGCGGCGGCGGCGGCGAGCAGATGGTCGGGACCGGCGGCGGCGTTGGTGAAATCCACCACCACCGCGGCACCGGACTCAGCCAGTACCCGGTCCAGTTCGCGACCCCGGCAGTCGGCGCCGACCTCGGGGGCGGTCTCTTCCGGGATCGGCCCAAGATCACAGAGTCCCACCAGTTCCAGGTCGGGGGCCGCCGCAACCGCGGCGACCACCTCTCGACCGACTTTTCCGGCAGCCCCGGATACGGCGACTCTGGTCATCGGTTAGTCCATGAATTCCCAGTCGGGCTCGCGGCCGCGGCTGCGATCGCGGTCCCGGCCGCGTCCGCGGTCATCGTCCCAGTTGCGGCGCCGTTGCGGACGGTTGCGGTCGAAACTCCGGCCGCGTCCGCGTCCGCGTCCTCGGTCGCCTCGGTCGCTCCGGTCGCCCCGGTCGCCCCGGTCGCCGTAGTCGTCACGGAAGCCACCGCGGTCAAAGTCGCGGTCACGACGTCCGCCGCCGCGTCCCCCGCGCCGGAAGCCACCACGGTCGCCGCCGCGGTCGCCGCCGCGGTCGCGGAATCCGCCTCGCTCACGGCCGCCGTTGCGCCGGCCTCCGCCGCCGCCGCCGCGGCGCGGGCGATAACCGGTGTAGTCGTCGCCCATCAGGACTGCCTTGCGGGAGAGGTTTATCCGCCCCAGGTCGTCGATTTCGATTACTTTGGCCTCGATCACGTCACCGACCGAAACCTCGTCCTCGACTTCTTCGACTCGGTAATCGGCAAGTTCGGAGATGTGGATCATGCCCTGCTTGCCGGGCGCGAATTCAATAAATGCGCCGAACGGCAGGATGCGTTCCACCGGGCCGGACACCACCCGCCCGAGTTCGATGTCGCCGATGATGTCGCGAATCATCGCGATCGTCTTTTCGGCCTGTTCGCGGTCCGGGGCGGCGACCGTCAGGGTGCCGTCCTCGGCGATGTCGATCGAAGCGCCGGTGAGTTCTTCGAGCTTGCGGATCACCTTGCCGCCGGGCCCGATCACCTCGCCGATCTTGGCCGGATCGATCTTGTGGATCTCGATCTTGGGCGCCCAGGTGTTTACCGAGTCGCGTGGCTGGTCGATCGCCGCCTGCATCACCTCAAGAATTTCCATCCTCGCCTCGCGCCCGCGCGCCAGCACCGGCCCGATGATCGAGAGCGGAATGTGATCGAGTTTGATGTCCAGCTGGATCGCGGTTACGCCTTCGGCCGATCCGGCGACTTTAAAGTCCATGTCGCCGAAGTGATCCTCGGCGCCTTGGATGTCGGTGAGGATCTCGTGCCGGCCGTCGCCGTCGGAGATGAGCCCGATCGAGATTCCGGTCACCGGGGCCTTCAGCGGCACGCCGGCATCCATCAGCGCCAACGCCGAAGCGGTGGTGGCGGCCATCGACGTTGAGCCGTTCGATGAAAGGATCTCGGACACGGTGCGAATCACGTACGGGAATTCGGATTCGTCCGGCAGAACCGGAGTGATGGCGCGCTCGGCCAGGTAGCCATGTCCGATCTCACGCCGCCGCGGGCCGCGCAGCGGGTACGCTTCGCCGGACGCAAATGGTGGCATGTAGTAGTGGTGCATGTAGCGCTTGGACTCTTCCCAGTCGAGGTTGTCCAAGCCGATGCGCTGCACCGAGCGGGCATTGCCCAGGGTAACTATGTTCAGGCACTGGGTGAGGCCGCGCTGGAACAGTCCGGTGCCGTGCACCCGCGGCAGGATTCCGACATCGGCGGAGAGTTCCCGCAACTGGCCGGGGGCCCGTCCGTCGGGGCGCAGCTGGTCGTCCAGGATGGCAGCCCGGGTGGCAGCCTTGAGCGCGGATTCAAAACCGGCCGCTACCGCTTCGGGTTCAAGGCCCGAATCCTCGAGCGCGGCATTCGCGACTTCGCGCGCCGCGGCAACCGCCTCGCTCCGATCGGGCTCGGTGGTGACTCGCACCGCCGCCGCCAGATCAGATCCGACTGCCGCCGTGACCGCCTCTTCGGCGCCTTCGTAAACGCCGGCGATGATCGGCTCGGCCTTTTCAACCCCGCAGAGCTCGCGCAATTCTTCCTGGAGTCCGATCAGCTCCTGGTTGTGCTCGTGGCCGAATTCGATTGCGGCTTCGACATCGTCCTCCGGAAGCTGCGAGGCGCCGGCTTCGATCATCACCACTCCCTTGGCGGTGGAGGCCACCACCAGGTCCAGGCTCGGGTTCTCAGCCAGGAACGATCGCGTCGGGTTAACGACGAAGTTCTCTCCGTCGTAGCCGACCCTCACCGCCCCGATCGGCCCGTTGAACGGGATACGGGAAATGTGCAGGGCGGCGCTTGCGCCGACGATCCCCAGCACGTCGGCCTCGTTGTCCTTGTCCGAGGCCAGCAGGGTGTTAATGACCTGGACGTCGTTGCGCATGCCCTTTGGAAATAGCGGGCGCAAGGGACGGTCGGTGAGGCGGGCGGTCAGGGTCGCGCTGTCGGGCGGTCGCCCCTCGCGGCGCAGGACCGATCCCGGGATGTGCCCTACCGAGTAGGACTTTTCTTCAAAGTCGCACGAGAGCGGGAAGAAGTCGAGGCCCTCGCGCGGGCTGTCTTTCATGCAGACCGTGCAGAGCAGGCGTAGATCGCCGTAGCTGAGCAGGATCGCGCCGTCGGCTTGAAGAGCCAACTGGCCGTTCTCTAAACGGAGTTCTTCTCCGCCTAGATTGATTGCAATTTCGTGTTTCAAGGCATTCATCTCAATTGAATGGATACGTTGCTTCGTAAATGGATCGGATCCAGACCGTCCCCGTGGGGATCAGCCTCCAGGTCCGCACGCTTGCCTGCTTTCAAAATGGTCGGGCCGATTCGGTCGCTTTGGGATCCGTAGTGGTGCGGTGGGCTTCGTTTGCTAATTACTGTCCGGGTTTGCCTCTGGCTTTCGGTATGGGCCGCCTGATTTGGCGGTCAGGAGGGGTGTGGGTTCGCGGCCTGAACATGGCAAGGCGCTTCGTCCAGGCGGTTGTGACCTTCGGGTGTGGTCGGCATAAACGTGCGCCGACGCGGCTTCGGGCTTGGCGATTCCAACTTCTAATCTGGGTAAAACACTCGTCCCGGCGGGACGCTTCTATCTGCGCAACTCCAGCGTGGTCACGACTTGGCTGTAGCGATCCGGATTTTTCTCGCGCAGGTATCTGAGCAGCGATCCGCGCTTGCCGACCAGCTTGAGCAGGCCGCGCCGCGAGTGGTGATCGTGCTTGTGCTCGCGCAGATGTTCGGTCAGATGCACGATGCGGGTGGTCAGGACGCCGATCTGGACCTCGGTCGAACCGGTGTCGAACTCGTGGTTTTGCAGGGTTTCGATTGCTTCCTGCTTGCTGCCGGTGTATGGCAAGCCAGTTCCTCTGAATGCGTGCTGTGATGCTTGGCCGCTATTGGGCTCCGCCCGGAATCGTCTTGATTTTCCTAAGTTGCTTCGGGCGGTTACGGTCCTACGACCGTTCTGGGCAAATTATAGAAAGCGGTGCGGGCACCCCGGATTGTGGATCAATCCGGGCGGGTGCTGCCAGAATTGCCCCGGCCCCCAGTCGCCGGCCCATTCCGTTCTTATAAGAGGTAACCGGACCGCCCAGATGAGCTCGCGTCGTCGCCGTCGCCGCGCCGCTTCGGACGCGCCTCCCCAGGCGCCCCGGCAGGCGCCGCCCCGTCAAGCGCCCAAACCCAGCGGCGGCGGGTTCAATCCGTTCAAGCAGAAGCGGATCGTCGTTCTGGCGGTGCTAATGGTGGTCCTCATACCGTTCGAGTTCATGGCCATCAACTCCCTGCTTGAGGGCCCGCCGGGAGACCGCCCCGACACCGTTCCGGCGGTCGTGGTTCCGGCCGGGAGTCTGCACGACCCGTATCTGACCGTGCCGCCCACCTCGGGCGCCCGCGCCGAGACCGCCCCGCCGCCCGGGGTTTACACGACCGAGATTGCCAATCTTGAGCAAGTGGCGGCGCTCGCCGAGGGCACTGTCCTGGTCCAGTACAGCTGCCCGCCGACATCGGCGATATGCGCGCAGATGATCGGGCAGCTGGAAGAGATCGTCGATCAGACCTCCGACTACCCCGTCATCCTGGCACCCAACCGGGCCGCCGCCACCGCCCACATCCACCTGACCGCCTGGGGAGCCCGGCTGCGAATGAACCAGGTCGATGCCGAACTGGTGCGTGAGTTCATCACCGCCTGGGCAGGGGCCGAAGTGGATGGCAACGGCTAAAGCGGCGCGGCCGCCGGGGGTCCATGGCTGAACTCGGGACCCCGGCCTGGATCACGACTGGAGTACTGGCCGGCCTGGTGGTGCTTTTTGCGACCGAGAAATTCCGGCCCGACGTGCTGGCGGTACTTGGCCTGGTGGTGCTGGCCGGGGCGGAGGTCGTGGACGTAACCACGGCGCTGACCGGTTTCGCGCATCCGGCCGTGGTCACGGTGGTGGCGTTCTTCGTCCTTTCCTCGGCCATATCCGACGCTGGCATACCGCAGGCGATCGCGCGCGGCCTGTTCCGGGTAACCGGCTCCTCGCAGAGCGCGCTTACCGTGCTGACCATGTCCACCGTCGGAGGAATGTCGGCATTCATGAACAACATCGCCGCCAGCCTGATACTCCTGCCGGCGGTCAATCGGCTGGCCCGTACCGCCAAAATCTCGGCCTTGAAGCTGATGATGCCGCTATCGTTCGGGTCGCTCCTGGGCGGTCTGGCCACCCTGGTCGGCACGCCGCCCAACATCATCGCGGCCGACCTCTTGGCCGAATCCGGCGCCGGCCAACTGCGCATGTTCGATTTCGCCCCGACCGGTCTGGCGGCCATGGCCACCGGCATCGTCTATTTCCTGCTGGTGGGGCGCCGCCTGCTGCCCGACCGTCCGGCCCAGGGTGAAATCGCGCGCGTCGAGCAGGAGCGCGATTTCATGTTCGAGCTGCAGGTCACTGGGGAGTTCAAGGATCCAGGCGCAACTCTCATGGAGCTTGGCTGGCGGGGACGCTACAACGTATCGGTGCTTGAAATCCGACGCCGCAAGCAGCGAATGCGTACCGTCTCCGCACGCGAGCAGGTTTTCATCGGCGACCGCCTGATCATCTCGGGCGAGTACGACGACGTGATGCGCCTGGCGCGGACCGAAGGGATCGAACACGCCCGGCCGGCCGAGGATTCGCTGGGAAGCGGAGAAAACACGATCGTCACCGAAATGGTGGCGACGCCGTGGTTCGAATCAAACCCCAATTCGCTAACCGACTACGCTTTCGGCGCCCGCTACGGCGGCCAGGTGCTGGGAATCTGGCGACACGGCCGGCGCCTGACCACCAATCTGGCTCGCACCCGTATCCGCACCGGGGACGTGCTGCTGGTCCAACTTCCGCGCGATGGCCTGGGGGCGCTGGCTGCCGACGACCATTTCCTTTTGATGCGGCAACGCACCGATCATCTGGAAAAAGTCAACCCCAGCGCGCTGCGCGCGCTGGCGGTTCTGGTGGGGGTGGTCGCAGTCGCCGCCACCGGCCTTGCCCACATCGCGGTCGCGGTGCTCGGCGGAATCCTTGCCCTGCTCGCCCTGCGGGTGATCTCCTCGCAACGGCTCTATTCAGCCATCGACTGGCGCCTGCCGGTGCTAATCGGGGCCATGATCCCCATCGGCGGGGCGATGCAATCCACAGGCGTGGCATCGGTCGTGGCCGATCAACTCTCCGGCCTCGCCGCCGGATCCGGAGACTCCGTGCTGCTGGTGGTCGTGTTCCTGACCACCGCCTTGTTGACCCAGGCGGTCGCAAACCCCGCCGCGGTCGTGATCATGGCCCCGATCGCGCTCGAACTCGCCACCCCGGGGCTCGGGGTGTCGGCGACCGGTTTGATGGTAACGGTGGCGGTCTCGGCCTCGACCGCGTTCATCACCCCGTTCGGTCACCAAGCGAACCTGCTCGTTTACAACGCCGGTGGGTACCGGTATCTCGAATTCACCCGCGTCGGTCTGCCGCTTACGCTGCTGGTGATGGTGGTAACGGTCCTGATGGTGCAGTGGGTCTGGCCGGCGTGACGCTGGACCTCGGCGTGCGTGGCCAGCCGGCCGCGATGCGGCTCGTGGAAGTCATGCTCGCCAGCCGCCGTCTGCCGCACGCGCTGCTGTTTACCGGGCCCCCGCATTCCGGCAAATCGACCCTGATGCGGGGTCTGGCCGCCTACCTGAATTGCGCCGCGGCCGGGCCCAGCGGGCCGTGCTGGCACTGCCCCAGCTGTCGCAGGATTGCCGACGGCGTCGATTTCGACGTGCGCAGCATCGAAGTCCAGGAGGGGCACGGACGGATCCAGATCGAACAGGTCCGCGAATTCGAGCGGCGCGTCGCCCTCACCGCGGTCGGCGGACTTTTCAAGATCGCCATGTTCCCCAGCGCCCATCTGCTTACCGAGAATGCCGCCAACGCCCTCCTAAAGACGCTCGAGCAGCCTCCGCCGCACACCCTGATCATGCTGGCGGCACCCACCCGCGACGCCATCCTGACCACCGTCGCATCGCGCTGCTCGCACCTGCGTCTTTACCCGCTTGCGGCCGGAGAGCTGCGCGCCCTGGTCGTCGAGCGAACCGACGCGTCCGGACCGGATCTCGAACTCGCCCTCGAGCACGCGTTCGGAAGGCCCGGCTGGGCAATCGACATCCTGTCCAAGCCCGGCCAGATCAACGAATTCGCGCGCCAGGTTGAAACGATGCTGGCCGCCATCGGTCCCGACTGCTCGGATGCCGATCGCCTGCAGACCGCCGCCGACGTGGCCACCAGCGGACGCAGCGCAGCCGAGCGACGCCGCAACGCCATCGGGATGCTGGAATGGCTGGAGTTGGCGCTGGCTGCGCGGCGCCTGCCGGACCGGCTGGAACGCTGGGCGGCCGATGCGGCTACCGTCCGCAGTGGGTTGACGCGACTGCACGGCAACACCATGGTCCGGCCCGCCGTCGAGGCGGTATTCCTGGCCCTCGGCCGCGGTCAGCCGATCGCTGGGCAGTCCAGCGCAAAGACCTAAACTCAAAGCCAAGACCATAACCCTCCGGGAGCCGCGCCGCCGGCGCCGCGCGCCCGGGAGAAAATCCGACTCTCAGTTTCAGTGCAAATAACAGATAGACGGCGGCTGCTATGCCGACCGTAATCGGCGTGCGTTTTCGGACCGCCGGCCGGCTTTACTACTACGACCCGGACGGGATCGAATTCCAGGCCGACGATCTGGCCCTGGTAGACGCCGGGAACCGCCGGGAATTGGGCCGGGTAATCCTGGCCCCCACCGAAATCGACTCCAGCGAGTTGCGCGGGTCCTTAAAGAAGGTGGTCCGCCGCGCGACCGCCGAGGACCGCGCCCAGGCCGAGCAGTTGAGCGAGCGCGCCGAACGGGCCATGGCCGAGTTTTCGGACCTGATCAAGGAACGCGATCTGCCGATCAAGCCGATCAAAGCCGGCTGGAGCATGGACAACAGCACTCTGACCTTCAATATCGCGACCAGCGGCCCGGTCGCCTATTCGGATCTGGCCGCCGAACTCGCCGGTCGATTCCACGCCCGGATCGAGTTGCGCCAAGTCGGATCCCGCGAGCGCGCCGCCCTGGTCGACGGCCTCGGCCGCTGCGGGCTGTCGCTCTGCTGCTCGTCCTGGTTGACCGAGCCGGGCAACGTCACCGTGCGCATGGCCAAGAACCAGAACCTGCCGCTCAATCCGGCCAAGATCTCCGGCGTTTGCGGGCGACTGCTCTGCTGCCTTCGGTACGAGCACGAGATGTACGTAGCCGGTACGGTTCCGCAGCGCGAACCGCCCGACCGGGTAGGGATTCCGGACCTGTTCCTCGGCGGAACGCCGCTGTCCGAAATCCCGGTGGCGGAGGAACCTGAGCCGGAACCATCCGATCAGCCTGCGCCGACGCGGCGGCGCCGGCGCCCGGGTCGACGGCGGCGCTCCCGCCGGAGCCGCCGGCGCGGCCAGCGACCGCGCTAGGGCCGCTCCGGGCGGGCCAGAACGTGCGCGACCAGTCCCCGCTCCAATCGCGCGCCCTGCGGCGGACCAGGCAGCAAACCAGTCGACGCCAGACACTGGCATTTGCGATTGCGGCCGGATTCGGAATAGCCCTGCTCATATTTCTGCTTCGCCAACCACCCGACGAACCCGCCGCTAGCACCCCAATCGAGCCAGTGCAGACGCTCGCGCCGGCGCCCGTTCCAACCCGGACCCCGACTCCCGCGCCGACACCGACGCCCACGCCGGAACCCACACCGGAACCCACCGCTACCCCTGCCTCGACTCCCAGTCCCGCTCCACCCGAGCCCACTCCGACCCCGGAGCCGTTGCAGATCCCGCCCGGACATGCAGCGGTCGACGCCGATGTCGGCCTTAACGTCCGTTCCATCGCCGGCTTCGACGGGGAGGTGCTGCGAGTGTTGCCGGACCGGACCGTAGTCGCCCTCACGGGGCTTTCCCAGGACGATTCGGCCGGCACCTGGTACGAATTGGCCGAGGAGGGCGGCGGCTGGGTATTGGGCACCTATCTGCTGTTTCCTCCGGAAGCCGCTGCCGACTCCGAAACCGGGTAATCGGAATAAACTTTTGGCGCCGGTCGATCCGGGCCGCCACGACTGCACCGGCGGTTCGATCCCGGATCCCCTCCACCCCCGCCCCTGCCGTCTGACGCCATGTCTTCCCGCCCGCTCTATTACGATGACGCCTATCGGCGCGAATTTGCAGGTGCGGTCGTTGGCTCCGAGGAGCAGGCGATCTTTCTGGATCAGACCTGCTTTTATCCGCGCGGCGGCGGCCAGCCCGGAGACAGCGGCGAACTGGAAATCGACGGCGTCTGGCGCCCGGTCGCGCCGGCCCGCCGGATCAAGGGCCAGATCGCCCACATAGTTGACGGCGAGATCCCCGCGGCCGGCACCCGACTGCGCGGCCGGATCGACTGGGACCGCCGGTTCCGCCTGATGCGCCTGCACACTGCCCTGCATGTGCTTTCGCAGGTGGTCTTTTCCGAGTACGGTGCTCAGGTTACCGGGGCCAACATCGCCGACGACGGCGCCAAGGCGCGGATGGACTTCGCGCTCGAGGGTATGCGCATCGCCGAAATCCTCGGGGACCTGGAAAAGGCCACCAACGACCTGATCGGCCAGGGCGCGGCGGTAAAGACATACGAGCTGCCACGCGCCGAAGCATTCCAGATTCCAGACCTGATCCGCAGCCACATCAACCTCCTGCCTGAATCGATTACCCAGGTCCGAATCGTCGAAATCGTAGGCGTCGACCTGCAGGCCGACGGCGGCACCCACGTAGCCTCGACCGACCAGATCGGGACCGTGAAGATGATCGGCGGAGCCAACAAGGGCCGCATCAACCGGCGCGTCGAAATCGCCGTGGCCGACTGAAATGGCCACACCTTTCAAGCGCCCGCCGGCCCAGCCCGACCTTCCGGCAATTGAGGAAAGCATCCTGGGCTTCTGGGAGAAGAACGGGATCTTTGAAAAGCTGCGCGCGAAGAACCGCGGCGGCCCGCGCCACTCGTTTATCGACGGCCCGATAACGGCCAACAACCCGATGGGCGTCCATCACGCCTGGGGACGCACCTACAAGGACGTCTACACCCGCTATCGGGCGATGCGCGGGTTTGACCAGCGTTACCAGAACGGTTTCGACTGCCAGGGCCTCTGGGTCGAGGTGGAGGTCGAACGGGACCTGGGCCTCAATTCCAAGCGCGAAATCGAGGAATACGGGCTCGACAACTTCTCGCGCGCCTGCGCCGACCGGGTTCGCCGGTTCGGGCAGCGGATCACCGAGCAGTCCAAGCGGCTGGGCATGTGGATGGACTGGTCCGATTCGTATTACACGCACTCGGACAGCAACATCGAGCACATCTGGCATTTCCTAAAGACCTGCCACGAGAACGGCTGGCTGCGGCGCGGCCATCGGGTCATGCCCTGGTGCACGCGCTGCGGAACCTCCCTGTCCCAGCATGAGTTGCTTGGCACCGACACCTACCAGGAGCTGACGCACACCGCGGTAACCCTGCGCCTGCCGCTGGTGGGCAAACCCCGCGAACACCTGCTGGTGTGGACGACGACACCCTGGACGCTGGCCGGCAACGTAGCCTGCGCGGTGTCGCCGGATCTTGAATACGTCCGCGTGCGCGGCCCCGGGGACGACGTTTACATCCTCTCGCGAGGGACCCTGGACCGGGTTCTGGGCTCCCACTCGGAGGTGCTCGAGTCCTTCCCCGGCAGCCGGCTGCTGGGTCTCAAGTACGAGGGCCCCTGGGACGAACTGCCTCCGCAGCACGACGTGCCGCGCCGGATCGTGGCCTGGGAAGAGGTCGCCGAGGCCGAGGGTACCGGGATCGTGCACATTGCGCCCGGCTCCGGCGCCGAGGACTACGAACTGGGCCAGAGCGAGGGCCTGCCGGCCCTGCAAATCATCGACGGCGAGGGCATATACCGCCCCGAATACGGCGAGCTGGCCGGTCGCGCGGTTGCCGACGCCAACGATTTCATCCTCGCGAGCCTGCGCGCCAAGGGGCTATTGCTGGAGTCGGCCGAGCACACCCATCGGTATCCAGTCTGCTGGCGCTGCAAGCAGGAAATCGTTTTCAACCTGGTCGACGAGTGGTTCATCGCCTGCGACCAGATCCGGCCGCGCATGATCAGGGCCGCCGAGCAAGTCCACTGGATACCCGATTCGGCCGGCCTGCGGATGCGCGACTGGCTCGAGAACATGGGTGACTGGGCAATCTCGCGCAAGCGCTACTGGGGCCTGCCGCTGCCCTTCTACCAGTGCCCGGCCTGCCAGGAGACGACCGTGATCGGTTCGGTCGCCGAGCTGCGCGAGCGGGCGGTCGATCCCGAGAAGGTCGATAGCCTGCCGGAGCTGCACCGGCCCTGGATCGATGAGGTCGAGATCAGCTGCCATTGCGGCCAGGCGGCGGCGCGGGTTCCGGAAGTTGGCGACTGCTGGCTGGACGCCGGGATCGTCCCGTTTTCGACCCTTGACTACCTGGGCAACGACCAGGAAGATCCGGATTCGAACTGGAACCGCTGGTACCCGGCCAATTTCATCACCGAGATGCGCGAGCAGATCCGGTTGTGGTTCTACTCGATGCTTTTCATGAGCGTGGCGATCCGCGATCGCGCCCCCTACGAGACCTGCTTCGTCTACGAGAAGGTCATGGACGACAAGGGTCAGGCGATGCACCGCTCGTTCGGCAACGCGATCGGTTTCGACGAAGCGGTCGATCGGATGGGCGCCGACGTGATGCGCTGGATGTACGTCGGCACCAATCCCAATTCCAACGTCCGCTTCGGGTACGGGCCCGGGCGCGCGGTGGTGCGCCGCTTCCTGACCCTTTGGAACATATACGCGTTCTTCCTCACCTACGCCGAGCTGGACGGGTTCGATCCGGCTTCGCCGGCGCCGCCCGTCGCCGAGCGCCCGGTCCTGGACCGCTGGATCCTCTCGCGCCTGGGCTCCCTGCAGAACCAGGCCAAGCAGGCCTACGAGGGCTACTGGGTGTACCCGTTGGTTGACCAGCTTGAACATTTCTGGGACGACGTATCCAACTGGTACGTACGCCTATGCCGGCGCCGCTACTGGAAGTCGCAGGCCGACGCGGACAAGGCGGCCGCTTACGCAACCCTTTACCAGGTGCTAGGCGGCATCGCGAGGTTGATGGGGCCGCTGGCCCCTTTCCTGGCCGAGGAGCTTTACCAGAACCTGGAGGCCCATGCCCCGGAAGCCCCCGAAAGCCTGTTCCTGTGCCCCTGGCCGACCGCCGACGAAGCGGTCATAGACGCCGAACTGGAATCCGAATTCGAGATCGTTCGGGCGGTGATTTCGCTCGGTCGAGCGGCGCGCGCCCAGTCCGGTCTCAAAAACCGCCAGCCCCTCGCCGAACTGGTGGTGGGCACCGCCGATCCCGCCCGCCGCCGGGCGGTGCAGCGGCACCGCGACCTGATCCTGGCCGAGGTGAACGTGAAGTCCCTGCGGCTGACCGAAGCCAGTTCCTCCATGCTGAGCTTTTCGCTCAAACCCAATTTCCGCAGCCTCGGTCCGCGTTTCGGGCGCTCGGTCAATTCGGCGGCCCGGGCGATCGCCGAACTGGACGCCGCCGAAGTGGCGGCGCGCCTGGAGTCCGGGGAGAGCGTCGCAATCCAGTTGGACGGACGCCCGGAGGCGCTCAGTGACCAGGATCTGATCGTTCGCTACGAGGGAATCGCCGGCCTGGCCGTGGCAGTCGACTCGCTGCTCGCGGTGGGCATTTCCACCGAACTGGACTCAGCGCTTGAACTCGAAGGCCTGGCCCGCGAGCTGGTGCACGCCATTCAGGGACTGCGGCGCGACGCCGGATTCGAGATTGCGGATCGGATATCGCTGGCGATCGCGGGACCGGACCTGCCCGATCTGCTGGCCGCGCACGCCGAGGAAATCGCCGGCGAGGTGCTGGCCGAGAACGTGCGCGTCGGCAGCCTGGAGGGCGCCGAGGCCCGCGGTGAAATCCGGATCGGCGACAGCGCGTACGCCATCGAGTTGGAGCGACAGTCCCCCGCCTAGTACTTAAGGCTCGGGAGGAACTGCCGCCCAGACCGGCGCATCCGGTACGCGACATCTAGCACCGCCGGTCGGCGCCCGCCATACCGGTCGGGCCGCTGCTGGGCTAGACGTTTGCGCTCGCGCGGGTCTCGTCAAGGACCAGGTCAACCACCCTGAGCAGTGCGGTCTCGTGCGAGTCGCCCTCCAGCCGCCGCAGCCGGTACAGGTCCACCTGCCGATCGGCGCCGGTCCCTTCGCGGATGATTTCCAACGCGTGGCGCACCTCGGCCTCGCAGCCCAGTTCGCGGGCATCGTCGGCGAGCATGTCCACCAGCTCCTGGACGCATTCCAATATGTCCTTGCGCCCTCCGCCGCCCTCATCGCCGAAAAACGCCAGCACCCCATAACGCTGGGCGAGCCAGCGGTTCTCGGCGATGATCTCGGTCGGCGGTTCCGGGGGCAGCGCGCCGGCCTGGTCTTGGCGCAGCAGCCAGCGGATCAGGGAAGCGTACATCGCCACCATGCACATGGCATCCTCGAGGCGCGTGCAGGTGTCGCAGATCCGCATTTCGATGGTCGGGAACGCGTGCGAAGGGCGAATGTCCCACCACAGCTCGCTGCCGTCGGATATGAAGTCCATGCGCCGGTAGTCGGCCACGAGCCGGTCGTACTCGGCGCGGGACCGCAACGGGCCGGGCAGGCTGGTGCGCGGCAAATTGCCCAGGAGGTTCAGGCGGTACGACTTGAACCCGGTCTCGTGGCCTTCGATAAAGGGCGAAGTGGCCGATAGCGCGTGCAGGATCGGCAGGTAGCGCCGCATCGCGGTCATGATCCGGATACGCGAGTCGGAATCCCCGAATCCGGCATGGATGTGCATCCCGCCGATCAGGAACCGCCGGACGCTTTCCTGGTAAGTGATCGTGAACCGTTCGTAGCGCTCGCGCGGCGTGGGGGCCTGTTCGCGCCAGTCGGCGAAGGGGTGGGTGGAGGCGGCCATGACGGCGGCGCCGTGGGCTTCGGCCGCTTCAATCACGATCCGGCGGGTCTCCAGCAGCGCGGTTCGGGTGTCCTCGACGGTCGTGCAAACACGCGAATTGGTCTCGATCTGGGCACGCAGGAATTCGCGCACGATCTTGTGCGGTCCGCGGTTGGCGTCGCAAGCCTCGAATATGCGGACGTCGGGATCGGCCAGCAGGTCGCGGGATTCGGGATCGACGAGGAAAAACTCTTCTTCGACACCCAGGGAAATCTTCAATTCGTCCAAAGCGCACCCGCTCGCTGCACGGAGGATTACAAATCACGCCGTCCGCGCGAACCACGCGTCAGGCCATCGAGCTTAGCCCCGATTGTTAGAACGATGCTATATCCGTATAAGTGGCGTACGGGGTCAATAGAAGAACCCCGCCGATCCTCGTCCGGACCGACGGGGTCCTGAACCCTCGATGCCCGCGCCTACCGGCCCGGGTTGACCGGGCTATCGCAACCTAAGCGTCGTAGTACTTGAAGAACTCCCACGGGGTCGGCCGCAGGCGGTGCTCGTCGACTTCCTCGCTGCGCTTGTACTCGAGCCACGTCTCGATCACATCGGGCGTGAACACGTCGCCGACCAGGAGGTAGTCGTGATCTGCCTCAAGGGCGTTGAGCGATTCCTCCAACGATCCCGGAACCGAGGCAATCTTGGCCAGCTCATCAGCCGACATTTCGTAGATGTCCTCGTCCACCGGGTCGGGCGGCTCGATCTTGTTGATCACCCCATCGAGTCCGGCCATCAGCATGGCCGAGAACGCTAGGTACGGATTGGCGGTGGGGTCGGGCGAGCGGAACTCAACCCGGCGCGCCGCCGGCGAGGGCGAATAGGTCGGAATCCGCACGCAGGCGGACCGATTGCGCTGCGAGTAGACCAGGTTCACCGGCGCCTCGAATCCGGGCACCAAGCGCTTGTAGGAGTTGGTCGTGGGGGCGCAGAAAGCCAGCAGCGAGGCGGCGTGCTTGAGCAGTCCGCCGACGTACCAGCGGGCGGTGTCAGAGAGCATGCCGTACTTTTCGGGCCCGCCGTAGAAGAGCGGTTCGCCGTCTTTCCAAAGGCTCTGGTGGCAGTGCATCCCGGAGCCGTTGTCGCCCAGCACCGGCTTGGGCATGAAGGTGACCGTGTGGCCATTGCGGCGGGCGACGTTCTTGATGATGTATTTGTAAATCATCATGTTGTCGGCCTGCTCGATCAGCGGCGCGTACTTGAGGTCGATCTCGGCCTGGCCGGCGGTGGCGACCTCGTGGTGATGGACCTCGACGTCGATGCCGATGTCCAGCAGCGCGGTCACCATCTCGGAGCGCAGGTCCTGCTGCGAGTCGTTGGGCGGGACCGGAAAATAGCCCTCTTTGTGGCGCGGCCGGTGGCCTAGGTTCTCGTCCGGACGGCCCGAATTCCAGATGCCTTCGTCCGAATCGACGGTGAAGAAGGATCCGTTGGCGGACTCATCGTAGCTGACGTGGTCGAAGATGAAGAATTCGGCTTCCGGACCCCAGAAACTGGAGTCGGCGATGCCGGAGCCGGCAAGGTGTTGGACCGCCTTGGCGGCGATGTTGCGCGGGTCGCGCGAGTAGCGCTCGCGAGTCAACGGGTCTTCGATGTCGCAGGTCATCACCAGCGTCGGGACCTCAAGGATCGGGTCCACGAACGCGGTCGAGGGATCCGGGATGACCAGCATGTCGGACTCGTTGATCGCCTGGAAGCCGCGCACGCTGGAGCCGTCGAAGCCGGCGCCGTCGGCGAAGAGATCCTCGTCCAGATAGCTGATCGGCATCGAAAAGTGCTGCCAGGTCCCCGGCAGGTCGGTGAAGCGCAGGTCGACAAACCGACAGTCGGCATCGCGCGCCATGCGCAATACCCTTTGGATCTGCTCGGAACGATCGCTCATGAATTGCATGCCTTTCTTATCGCCTTTGCCGGCGCCAAAAGAAAAAACCTCGCGACCGTCCATGTCGCGAGGCTCGAAACGGTTGAGCCCGACCGGCATTCGTCACTGAAGGCGCGGCTGGTTTGGTTCTTTCCGGCTAAAGTCTACGCCATATCCGGCCCCCGGGGCCTGTTGTTACTGCAGGTTGGAGAGCACCATGGCGATCACGACGAACACGAAGATCGCCACCGCCCAGAAAGTCCAGTGCAGGCCCAGAACCGTGCCCTGGGACAACTGCGGCACGCCGCGCGGAGAAGGGCGCCGACCGCCGCTCCGGGAGGGGCGCGTCGGGCGCTGGGCGCGTTCACGCAGTCGCCGCAGGTTTTCCGATATCGCCGGCTCGAAGCGGCTCGGTTCGTCGGCGGCGGGCTCTTCGCCTTCCTCGGACGCTGGCGCGGCCTGGCCCTCGCGCGGAAGCTTGGCACCGCAATTGATGCAGAGCCAGGCGCCGCTCGTGTTTTCGTGTTCGCAGTCAGGACATCGCATGTCGATTACCGGTCTTTGCACGGCGTAGGGACGACGTCGGCCGTCCGGTAAACAACTTTAATGCCTACCGGGCCGGGCGGCCGGGCTGCTAACATTTGGCCACTTAGCACAAACGGCAGCGACAGGGCGCGCCGGACGAAGCAGTCCCGCCCTCTTCCGTTGACGAATCGGAACGCCGCCGTCTACACGCCCAGCCGGTGTAGATCGGGTCAAGACGACCCGAAGCCCCAATCCCTTCCGGGGAGAACCGTCGCAAGCGGTTCACAGGCCAAGTTCGGCCATTTTTCAACCGATGCCCGGCAGCTCGCCACAGCGCGACGGCACCCCGCCAACTGCCCGGCACAATCGCGACCGCCGGCTCCGACTCATCTCTGACCGGCGACCGCATCCGCCGCGGCAACCATTGCCGCGGAGTCTTCGAAGTTTGAGAGGAGACGAATGAAAAAAATTGAGGCCATCATCCGCCACGAAGTGCTCGAGCCGCTTCGTGACGCGCTCGACAAGGCCGGATTCCACGGCATGAGCGTGAGCGAAGTGCGCGGCGCCGGATCCCAACGCGGATACACCGAGACATACCGCGGCGTGCGGGCGTCGATCGTGTTCCGACCCAAGATCAAGGTCGAGATGATCATCCACGAGGAAAGCGTCGACCAGCTGGTGGCGCTGATCTGCGAACACGCCTACACCGGCGAGGTGGGCGACGGCAAGATCTTCATCTATCCGATCGAAGATGTCGTCCGCATTCGCACCCAGCAACGGGGAAGGGACGCCCTATGACCGCCGTAGCCGCGGCGCGCGCGGTTGCAATGCGCCCGCCGCTCAGCTTCCTTTTCTCGTCACGCTACCTGTTCGCCCTGGCCGGGGCGATCCTGGCCGCTTTGCTGCTGCCGGCCCTGGCCCTGGCTTCGGAAGAAGAAGCGATAGTCACCCTGACCGCCACCGTCGACCAGCTCTGGATAGTCATGGCCGGTGCGCTGGTCTTCTTCATGCACGGCGGATTCACGCTGGTGGAGACCGGGTTTACGCGCACCAAGAACGCGGCCAACATCTGTGCCAAGAACCTGATGAACATGTCGGTCGGCCTGATCTCGTACTGGGCCATCGGCTGGGCGTTCATGTACGGCGACACCGCCGGCGGGGTCATCGGCACTTCCAATTTCCTGATCGCGGTCGGCGACTCGCAGTTCTCGACCGACTGGTTCTTCCAGGTCGTGTTCGCGGCAACCGCCGCCACCATCGTCTCCGGGGCGATGGCCGAGCGCACCCACTTCCGCGCCTATCTGATTTACGCGGTCGTCCTAACCGGGTTCATCTACCCGGTGGTCGGCCACTGGGTCTGGGGCGGAGGCTGGCTGGCCGAACTCGGATTCTGGGACTTTGCCGGATCAACCGTCGTCCACACCACCGGCGGCGTCGCCGCCCTGGTCGGAGCGGCGATCCTGGGCCCGCGCCTGGGCAAGTACTCCGAGGACGGTTCGGTGAACGTGATCCCGGGACACTCCATCCCGCTCGCGATCGCCGGTGTGATCATCCTTTGGTTCGGCTGGTTCGGATTCAACGGCGGATCGACGCTGACCGCGGTCGGTCAGGACTTCGCCAGCGTCATTGTGGTGACCAACCTCGCCGCCGCCGCCGGTGCGATCGCCGCCATGGCGGTCTCATGGCTCTATAACGGCAAGCCCGACGTCGGCATGATCGGTAACGGTGCTCTGGCCGGCCTAGTCGCCATAACCGCCCCGTGCGGCTGGGTCGACGCCTGGGCCGCGGTCATCATCGGCCTGGTCGGCGGCGGCCTGGTGGTGGTCGGCGTGACCGTCATCGACAAGGTCCTCAAGGTCGACGACCCGGTCGGCGCCATCGCCGTGCACGGCGTGGTCGGCATCTGGGGAACTCTGGCCGTGGGCCTGTTCGCCGATCCCAAGTTCGGCGGGCCGGAAGGCAGCCTGTTCATCAACGGCGACATCGAACAGTTCGCCATCCAGGCGCTGGGCTCGGCGGCCTCGATAGTCTGGGTCGGCGCCACCTGCCTGGTCCTCTTCCTGGGGATCAAGTACACCGTCGGCCTGCGCGCCGAGCCGGTCGAAGAGCTTGACGGCCTCGACATCCACGAGCACGGCGTGTTCGGATACGGGGAGTCAAACTTCTAGGAAACCAATCATGGCGCCAGCACCGCTGGCCAAACCATTCGGTATCCCGCAAAGGGCCCTCCGGTGGAGGGCCCTTTGCCACATCTGCGGCCAGGTTCCGCACGCCGCCCGGGTCGATTCGACAGTGCGGCGCGGGCGCGGGAACCTGGGTTTATTCGGGCATCGACCGCCAATCAATGACGCCGCGGTCGCGGTCGCGCGGCGGCGGGATCGGTCCGCGGGACGGGTAGCCCAGGTAGATGAATCCGGCGATGCGGTCGTCCGGACCGGTGCCGAGGTATTCACGCGCGGCCGGGTCCTGGGCCGCATCGCCGGTGCGCCATTTGGAGACGATTCCCATCTCCCAAGCCGCCAACAGCATGTTCTGGATCGCGGCGCAACAGGCCCCGTAGTCCTCCAGGTCCTGCACCCGGTCCGTGGACCGCGCCACCGAGACTGCGATCACCAGCGGAGCCCGCAGGAACAGGCCGGCGGTTTTTTTCAGGGCGGCCCGGTCGGCGTCGGTCCGCGGCGGACAGCGCCGCCGCTTGGCGTCCGCCAGGTGCTGGCCGAAACGCTGACGGTCCTCGCCGGCGATTACGTGGAATCGCCACGGCTCGGTGAAACGATGGTTTGGCGCCCAGATGGCCGCCTCGATCATTTTTTCGACTTCTGTCCGGCCGGGAATCTGGTCGGTGAGCCGGTTGACGCTGCGCCGGGCGGCAATGGCTTCAGTTACCTGCATTTAGTGCTCCCCTCGGGAGGTTGCGGAATCAGTTTGAAGGTGCAAAGTCAGTCTGCCAATTCCGGGGCCAAGGCGGTCCAGATCGCCATCTGCCCGGACTCGCGGTTGTCCCAGAGGGCAAAGGGTACGGCAAGCAGTTCGCGCGGCCGCAACGCGGCGGACGGGGGGCCACCGCGTTGGTATAGCTGCGGCAGGGCCTGGGCCTGGGCGCCGGCGATCCGAATAGCCCGGCAGCCCAGCGGCCCGAGCTCTAACCGGGCGGTCCGGGCGGCATCGGGCCGCAGCTGGAGTTCGCGCAGGTCGACGTCGGCTTGATCGGAGCTTTCCAGGCAGTAGACCAGCGGGCCGCGCACTACCGCAGCCTGACCGCGCGCTTCAAGCAGTTGCGGTCCGGCCCGGGCCAGCTCCACCGGCATGTCCAGGCAGAGATCGAACCGGTCGCCCGCCGCCAGCGGCCCGGGAACAACCAGGAATCCCTCTCCAACCGCCGGGGACAGGGTGGCCCCGTTGCGGGTCAAGCCGGCCCCGCGACACCAACCCGGCAGGCGCAAACGCAATCCGCACTCCGGCGGGGCCGTCTCGATCATTATCCGGACGCTTTCCTCATACGGATAGCCGGTTTCGACGCGAGCGCGCAACCCTGGGCCGCCGGTCGGCAGGTCGATCCGGGAAGGGGCATACAGGTTGAACCAGAGGTCGCGGCCGTCGAATCCGTAGATGTAACCGGGCAGCTGGGCCAGGAATCGGGCCAGGTTGGGCGGGCAGCAGGCCACCCGTTCGAAGAACCAGTCGCTGCGCCTCCGTCCGCTGCCGACGCGCTCGCCGGCCGGCTCCTGCCAGGGCGGATCGGTCTCGGGTTCGAAGCGGGCCTGCGGACAGTCGTAGAAGTAGGAACCGCCGTCGAGGCTGACTCCCGCCAGGACGGCGTTGTAGAGGCAGGTTTCCAGCTGGTCAGCGTACTCGGCGCGCCCGGTGGCCGCCAGCATTCGCTGCGCCCACATGACCATCCCGATCGCCGCACAGGACTCGGCGTAGGCCCCCTCGTGGGGGAGTTCGTAGGGCCGTCCAAAGGACTCGGTCGAGGGACGTCCCCCAACCGCGCCGGTTAGGTAGGAGTTGCGGGCCAGCACGTCCGTCCACCAGCCCCGCGACCACTCCAGGTAGGACTCGCGCCCGGTCTCCAGGTAGGCATCGGCCAGGGCCGCGGCGAAGTAGGTCAGACAGACGGCATGCCCGCGGACCGGCCATTCAGCGGTGCCCGCATGCAGCGAGATCAGGTACTCGGCGGTTTCAAGATGGCGGCGACCTCCGGTCCGCCGCCAGAGCTCGATCAAGGCCATCTCGCAGCACGGATGATCGCGGTAATCGCCTAACTCACCGGCCCGGGCTTTCTCACCCACCAGGTCGGCCATCGCCTCGGCGGCCCGCAGCAGCCGGTCGTCCTGCAGCGCCGACTCCATGGTCAGCCCGGCCTGGATCAGGTGCCCGGCCGCAAATAGTTCGTGACCGCGCGGCCTCTCGCGCCAGCGTAAACCGGCCAGGTCGGCCGGGTAGGTCAGGCCAAGATAGCCGTCGTCGGCGGCGATCGCCAGGATCCCCGCGACCGCTTCCTCGATGCGCCGCGCGGTCCGACGGTCCGGATTCTCGGCTTGCTTCAGGCAGGCGGCCTCCAACCACTTGTAGAGGCGCGCCTCACCGGCAAATATCCGGCCCCGCTCGTCCGGCGCGCGGCCCTCGCCGGCCAGCCGCAGCCGATCGAGCATCCCTTCGCGCTGCAGCTGCCGCCACTGGTGATCGATACCCTCTGCGAGCATCGGCGCCCGCCAGTCGTCAAGGAACCCGCCCTCGAGTTCGACTTCTCCGAGGGCGAGCGGGCGTTGCACCGCGCGCTTGGTTCGGGTCAGTTCGAGCAGCGGTCCGGGCCGACCGGCGGTCAAGTCGCGCCGCCGCTTGCCAAGCGCTCCGCTCGAGGCAGTTCCATCCGCGTTCCTTTCCTGGCATCCGGGTCCAAAATGTTTTTGGTCTGAGAAAGCCGCCACCCAACACCGGAGGGCCTTGCCCCGTGCGCCCAAACATTCTGCTGGTGCATTGCCACGATATCGGCGCCTACATGGGCCCGTACCCGGACAATGCCGCGGTCACCCCCAATGTCGACGCGATGGCTTCTGGCGGCGTTGTCTTGGAAAACCATTTTGCCGCCGCGCCGACCTGCTCACCCTCGCGGGCCAGCATGGTGACCGGCCTGGTTCCGCACCGTCACGGTCTCATGGGTCTCCAGAACCACGGGCTCTGGAACATGGATGCGGCGATCCCGACCATCGCTTCGCTCCTGCGCGATGGCGGATACCAGACTGCCTGTTTCGGGACCTGGCACGTAAACGACCGGCCCTATGCCTCCGGATTCGACATATTCGACCCCGAATCCGAGTGCGAGCGGGTGGCCGCCAACGTGGGGGAATTCTTAAGGACTCGAGACGCCACCGAACCCTTCTTTGCAATGGCCGGGTTCTTTGAGCCGCACCGCGTGTTCACCGACCGCTGGCCCGACCGGCCCGACCCGGAGAACCTGCCGGTGCCGTACTTCCTGCCGGACATCCCGGAGACCAGGGAAGAAATGTCGAACTTCTATGGCGACGTGGCCCGCGCCGACTGGGCGCTGGGCCAGATTCTCGCGGCCCTGGACCACGCCGGGCAATCCGCCAATACCCTGGCGGTGTTCACGGCCGACCACGGCATCGCCATGCCGCTGGCCAAAGGCACGCTATCCGACCGCGGCTGCCATATCGGGGCCGTCCTTTCCTGGCCCGGCCAGCTGCCGCCCGGCGCGCGCTACGGCGGCCTGACTTCAAACGTGGACCTGTTGCCGACCTTCCTCCAAGCGGCCGGCAGCACTCACCGGATACCGGCCGGAATCGACGGGGTCAGTTTCCTGGATTCGATCCGCGGCGGCGCGGCGGCCCGCGAACACGTCTTCGCCGAATCGACCTGGCACGATTTCTACGAACCGATGCGCTCGGTCCGCACCCTGACCCACAAGCTGATCCGCAATTTCGAGGTGCGCCCGGGCCTGCAACTGGCCGGCGACATCCGCCAGTCGCCGATCGTTCCCCACATGCGCTGGCAGCTGCGCTCGCTGCCACGGCCCGAGTACGAGCTCTACGACCTGGTCAACGATCCACGCGAGCAGGTCAACCTGGCCGTCGATGGAGATCAACCCGACCCGATGGCGGAACTCGCCGCGCTGCTCGGGCGGCACCTCGCCGAAACCGATGACCCGATCCTGGCCGGGCCGGTGGAACCGCCGGCCAGCTACTGGCCGTTCCTGGCCCGGAGCCCCGCCGGCCTGCCTTAGGTCGTCCGGCCGGCGCCGGCCGGAGTCGAAAATCAGGGCAGTCACCGTCGATTCGGCGCACCCAATCACGTTCCTACGTTCATCACCAGGATCAGACCGCCAATGTCCGTATTTGAAAACGCAGCCCTTATCGGCGCCGGCCTCGTCGGCCCTCAGATCGGCGTCGTGCTGGCCCAGGGTTGCGGACGCGTCAGGGTTTTCGACCAGAACCCGGCCAACGTGGAGCGCGCGCTGCGCGACATGCGCACCTACGTCGACGAGCTGGCCGCCGAGGGGCTGCTGATCGGCGATCCCGACGCGGTCTACCCCCGCATCGAGGCGGCCACGTCCCTTGAAGAAGCGGTCGACGGAGTTGAATTCGTGCTGGAAGCGATCTTCGAGAACCGCGAGGCCAAGGAGGCGCTCTACGGAAAGTTGGGCCAGATAACCGATCCGGCGACGATCATCGCCTCCAACACCTCCGGGATTCCGATACGGCACATGGCGGACGCCTGCACGCACCCCTCGCGGGTGGTCGGCTCGCACTTCGTCCTGCCGGCCCACATACTGCCGCTGGTCGAGGTGATCAAACACCCCAAGGTCGACGAGGAAGCGATCAGGGTGACGCGGGCGGCCTGGGAGAAGATGGGCAAGTCGGCGATCACCGTGAACGTGGACATTCCCGGGTTCGTCCACAACCGGCTCCAGCACGGCCTGACCCGCCAGGCGATCGAACTGTTCGCGACCGGCATCGCCTCGGCCGAGGACATCGACAACGCGGTCCGCTACGGATTTGGGGCGCGCTTTATTTCGGTCGGTCCGCTGGGCGGGCGCGACCTGGGCGGGATCATCAACCACGCCAAGGTCGCCGCCTATCTCTACGCCCAGCTCGACGACCCCGAAAACCTGGCCGCCAATCATTTGGCCGAAATGTCCAAGCAGGGCAAAGACGGGGTGCGTGCCGGACAGGGCTTCCACACCTGGACCGGAACGCCGGAGACGCTGCGCGACTTTCATTACGAAAAGATGATCTGGCTGGTCAAGCAGATGCGCGAAATTGGCAGCGTCATAACCGACGAAGCCGAGATCCCCGGGGGCTGACCCCCAGGCGGCGATGTGGGGGAATTGATGCGGCGGCGGCGCTTCGGTCGAACCGGACTGGCGGTGACGCCCTTGGCCCAGGGGGCGGCCCGCATTTCCTCTTCACCGGTCGTTGAAAGCATCGACGACGCGATCGCGGTGATAAGGGAGATACTGCTCAGCGGGATCAACTACATCGACACCTCGCCGATGTACGGCGACTCCGAGGAGCGCCTTGGCATCGCGCTAAAGGAGCTCTCGGCGATTGTTCCCGACGACCTGGTGCTGGTCACCAAGATCGGCTACCGGCCCTGGGAATTCGACTACTCGTACGAACAGGCCCGGGCATGCTTGCCGGTCAGCCTGGAACTCCTCGGCGTGGACCATCTGCCGGTGGTGCTAATTCACGATGTCGAGCGGGCCCAGTTCGACGACGTTATGGGCGGGGCGTTCAAGGCGTTGGCCCAGTTCCGCGATGAAGGAGTAGTCGGCAGCGTCGGCGTGTCGGGCGGGCCGGTGAACCTTATCCGACGCTACATCGAGACCGGCGAATGCGACTGCTTCTTGAACCACAACCGTTACACCCTGCTCGACCGCGCCGCCACCGATCTTTACCGGCGCGCCCGCGAACTGGATCTGGGAATCGTCAACGGCGCCCCCTTCGGCGGCGGCCTGCTGGCCGCCCCGCAGGACCCGGACGCTACTCTCGCCTACCGGCCGCCGCCCGACCGGTTGCGCACCCGGGCGCAGGCCCTGGGCCAGGTCTGCAGCGAATTCGACATCCCGGTCGCCCAGGCCGCGATCGCCTATTCGACCGATTCCGGCCTGGTCGATACGACCTGCTTCGGCGCCCGTACGGTGGGCGAGGTCAGATCCGCCGTGGCCGCCTTGGAACGGGGCCTGCCGCAGGGGTTCCTGGCCAGGCTCGAAGAAGTGGTCCCGCCGAATTTCGCAGACGACGTCGAGGCCTGGCGCGATGACCTGCCCATCCAGAAGTAGGGCCGGTGCCATCGGCTGAGGGGGGACCGGTTCCGGCGATGGCTGACGACGCACCGATCCGATTCATCCACGCAGCCGACCTGCACCTGCAGTCCCCCTTCGTCGGGCTGCGCTCGCAGCTGCCCAACGCGATCGCCCGCGAGATGGTCGAGGCCCCCTTCGGGGCCTGGGACGACATTGTCGATCTGGCGATCCGGGAATCGGTCGAGGCGGTCCTTATGGCCGGCGACGCCTACGACGACGCCGAGCGGAGCCTGCGCGCCCAGCACCGCTTCGTCGCCGGGCTGGAGCGCCTGGACGAGGCCGGAATTGCAACCCACGTAATCTGCGGAAACCACGACCCGCTGGACGGCTGGGACGCCGGACTCGAGTTTCCCGGCGGCTGCAAGCGCTACGGGCCCGACCTGGAGTCCGCCCCGCTGGTCCCCGGCCGCCCGGACCGGGCAACCGTATACGGCGTCTCGTTCCTGCACGAGCACTGTCGGCGCAACCTGGCCCGCGAATTTCCCCGCATCGAACGCGGCCAACTGGCCATCGGGCTGTTGCACTGCGCGGTCGGCGACGATCCCGGCGAGGACGGCTACGCTCCCTGCTCGTTGACCGACCTGCAGGGAAACGGAATCGCCTACTGGGCGCTCGGCCACGTGCACCGCAGCCGGGTATTGCTGGACGGGAACCCGGTGGCGATATATGCCGGTTGTCCGCAGGGTCTGCGCTGGAGCCAGACCGGTCCCAAGGGGGTCTACCTGGTCGAGATCGATCGGGCCGGCGAGGTGCGCTTCGATTTCGCGGCCACCGACCGGGTGCGCATGGAAGTCCTCAGCCACGATGTCGGCACGGCCGAGACTCCGGCCCAACTGCTCGCCGAACTGCAGGCCGCGGCCAAGGCGGCCGCAGCGAAAACCGGCGGCCGTTCCCTGCTCTATCGGATAGTCCTCGAAGGGCGCGGGCCGCTGCACCGGCACCTGCAGTCGGCCGGGGCGGCCGCTGAACTGGCCGACGAACTGAATTCGCGGCCCGGCGACGGCCCGTTCAGCTGGTGCGACCGCGTGGAGGTGGCCACCGCCGCCCCGCGCGACCGGGCCCGCCGGCGGGCGGGCGGAGACCTGATCGCCGATTTGCTGGCCGTATGCGACCAGCTGGCCGCCACCGAATCCGGGCTTCCCCGGATGGAGGCAGCCCTGGACGAGCTCTACGGCAATGCCGAATACCGGCCCTACCTGGCCGGCCCGGGATCCTGGGCGGAGGACCCGGCCGGCCTCATCGAGTCCGCCGAAAACCGCGCGCTCGACCTGCTCGAAGAATGAGCCGGCTTTCCATTCGACGCCTGCGGATCAACGGTTTCGGCCATTTCCGGGACTTGGATATCGGCCCGCTCGACGAGCGCGTGACGATCTTCGAAGGACCGAACGAAGCCGGCAAGAGCACGCTGCTCGAGTTCATTCGGACAATCCTCTTCGGGTTCCCGCGAAGGCGCGGCGACCGCTGGTTCCCGCCGCTTGCCGGAGGGCGTCACGGGGGCCTCATAGAGCTTTCGAACGGCGCCGGCGAAGTCACTTCGGTGACTCGGTACGAGGGCAAGGGGCGCGGGCCGGTCGAGATCTTCACCGCCGACGGCCAAGTCCGGGACGAAGAATACCTGGCCGAACTGCTGGCGGTGCAGGGCGAAGACCTGTTCTCCAATCTCTACGCTTTCACCCTGGAAGAACTGCAGAGCGACGCCTTGCTGCGCGACGAAAACGTAAACCGTCAGATTTACAGCGCCGGCGTGGGCGAGCGCAATCTCCCGCGGGCGCTCGCCGATCTGGACGACCGGCGCAAGGCAATCTACTCGCCGCGCGGCCGCAAGCACCGGCTGGCCGAGTTGCGCCGACAGATAAGGGCCATCGACCTGCAGCTCGAACAGAGCCGCGGCCTGGCCAGCCGCTACGGCCGGATAAAGGAAGAGTTGGCCCGTTCCGAGCAGAGTGCCGGCGAGCTGCGCGCGGACTCCGCCGAGTGCGCCGGCGGCCTTGAGGGCATTCGGCGCCTCCAGGCCGCTTGGGCAGATTTCGCCGAACTGCGTTCGCGCGAGCGGGAGCTGGCCTCGGCCCCCGATCCGGGAACCCTGCCGGGGGACGCAGTCGCGCGCCTCAACGCCATCGACGAGCGGATCCGGATCGGCCTCGCCGAGCACGACCGCGCCGTGCGGGAGCTGGCGGAAGCGCGCGCCGCGATTCCACGCGGGATCGATCCCCAGGCCCCGGCCGGGAACCTGGAGAGGCTCGAGTCGCTGGTTCGCGGCCGATCCGCATTCACCTCATCGGTCCGGGACCTGCCGCAACGCCGGGACGAACTCGCCCGGCACGAGCGCGAACTGGCGGCAGCGCTGGCCGCGCTCGGACCGGACTGGACCGTCGAGCGGGCCGCCGCGTTCCAGTTTTCAGAGAGCGACCGGGAAGAGCTGGCGACGCTCTCCGGCGCACTCGGCCGCAGTGCCGGAGAGGAACCCGACGGCCGCGGCATGGGCTTGGGCGGCGGGAACCGGGCCCGGTCAACCGCCGGAGCCCTGGCAACCCTGATCGGAATCGGCGGCGCCGGCGGCCTGCTCTGGGCCCAGCCGGCCTATGTCGAACCCTCCACCGCCGCCAACCTTGCCCTGGTGACGATGGTCGCCATCGCCGCCGCCGGTCTCGGGGCCCTGCTGTTGGGCAGCCCCGGACGGCGCCGGGCCTCGCGCGAACGGGAACGCGCGCTTGGCGATTGGCGCGCCTGGCTCGCCCGCAAGCAACTCGATCCGAGCCTTGCCCCCGACCGGGCGGCCGGCCTGCAAGCGGGACTCGAGCGCGCCCGCGCGGCGCTCGAGAACACCCACGCCTGGAGGGGGCGCATAGAGGCGATTGAGCGCGACATCTCCCGTTACACGGCCCTGGTTGGGGTCCTCGCCGAATCATTCGCCGTCGGCGCCGGCACGGACGACCCGGAGGGAACTGCCGACGCCCTTATCCAATTGCACCGGCAAATCCCGCTCCGCCAGCGTGCGCTAGACGCGGCCCAAGCCGAACTGGCGCGGCGTTGCGACTACGTCGAATCCGGGCGCCGGTCGCGGGCCGAACTGCTCGCCGAGCTGGGCGTCCGGGACTCCGATCAACTGCGCCGGCACCGGTCCGAATCGGAACGGCGCGAGCGGCTGCGGAGCGCGGCGGCGGCGGCCCGCGACCGGCTGCGGAACCGGGTCGCCGACGGCCAGACCGTCGAGCAACTCCAGGAACAGCTGAACGCATCCGGCCCCGAAGAACTGCAAAACCGGGCCGCCGATGCCCGCGCCCGGCTGGAGGAGCTGGATTCCCGGCTGGAAGAAAACGCGCTCGGCCAGGGTGCGCTCAGGAACCAGTTGCAGGAATTGGCTGCCGAGTCGGATTCGGATCGGCTGGCCCAGGAGCGCGCGGTGCTGCAGTCTCGCATCGAGGACGCCGAGCGCGAATGGGTAGTGCTGACACTGGCCGGACAGCTCCTGGCCGAGGCGCGGCGGCGCTACGAGACCGATCGGCAGCCCGGCATCATCCGGACCGCGCAGTCGGTCTTCGCCAAGTTAAGCGCTGGCCGCTACCCTTCGATACTGGCGCCGCTGGGATCCGACGAGATTGCCGTGCTGGATCGGGAGGGTTCCAGGAAAGAACCGCGCCAGCTGAGCCGCGGCACCCGCGAACAGCTCTACCTGGCGCTGCGCTTCGGGCTGATCGCCGAGCTTGGTCGCAAATTGCCGGCGCTGCCGGTAGCGGTGGACGAAATCCTGGTCAATTTCGATCCCGACCGGGCGTTGCGGTCGGCCGCCGCGCTGCTTGATCTTTCGCGGACGAACCAGCTGCTGGTATTTACCTGCCACCCGCAGACCCTCGAGCTATTCGATCGAGCCGCGCGCGACCTGGCGGTGCCGGCCCCGGCGGTGATCGAACTCCCGGCCGGGACAAGACGGCGCTAGCCGCAAATGTCCCGTGCGACCGGCCCCGAAAGCAGGGAGTGACTCGGTGTCGACGCCGGCCCTGATCATGGTTCTGCTCTCCGGAGTGGCCCACGTCGGGTGGAACTACCTGATGACGCGAGCCGGCGATCAGGAGGCATTCGTCTGGTGGATGCAGGTGGCCATGGCGGTGCTGTTCGCGCCGCTGGCGCTGCTGATTTTTCTGTCTGAGCCGATCTCCCCGCTGGGATGGCTGTTCGTCTTCGGAACCACGCTGATACACACGTTCTATTTCTTGTTCCTGGCGCGCGGCTACGCCAGCGGGGATCTTTCTCAGGTCTATCCGATCGCCCGCGGCACCGGCCCGGCGCTCGTTCCGATCCTGGGCGTCCTGCTGCTGGGCGAGAAAGTGTCGCTGCCCGCCGTGGCGGGCATCGCCGCGATAGTCGCCGGGGTGTTGTTCGTTTACTGGACCGGCCGCATGGCCAGCATCCTGACCGACCCCCTGCAGTTCTTAAGCGAGCCCGGCGTCCGCTACGCGATCGCCACCGGGATCTGCATATCCGGTTATTCGATCTGGGACAAGCTCGGGGTGGAGCACGTTGCCCCCTTTCTCTACATGCACCTGATGTCTTTGGGGGTCGCAATCATGCTCGCCCCCTACATCGTGCGCAGGCGCGGCATTCCCGCCCTTTGGTCGGCCTGGCGGGCCAACCCGCGCGCGATCGCCGCTGCTGCGGTGCTGACCTTCCTGGCCTATGGGCTGGTCCTCTCGGCCCTGCAACTGGCGCAGGTAAGCTACGTCTGGCCGGCCCGGGAGATCGGAATCGTAATCGCGGTGGTTTTGGGGAGCCTGGTGCTGAAGGAACCTTCTGGCCGCGGGCGCCTGCTGGGATCCTGCCTTATCGTCCTGGGGATCGGCACGATCGCGGTTTTCCCTTGAGAGCCTATCCGTCGGCGCTCCTCGATTCAATCTCCGCGGGCCGCAGCCACAACTCCCTGACGACCGCCTCGTCGATAGCCTCCGGCCGCCAGGCAATCGGAACGCCATCACCCTGCAACCACAGTCGCAGCTGATCGTCATAGTGCGGCGAGGCCGGATTCCCGGACTGGCCGCCCGGAAGGCAGAAGCGCGAGTTCTCCCACTCGCCGGTGTCCACGACCACCCGCAGCGACGGACTAACTAAGGGTTCGGCGAGCGGATCATCCGGGGGCGAGAGCGCCTGCAAAATCGTATTTCCATCACCCCCGACCCGGTGCGGACCGCGGTTGAAGATCGCGCCCAGTAACGGTACCGACCCGATCGGATGGTGCAGCGTCAACGGCCGGATCCGGCCCCAGCTCCAGGATTTCGGGTTCCGCCCGCCGCGCCTCCGGAGCGTCCTCAACGAGTCGGTCAGCGCGACGCCGATCACCGCCTCCCAACCCTCGTCAAACCAACCACCGGGCTGTTCTTTCAGCAGTCGCGCGGTGTGCCCGTCGCGCCGGGCAATGAGCAGCGTGAAGGGGGCGATCCCGGCGTTGGACCGGCCCAGCGCCCAGTCCCAGGCCTTGGGAGCCCGCGCTTTGACGATCGCGGTCCCCATTGCTCCACAGAAAAGCGCAAACACGCTCGCCGCCGGCGATTGGGCGTCCATCCGGCCGTCCCAGGACGCGAGCAGGGCCTGCGCGGCGGCGGCGTCGCGATCTTGCGGCGAAACCGCCAGCACCGCGCTCCGCATTTCCTTCCAGGACTCGGATTCAACATCCAACTGCAGGCGCATCGTATCTTTCACACCCCAGCCGTCGCGTTCACCCAAGGCATCGAGAATGCGCCGCGCCCGGTAGCCGTCGACGAAATCTGCGCCCAGCCATGGGCCTCCCTCCCGGGCGGGACTGTTGTTGGCGGTGGCGATTACCCCGGACTCAGGATCGCGGGCGGAGGGAAGTTCGGAATGCGGGACCGGTTCCCCGTCCCATCCGCCGCCCGCCGGCCAGCCCGGCAACGGGACTGTCCCGAATCCGCGGCGGCGGATCGGAACGCTTCCCATCATCTGCCAGCCGATCCGGCCGTCCCGGCCGGCAAAGACCATGCTCAGAGTGGAGAGCGGCCAGTCGGCGCAGGCATGGCGAAACTGATCGAACGTCCGCGCCCGGTGGATGTCGAGCATGCCCCGGACCGGCAGCGGATCGAGCCAGATGGCTCGCAGCGAGAGCGCCTCGCCGCCGGGGCCGTGGGCCACGATCGGCCCGCGCGGCGTCTCAAGCACGCGCTCGACAACGTCGGCCGCCCGCTTGACCCGAATGGTCTCGCGCCGCTCTGAACAGGCGACGAACCCTTCTCCTTCACGCACGCTCCGGCCATCCGGTGAGAGCTGCTCGATGAACAGGTCAGTGGTATCGGCCAGGGTGGCGGTAACGCCCCAGGCACAGTGGCCGTTGTGTCCGGCCGGAAACGCCGGCCCGCCGACGTAGGTGGCGCCGGCGGCCGACCAGTCCGGGGTGCCCACTCGGGCCAGATACCAGTGCGGCGGGAGCATCGGCCGCAGGTGTGGATCGTTTGCCAGGATCGGGCTCCCGGCGGCGGTCTTGGTTGCCGCCAGCACCCAAGCGTTGGAGCCGCCGAAACCGCCGACGATCTCCCGCAGCGCCCCAAGGTCCTGGGACAGGCGGTCCACGATTTGGCCCTGTGGCGCCCCGGGCGGGACCGCCACCGGATGCTCCGGGCGGTAGGTCGGGTCCAGATCGGCCAGCGCCGCCGGTCCGTCCGCGCATAGGACCTGGAAGCGCGCCAGCTCGATATCCCAGTTAGAAGCCAGCGCCAGAGCATGCAACTTGGCGGCCCCGATCACGTCGACGAGCGTGTAGGGCGTCGGCCGCGAGCGCAGCAGCAGGAATTCGTGCGGGCGACGGCGCAGCCCCCGTTGCACGCCGGCGTTGACCCCCCTGGCAAAAGCCTCCAAGTTGGCTTTTATCTCAGGGTCGATTTGTTCGGCCTGACGGCGTGCGGAATCCGCCAGCCCGAGTCGCCGCGCGACCCGGTCCAGGGGCAGGCCGGCCGAACCGATTAGTTCGGAGAGGGTCCCACGGAATACCCGCTGCATCAGCTCCAACTGGAACGCCCGGTCCTGTCCCTGGCAGAAACCGACTCCAAACCAGGCGTCGGGATCGCTCCGGGCCTGGATGTAGGGGATGCCATAGCGGTCGCGGCCGATCGAAACCGGTTCGCCGACTCCGGAAACTGTGAGTTCGCCGGAGGCAATCGGCAGTCGTCGCCCCAGTGCAAACCCGAACATCCGGGCAAGTAGCTTCAACCGTCCCGTCCCTGCGCGCGCTATCCGGCAACAGCCTCTATGTTCGCCGCCGTGCCCTGTGCCGAGCCAAGCCGGCCTCAGGCGGCGGTTAACAGCAGGATCACTCCGCCCACGGCCACGATCACCCCGAGGGCCTGGCGGCGGCTGGGCTTCTCGTCCAGAAACAGTGTCGCTAACAGCAGCCCAAACACCGGTGAAAGCGCCGCCAGCACCCCCACCCGGGCGGCCCCGATTTCCTGGATTGCGAAAAAGATCAGCAATGCCGAAAAGGTTATTCCCACTGCTCCGCCCAGGAGCCCACGCAGGGTTTGAGCCCGGGTCGGCATTCGCCGAGGCGTTCCGGGCGGCTCGCGCGCCAGCAGGGCAATACCGGCCACCACCAGCGATGCTGGCATGCGCACCGCGTTGGCGGCCACCGGGTGACCGTCCCCGATCCCGATTCGGATAAGCACTAGGTCCAGACCCCAGACCGCCGCCACCCCGCTCGCCAGCGCCACCCCCAGCCAGAACCGACGCGTTCCGAATTCGGACTCGCCCTGTCCGGCGCCACCCCGGGACGTGACCAAGGCAACACCGCCGACCGTGATCAACGCCGCCCAGACTAGAGCCAGACTGACCGCCTCGTCGAGGATCAACCAGGCCCACAGCACCGCGAATAGAGTGGCAAAGTTCCCCAGGGTATAGGCGCGGGCCAGGCCGATCAGACGCATGCTGTGGATCATCCCGGCGTCGGCCAGTCCGATCCCGGCAAAGGCCGAAGCGATCAGGGCCGCGTAGTTGTGCCAGCCGAATTCGCCCAGGGTTGATCCCAGGCCCAGCGTCATGAGCAGGATTGGAAAGATCAGGGCCGATGGCAGCAGGCGGAGCAGGTTGGTCCTGAACACGCTCAGATGCGCCAGTAGCGGGCGCGAGATTACGAATCCGGCGCTCCAGGAGAACGCGGCCACAATGACCGCGGCCTCGTGCATGAGTGCGGTGGCGGTTTAGGTCCGGTCGATCGCCGGGACCGGGAACCTGCCCGCTAGCTCACGGACCTCCAGCGCGATCTCGGCAAGCTCTTCCGGCTCGTCGGCGGCGGCAGCGACCCGCGCAATCCAGGCTGCGATCTGCCGCATCTCGTCCGGCCCCATTCCTCGGGTGGTCAGCGCCGGAGTCCCCAGCCGAATCCCTGAGGCGATGTAGGGCTTGCGGGTCTCGCGCGGGACGGTGTTCTTGTTAGTGGTGATATCGGCCGCTTCCAAGACCCGCTGCATCTTCTTGCCGGAGGGGCCGTCGGCTCCGAAATCAAGCAGCACGATGTGGTTGTCGGTGCCGCCGGAAACAACCCTGAGCCCGGCTTCGGAAAGCGAGTCGGCCAGCACCGCCGCGTTCCTAACGACCGCTTCCGCGTAATTGGCAAATTCCGGACGCAGGGCCTCGCCGAAGGCGACCGCCTTGGCCGCGATCACGTTCATGAACGGGCCGCCCTGGATGCCGGGGAACACGAGTCGATCGACTTGCTTGGCATGCTCCTGCCGGCAGATTAAGAGGCCGCCGCGCGGTCCGCGCAGCGACTTGTGGGTCGAACTGGTTACGAAATCGCAGTGCTCGACCGGATTGGGGTGCACCCCGCCGGCCACCAAGCCCGCGATGTGGGCCATGTCGCACATGTGCAGGGCGCCGACCCGGTCGGCGATCTCGGCAAAGCGCGCGAAATCGATGGTGCGTGGATAGGCGGTCGCGCCGGAGACGATCAATTTGGGACAATGCTCGAGCGCAACCGCCTCGACCTGGTCGTAGTCGATCAGCTCGGTCGCCGGATCGACGCCGTAGGAAACCACGTCGTAGAGGCCGCCCGAAAAGTTCATCGGGTGCCCGTGAGTGAGGTGGCCGCCGTGGGCCAGCGAGAGTCCCATCAGGGTGTCGCCGGGTTCAAGGACCGCCATGTAGACGGCCATGTTTGGGGCCGAACCCGAATGCGGTTGAACGTTCACGTGATCGCCGCCGAAGAGCTCCAGGGCGCGCTCGCGGGCCAGGCGCTCGACGGCGTCCACGTTCTCGCAGCCGCCGTAGTAGCGCCGGCCCGGATACCCTTCGGCGTACTTGTTGGTAAACACCGTGCCCAGGGTCTCGATCACCGCCCGCGAAGCATAGTTTTCGGAGGCGATCAACTCCAGCCCGTTGACCTGACGATGCTCCTCCGACCGCAGAGCGGCGTTGACCTCGGGATCGACTGTTGCAAGCCCCGGGTCGGCAAGGGTCGCGGTGGGGGTTTTCAAGGTGTCATCCGGCCGTTCTGGCAAATCCGACCAATGTTATTGCCCCTACCGTCGTCGCGGCGCGACCGGTAGCCATAGGCGCGGCTCACTGTGGGCTGCTTCGCCGCGTCTCCTGACCTGCCGTCCGCATCTCCTTTTCGAACGCATGCGCGAGCTGGAGGACCCCGAAATCGTCGCGCGGCCGGCCGACTATCTGTAGTCCCACCGGGAGTCCTTCAGGGGTCGTGCCGGCCGGTACGGAGGCGGCCGGAGTTCCGAGCAGCGAAATCCAGGCGCATGATCCCATCCACTCGGTGTAGTTGCCCATGGCAACACCCGCGATTTCGGTGGGGTACTCCACCTCGACGTCGAATGGCGGCACCTGGCTGACCGGCAGGGCCAGGAACTCGTAGCGCTTAAAGAACGCGTTCATTCGATCAAGCACTCCTGTCCAGCAACGGGTCGCCTCGGCGAGCCCCTGCGCATCTAGGACCCTGCCCTGCTCGATATTCCAGATGACGGTGTTCTTCATGTCCGCCCGGTGCCGGTCGAGCAGGGGGCCCCAGTTGAACTCGAAGAACCAGCCCCGCCAGCGATCGAACGCCATCGCGGCGCCATCCATGTCCGGACCCGCATCATCAACGTGGCAGCCGAGCCGTTCCAGCACGCGGCGCGCCGGGGCGAGCGACGCCGGAACCACCGGGTCAAAGGGGAGGCCGCCGAAGTCCATGCTCCAGGCCACCCTCGCGCCGCCAAAGTCCCGGTCCAGCGGCCGCCGGAACGCTTCTCCGGGTTCCGCCAGCGAGAGCGGCGCCCGCGAATCCGGTCCGGCGATCGCGCTCAGCATCAGCGCGACGTCGGCCGCGCTTCTGGCCATCGGCCCCTGCACCGGAACCGGAAACCACGGCGCGGCGTCGGGCCAGGCCGGGACCCTGCCGGGCGTTGGCCGCAGGCCCACGACCCCGCAGAAACTTGCCGGGTTCCTCAGCGAGCCCCCGTAGTCGCTGCCATCTGCTATCGGGACCATTCCTGAGGCGAGCGCCGCCGCGGCACCGCCGCTGCTGCCGCCGCAGGTCTTGGATTCGTCCAAGGGGTTGCGGGTCGGTCCGAAGACCTGGTTGAAGGTCTGCGAGCCGGCCCCGAATTCAGGCGTGTTGGTCTTGCCAACGGTGATCGCCCCCGCCGCCCGCAATCGCTCCACGATCAATGCGTTCTCTTCCGGGACAAAGTCAGCGAAGATCGGCGACCCGAAGGTCGTCCGGATGCCGCGCGTGAGCGTCAGATCCTTGTGGGCAACGGGCAGGCCGTGGAGCGGGCCGAGCTGGTCGCCCGCAGCCACCGCCTGATCGGCCTTCTCCGCTTCCCGGAGCAGTGTTTTTTCGGGAAGAAGGGTGACGATGGCGTTCAGGCGCGGATTCGCAGCCGTGATCCGGGCCAAATGCGAATGCATGATCTCGACGGCCGAAACCTCGCGCCGGGCGACCAATCGCGCCAGCTCTCGAGCCCCAGTTCCGCACAATTCCGACATCATCAGAGCGGCGGTCGGCGGGGTTCGTCCCACCCCGGACTAAGGGCGAAGCGGGATGCCACGCTGACCATTAGGCGAACCCGGGAAGGGAGCGGGATGTCTCCTCCCGCTGCGCGCTCATGCGCGCAGGGCGCTACCCGGCTGCCGGCGGGATGTTGCCCCATACGAGTGAAATGGGCCCCGCACCCCTTGTCCGGACTGGCCCCAAATCCGAGTCCGAACCATGGCCGGATTTGGTTCTGGCCAATCCCGCAATCGAACTCGGCAAATTCATGTTTGAGGCCGATCGGGCCGCATGGTCTCATTGCAACTTTCTTCGTCGGGCTTTGGCGCTGACCATGAACACCTGGGTCAGGGTGGACCGGCAAACGGCGCCAATGTAGGTGAATTTGTGGGGCAATCGGCATTATCTCCACCCGCCGCCATCGCCCCTCCGAGCCGCATAATCATGGCGGCCAACCGCAAGGTCCCAGCCCCGCCCGCCATCTCGACCACTACCGCGCCCGACAAGCCGGAACCCGCAGTCCGGCTGAGTCCGCTCTTTACCCCCGCATTCATGTACGTGATGTTTGCGATGGTGGTGCTGCGGCGCATTTACGGACCGCTGCCGCAGTTCATCGCCGCGGACTTGGGGACCTCGGTGGCCCTGGTGGCCCAGTCGCTGACGGTGGAAACAATCTTCTCGGTCGCCGCCGCGCTGTTGATCTCGCCGCTGGCCGATTCGCTCGGCCGCCGCCCGGTAATCCTGGTCGCAATCGCCGTGCGCACGCTGGGGGCGGGTCTGATCTGGCTCTTCCCCGGCATTCCGACCCTTTTCATCGGCGCGGCGCTGCTCGGTTTCGGCAACGGGATCGTGTTTCCGCAGATCTTCTCCACCGTCGGCGACCTCTTCAAAAGTCAGCCGCGCGATCGGCTCATCGCCTGGCTGCTGGTAATCTCCCGGTTTGCGTTTCTGGCCGGCCCGCTGGCTTCGGGTTTCCTGGCCGAGGCGTTCCACTGGTCGGCCGCGTTCGCGGCCGGTTCGCTCGTCTCGGTCGCCGCCCTGGTGCTGGCTTGGTCCGTCACTCCGCGGGGGACGACCCGGCCCGGCTCGTTGCCGGCTGTCATCACCACCATGGCCGGTGCCTACCGGCACCTGATCGGCGACCGGGTGACTACCTTGACCCTGATCGCCAACATCGTGTTCGTAGTAGGCGGCTACGGCATCGACGTGTATTTCGGGGCGTTCGTGGCCTTTTCCTACGGACTCTCGCCCGATCAGGTCGGACTGCTGCTCACCGTCGGGCCGGCGGTCGCGATGATCTCGACCTGGATTTCCGGCCGCATCCCGGCCCGGCGCCGCGGTTGGGCATTGGTGGGGGCCAGCGTCATCTTTTCGCCCCCGCTGGCGATCCTGCTCAACTTCCCGGTCGGTCCGGGGTTTGCGATCGCCATGTCGGCGGTGTGGTCGTTCGGGGTAGGTCTGCGCTCGGCGTCGCTCAACGCCACCGTCCTGGATCTGGCCCCGGAACACCGCGGCGCGATCACCGGCCTGATGCAGGTGAGCTATTCGGCCGGGATCATGCTCGGGTCGGCACTAGGCGGAGTGGCGCTGGCGCTGGGCGGCTACTCGGCAATGGGGATCTTTTTCAGCTGCTGTACCCTCGTTAGCGCGCTTTTATTTGCGATCGCCTGGCGCGGCATCGCCGGACGGGTCCAGGAGTTGGGTCAATAAGCAAGCGACTGACGCCGTCAATCCGGTCGGAATCATGGCGCCGCTTGGCATTGGCGGCAGCGGGCCTATGGCTTAGCGGCTTGTTTCTGGGCGCCTGCAACGGGCCGACGCCCGAGCAATCCCCGCGACCGGCCGCGCCGGTTGCGGAAAAGCCAAATCAACGGTCGGAAGCCCCGCCGCCGCAGACCGCGCCAGCCTCGGCCCCGGCACCCCCCGGCGAACCGATTGCCGACCCTCCCCCGGCCGGGCCGTTGCCGGCGGCGGAGGCCGCCGAGATCCGCCCGGCCGCGCTCGGCAGCGTGGACCTGGTGCCCGTTTTTCCGGCCCTTGCTTTCGAGCGCATGGTCGGCATGCAGTATCCGGCCGGCGATCCGAGCCGCCTCTACGTTGTTCTGCAGGAAGGCCGCATCGTCTCGGTCGCCAACCACGCGAACGCCGATTCGCATCGCGTGTTCCTGGACATAACCGACCGGGTCAGCCGGGCCGGCAACGAGGAGGGGCTGCTCGGCCTGGCGTTCGACCCTCAATTCCTCGACAGCGGCCACTTTTACGTGTATTACTCCGCCGCCGGGCCGCGACGCTCGATCCTTTCCCGGTTTACCGCAGTGGGCGGGCAGGTCGACCACGCGAGCGAACTGGTGGTGCTGGAAGTCGGTCAGCCTTATTCGAATCACAACGGCGGTGAAATTGCGTTCGGGCCGGACGGTTACCTCTACGTCGCCCTCGGTGACGGAGGTCGGGCCGGCGATCCGATGGGGCACGGCCAGAACAAGGCGACCCTGCTGGGATCGATCCTGCGCATAGACGTTGCCCCCCTCGACGAGCAAGGCCTGTACTCGGTCCCGCCGGACAACCCCTTCGCCGGCGATCCGCAAGCCCGGGGCGAGATCTGGGCCTGGGGATTGCGCAACCCCTGGCGGTTCTCGTTCGACCGCCTCACCGGCGATCTCTGGACGGCCGACGTCGGCCAGAACCTCTACGAGGAGATCGATCTGATCCTGCCTGGCGCCAACTACGGCTGGAACCTGATAGAAGGATTCGACTGCTACGGGGCAAGCGAATGCAGCCGCGACGGTCTGACGCTGCCGGTGATCGAGTACGGCCGCGAGGACGGCTGTTCGGTTACCGGTGGGTACGTATACCGGGGATCGCGCCTGCAGTCGCTGTACGGTGCCTACGTTTACGGCGATTTCTGTTCGGGCAAGATCTGGGCCCTTCGCTACGAAGCCGGGTCAGTCACCGCGCACGCCCTGATCGCCGACACCGACCTGCAGATCGCCTCCTTCGCCGAAGGCCCCGACGGCGAGCTCTACGTCCTGTCGTTCACCGGGCGCGTGTACGGGTTCTCGGAAGCCGATTCGCGGGGTTGACCGCGGTCGTCCGGCGCTGTCCGCGCCGGGGCCCAACTTACGATTTAGGAGGGTGCGCGGCCCGCTGACCGGGCCCGGGGCTTCGATTTGAACCACGAATTCATCGGCGAGTTGGCGATCATCGGCGCGTTGGCGGTGGTGACCACGCTCGGCTTGCACCGGATTGGGCTCCCGCCGATAGCCGGCCTGCTGGTGACCGGCGCAATTGCCGGTCCGCACGGCCTCGGATTGATCGGCGACACCAACCGCATCGAGCAGATCGCCGAACTGGGCGTCATCCTGCTGTTGTTTGCGATCGGGCTGGAATTCTCCCTCTCGCGGCTGCGGTTCATCTGGAAGGCGGTCGCGGTCGGGGGCTCGCTGCAGGTCGGCATCACGACCGCGGCAACCCTGGCGATCCTGATGGCCGCCGGCGAAAGCGCCGAGCGCGGAATCGTTTTCGGCCTCGCGGTGGCGCTCTCCAGCACGGTGCTCGTGCTGCGGGTCCTGTCCGGGCGGGGCGAATTGGCCGCACCGCACGGCCGGTTCATCGTCGGCGCCCTGATCTTCCAGGACCTGCTGGTGATACCGCTCACCGTGCTGATTCCGGTGCTGGCCGGGACTTCGAGCCAGTACTTCCTGCTTGATGCTTCCTGGGCCATTGTCCGGGCCACGATCGTGGTCGTGGCCACCCTGGCGGTGGCCAAGTACCTGGTGCCGCGAATATTCCGCGCCGTCGACGCCACCCGCACGCGCGAGGTGTTCCTGCTCGCGATCGTGGCCGTTGCGCTCGGTTCGGCCTGGGGGATGAACCAGCTGGGGCTCTCGTTTGCGCTGGGCGCCTTCCTGGCCGGCATGCTGCTGGCCGACACCGATTACGGGCATCGTGCCACCAGCGACATCATTCCCCTGCGCGATGCGTTCGCGAGCTTTTTCTTCATCTCGCTGGGGATGATCTTCGACTGGCGAGTCCTCGTCGAATCGCCGGTGCTGGCCATCCTGATCGTCACCGGCCTGGTTTTCGGCAAGGCGCTGATCGCGTCGCTGGCTTCGCTGGCGATGCGGAACCCGGCCGGCGTCGCCTGGCGGTCCGGCATTCACCTTGCCCAATTCGGCGAGTTCGGTTACGTGGTCCTGCTGCTCGGTGCCAGCGCCGGTTTGATCGAATCCTCCGAGGTAAGCCTCATCGTCACGACCGGAGTGCTGAGCATCCTGCTGTCGCGGCTGCTGATGCACTGGGCGGGGGGACTGCACGCCGGGGAGGCGATGCTGCGCCCGCTCGCGCGGCTGCTGCGCGCCCGCGGCGTGGATGAAGCCACCCCCCGGGACTCGACGCTAAGCGACCATGTCGTGATCGCCGGGTACGGGGTCGCCGGACGACTGCTGGCGCAGACGCTGGACCAGGCCGGTTTTCCATATCTGGTGCTCGAACTCGACACCGAGAAAGTCCGGGCCGGCCGGGCCCGCGACGAACCGGTTTACTACGGCGACATTACCAGCCCGGAAGCCCAGGCCCACGCCCGGATCAAGTTCGCCCGCGTGATGGTCCTGCTCATCGATGATCCGTCCGCGATTCAGCGCGCCGTGGTGGCCGCCCATGCCGAGTCGCCGCAGCTGCCGATCCTGGCCCGGGCCCGGAACCTGCGCGAGCGCAACCAGCTGCTCCGGCTCGGCGCCGGCCACGTCGTCTGCGAGGAGCTCGAGAGCGGAGCCGAGATGGCCGCCTGCGTGCTCAAGACCCTGGGCCTGGAAGGCACGTCGATCCGCACCGAGCTGAGCCGCGCCCTGATCCTGACGCAGTCGGAGAACCTTACCGACATGACCGGATCGTGGATCGACTCGGCTGACCGCGAAACGCGCTAGCCGGGAGCATTCGACTCCGCGGCCAGATGCCCTCCGGAGGGGCCGCCGGCACGGCCGTTCATGCCGGTTCAGCCGGCTGAAAGTCGGGGTGCCAGGTCGATAGGTGATCGCGGTGCGTCGGCGAGTAGGCGCCGGGCTTGAAGAACCTGTCGTAGAAGTCAAGATCCAGGTGGTGGACCTGCATGAACCACATAAGGTGCATGGTGTCGACGGTCCCGGGAAACTTCCCGTACGTGTCGTAGATGTAGTTGCAGACTGCCTTGGCGCAGGCTTCCCCCTCCGGGCTGGTGTCGGGGATGCCGGACTCGTACCGTTCGTTGGAAATCGTGTGCGGGACTTGGCCGCCGCGCTCCAGGAACTCGCCGAGTCCGCCGCGGGTGCCCGCGATGATCGAATCCACGGCGGCGTCCATGTCGGCGAAATAGGGCGGGCAGTAGCCCTCGAACACCCCGTCCATTCCCACCGGGTTGCGTACCAGCTGCATCCCCTTCGGAGCCACCGTACGAAACCCCATTTCCTCAAGGACCTCCAGGGACAGGAAGCCGCAGTGCATCCACCCGCCCAGGCCCATCGCCTCGGTCGCCAGGAACATGTTCTGGCAGGCGATCGCCGCCTCGTTGAACGTGAAGTAGATCGCTTCCCGCTCCAGGACCGACAGCGGCAGCGCTTTTTTCTTGTCCAGGAAACCGCTATCGGCCCATTCCTGGGTCCCGGCGGGACGGAAATCGTAGCGATCGTCGACCACGTAGAACCCGCCGCCGGTACCCCCGGCGAACCGGCCGCCCTCGCCGTCGACCATCTGGATGGTCAGGTTGATCAGCGAAGCGCTTACGTCGCAAACCGGCATGAAGAGGGTGCAGCCCGGACGGTTGTTGTCCCAGTAGTTGTGGGCAAACATGGGCGGCGCGCGACGCGGAATGTCAAGCCGGCCGTCCTTTAGTTTCCGGCGGTTCTTAAGGTACTGCGCCACGACTTGCGACCGATCGCCCTCCGATTCGACCTCGCGCATGCGCTTGGCGGCCGAATCCTGCAAGTCCATAACGTAGACCCCGGAATCGTTGGTCAGGAACAACTGCGTCCGATGGACCGAAAGCGCGCTCCCGAACGTGCGGCCCGCGCCGCGGATCATCGCCCCCGGGCGGGCCAGGTCGGAAAGGACCGTTCCCGAAATCCCCATCCCGGCGGCGACCAGCAGCGCTTCCTCCAGCGGGTCGAGCGGCAGCGGGGGCTGTTCGGACTTGTAGCGGAAGGGTCCTTCGTCCAGTTCGAACCCCATTCCGAAACGGCGCGAGCGGCGCCCGTACAGGGCCTCGAACAGCGGGTACTGCCAGACCCGGTTAACGTGCGCCGAATCGTCGGTCGGACCTACCATCTGTCCCTCCTCACCTTGACCGGGTCGCCGCACGACGACCCCGCGACGTTGCGCCACAGGCCTCGACGCACCCGCCCCGGGGAATCGCCCGGCCGGATCGGTCGTTGTCCGCGCCTGATCATCCTATTGCCCGGCCGGATCGGTCGCCGGCGCGTCGGCTGCCAGTCCTAGCGGCGCGCCCGCGCCGGACCTTTACCGCCAACCGCAGAATGAACGGCATCAACAAAATCCCAGCCGGGAAAGCTGAGACGATGACTGATTTTTCGGGCAAGGTCGCGATCGTCACCGGCGGCGCGCTGGGCATCGGCCGGGCCGGCGCCCTGGCCTTTGCGCGCGCCGGAGCGGCGGTCGTGATCGCCGACATAAACGAGCCTGAGGGCAGGCGCACGCTCGCCGACATCGAGGGCGGCGGCGGCCGGGGCCTATTCGTTCAAACCGACATGGGGCACAGCGCCGACTGCAAGGCCTTGGTGGATGCGACCGTGCAAGCGTTCGGGAGCGTCGACATCGTCTTCAACAACGTCGGAATCCAGCCCCCGGATTCCTACGTGGACGCGGTCGAACTGGACGAGGACCTCTGGGACCGGATCATCGCGGTCAACCTCAAGAGCCGCTTCCTGATGGCCAAGTTCGCGATCCCGCACATGCGGGCCCGCGGCGGCGGGGTGATCATCAACACCGCCAGCGTCCAGGGCCTGCAGTCGATGCCCGGGGTTTCGGCTTATGCGGCCAGCAAGGGCGGCGACCTATCGCTCACGCGGCAGCTGGCGATCGATTTCGCCCGCGACAACATCCGCGTATTGGCGATCTGCCCGGGGACCATCGACACCCCGCTGGTTCGCGCCGCCACCACCCACGTCGGCGGCGACATCGATCTGGCGCTCCTCGATTACGGGGAAGACCATCCGCTGGGCAGAGTCGGTCAACCCGAGGAAGTTGCCGCGGTAGCGCTGTTCCTGGCCAGCGAGCAGGCCTCGTTCATGACCGGCAGTCACGTCGATGTCGATGGCGGAATCCTGGCCGTGGGCAACTGGGCCGGCGGCGCCGGGGCACAGACTTAGCCGCCGTCCGCTCCCGCCCGGCCACCGTAGGAGAGTACCCGGGCACCGCTTGAATCGAGCGTGATCAGTACCCTCGATCCGCCCGCTCCGGAAACCCGTTCGGCCAGTTCCCGTAGTTGCTCCGGCTCCATGGTCCCGGCCGTTCCTTCGGCTTCGGCCCAGGCAAAGGTCTCGACCCGGTAACCAAGCGTCCGCTCGATATCGGCGACTATTCCTTCGGCGCCGGGGCCCGAAAGCACCGTCACCGATCGGCGCCGTGGCTTGGCCCGGGCCGGCTCGAGTTCCCGGTCGTTGCGGTTTATGTGCCAGAAGTAAAGCAGGAACGGCAGCGTCGCCGCCGTCGCCCCGACGGCGCCGCGGCCCTCGTACAGGAACTCCAATCCGAAAACCCCGGCCAGGACATCGTTTAGCAGGACGTACAGCAGGAAGCTGAGACTGCCGGTCAGGACGAGCGCGGCGGCGCCGAGAACGCTGAAAACGAATACCTTGCGCGCCACCGCCGATTGCTCTTCACCACCCGGGAGCGCCGCCCTCTGCTGCGCGAGCCGCCAGTACCCCAGGAAGACCGGTGCCCCGACCAGGGCCAGGGCGATCGCGGTCGCGAGCGGGTCAAGCTGCGAGCCGGCGCCGACCAGGATCCCCTCGTCAGATCGCAGGAGCGATTCGGCCAGGTGCGCAGTCGCGATGCCGATCGCCGCCGACAGAGCGGCCAACCCGAACCCGGCCAGGGAGTAGGTGTAGACCCGCGACCCGGAGACCGCTGCCAGCGGCGATTCATCGACTTCTCGCAGCAGAATCGCGCGGTGGTAGACCCAGATCGCCAGCCCGACGACCAGGGTCGCGATCCAGTTGGGCGTGGCCGCAAAGTGCGACGCTGTTTCTTCGGCCGGGTTGCCGATCAGCCAGGTAAGCAGCATCACGCCGACGGCGGTAACCGCGATCATCGACAAGAGGTAACCGCCAAGCAGTGCGGCCGCGTAAACATACGCCTGCCGCAGCGCCGAATCCCCCGAACCGGCGCCGAAGTACAGGAAATGGGTGCTCCAGGCTGCACCGCCGGTCAGCGCCAATGCCAATCCCGAGACCATGGTGTCTCCCCAAAGCCGGGCGTCGGTCGAAAGCAGATCGCCGGGTCCGAATGCCGCCTGGTAGCCGGCATCAACGACTGCGAATACCGCCATTCCGACCCCGGTGGCGCCGATGATTAGGGTGATTGCAGCGGAGCCGTAGACGTAAAAGCGCCGCGCCGCCACGCCGGGGCCGGCCGACACCGGGGCCGAGCCGACGTGCCAGTGGTATACCCACACCGCGCCCCAGACTATGGCGAACGACCAGGCCGAGGGATCGAATTCCCCGCCGCGCCCGATCTCCAGCAACCAACGCACGATCTCGTAGGCGACGACCAGCAGGAATACGCCGGCTATGGCCAGCACCAGATAGACGTACAGGCTGCGCAGCAGCGCCTGGGCCTCGGCCGGGCGGTCCAGCGAGCGCTGGATATGGCGCCAGTGGATCCCCCACACCGCCAGTCCGACGACCGTCAGCGAGATTCCAATCGCCAGCGGCTCGCGCGAGGCCGCGATCACCAGTTCGCCGAATAGGCCCTCGAGCGCGAACCGAACTATGTAGTAGACCCCGCCGGCGCCGACCAGGAGCCCGATCAGGGCGGCCAGGTAGAAATAGCAGCGGCGCACCGACACGGCGATCGGCTCGCCCCCGTTGGCCGCGCCCGCAGCCCTCCGGCGGGAGATCGCAAACGCGATCGCCACCGCTATCACCAGCGGCGAGAGCAGCACGAGAAACGCCAGCGCCACGTCTAGGTCCATCGGTTCGCTCTCAATCTGCGCCCGGCCCGGTCACGGCTGCGGCGGAACCGGCGCTTCGGGAGGCGCGGGCGGATCCGGGCAGCCGTAAAACGGCCGCGGATACTCGCTGAACCGCCATGCCCCGTCACCACCGACCAGCCGATACCGGCGCTCGTGGGTCCACTGATTGGCGGCAAACGGCCCCTCAAACTCTGATTCGGTCACCCGGACCGTCACGATCAAGGTGTCGCCGACCATTTCGGTTCCCTGCAGCGTGACCCGCGCGTCGGCGGAGCTTCGATCGCGGAAGGGCAAATTGTCCTCCAGCGGGCATGCCTGCTGGAGCTCGTCGGACAGCAGCGCGTAGGCGGCGTCCCAATCGCCGGCGGCGACCGCAAGTTCATATTCCTGCACCAAGGCCTCCGCCGACCCTCTCGGGAATTCGGCTTCGCGCTCGACAATGGCGGCGATTGCAGCGGCCAGCATCAGCAGCCCGAGCAGCAGCACCCCGCCCGCCGCCAGCAGGGTTCCTCGCCTTTCCTTAAACCCGTCCACCGCCGCCTCCCTTGTCTCCTCAAACCCCTTACGGTTCCGGAGTTGCGATCGGATCGATTCTCGGTCGCGATGCGGTTCCCGGCAATCGCCGGTTCGGTCGGGCCCCAAACCGGCGAGCCCGTTCCGGAGTCCGGCGCCCCGCGCGCCGCCCAGAATATCGTGCCGACCGGTTTCCGAGAGTGAGCCCCCGATGCCCCTGGCGGTCTACGATTGCCGGACCGACATTGCCAACCTGCTGGTAACGCCGCAGATCCGCGCCCGCTTCATGCGCCTCGAACCCGGCGAGATCGCTGCAACCCACTCGCACGACCTGGGTCAGGAGGTTTTCCTGGTGCTCTCCGGCCGGGCCGAATTCACAATCGCCGGCGAGGTGGCCGAGGTTGGTCCGGGCCAGCTTTGCGTCGCCCTGGTCGACCAGCTCCACTCGGTCCGCGCGCTGGGCGAGGAGCCAATGACCATGTACCTTTCGGTCACCCCGCATATCCAGCCGACGCACACCTTCTGGCGATCGGACGGGCAACGGCTTCCGCACCGCTTCGCGCCGTCGGCAGCGTACGGTCACCGGACCGACAGCGCCACACCGCTGCAAGAACTCCTGAACCGCCTGCAGTCGGCGACCAGGGCACTGCGGGACTCGGCCCAGCACGCCGGTTCGGTCCAGTCCGCCAATTCCGGGGAATTGACGCGGGCGATCGAGGCCGGCGACCTGGAAGGCGCCGACGAACGGCGCGACCTGATCTGGGACGCGCTGTCAGAGGTCCACCGACGGTCGGCCGAACTGGCGGACATCTGGAACCACGTCGCCCCGCGGGCGGGCCGAACATGACTGCGGCCGAGCCCAGGGTCCGGATCGGAGTCATCGGCTGCGGCGCCATCGCCCAGGTCCAGCACCTCCCGTTCCTGTCCGAATTGGCCGAGGAGTTTGAACTGAGAGCGGTCTGCGACGTTTCCCCTGGCGCGGTCGACCACGCCGCCCGGCTGTTCCACGTGCCCTTGAAGTTCACCGATCACCGCGAGATGCTGGCCGCCGACATCGACGCGGTCCTGCTGTGCCAGTCGGATCCGAAGACTGCGGCGATCATCGACTGCCTGGAGGCCGGCAAGCACGTCTTGGTCGAAAAACCGATCTGCTTTTCGCGGGCCGAATCCAGCGCCATCAACGAGGCGGTCGCGAGCGCGGGCAAAGTCGCCCTGGCCGGTTACACCAAGCTCTACGAACCGGCTTTTGAGCGTGCCCGGGGCGAAGTTTCGTCGATGAAGGATGTGCGCTTCGTGCAGGTCAACCACCTGCACCCGAGAAATGACCTGCACGTGGCACAGTTCCGCACTCGGAGCTTCGACGATGTCCCGCCGGCGGTGGTCGAGCAAAACAGCGCCGCCCGCGCGGCGGCGATTCACGAAGCGATTGGTGAAGTCGAGCCGGCGATCATTCGGGCCTTCGGGCTCCTTTCGGGAAGCCTGATCCACGATCTATACGGGCTGCGCGCCCTGTTCGGGCGGCCGGCAACGGTAGCCAGCACCGAGATCTGGCAGGACGGGCTGGCCGTATCAACCACCCTCCAGTACGCTCCGGGGTTTCGCTGCGTGGCCACCTGGGTAGATCTCCCCGACCTGTGGAACTTTCACGAAACGCTGGAGGTCTACAGCCCCCGCAAACGCGTGTTGATCTCCTACGAAACCGGGTTCTCCCGCGCGCACTCCCGGATCCGCATCCACGGCATCGACAAATCAGGTTCGACGTATTCAACCGAGCCGGCCCTGGACTGGGAAAGCCCCTTCCGCCGCGAGCTACGCCATTTCCACGCGTGCATCACGCGCGGCGAGCGGCCCCGTTCGCCGATCAGTGAAACCGGCCATGACATCGATCTGATCATTGAAATCATCAAAGCCCATCTCGATCGGCCCTAGCCAATGAGCCTCCGGGCGCATTCGGCCTGGATCCTGCGCTGATTTTTGGCCCAGGGGCTGTAAACACGACAGGGTCAATCCGCCGGAACCAATTGCCGTGAGCCGGCGATATGGGATCCGGTTTCTTCGATCCGCAGTGTCCCGAATTTCGGTTTCCGGAGGTCCAACGACTATTGACGTCAAGCGTGACATCGTCACCGTCGTTGTCACCGCTGTTTTCGTGATCATCAGCCCAATGTCCACTTATCGTTGTCCAATTGACGGTCATTACGATTCGTGACAGTGTCACTGACATTGTCAACGTACTTGGAGGATCAGGATGCCGGGTTGGAAGGTCCATTTCGACTTAGTTGCGGACCTCTCCCGCCAAGGGCGGCGCGAAAAAATCGCCGCGATCTGCGCAGTCACTCAGGTATTGACTGCCATTCCCATCCCTCCGCATGTGCGCGAGCGCCTGAACAACTTGAACATCATTAGGGCAGTCCGCGGCACGACCGGAATTGAAGGGGTCGAACTCACCGAAGAGGAAGTGGCAGATGTAGTCAATTCCGAACCTAGCGCCCCTGTGCTGCCGGTCGGCCGTGAGCGCGAACAGACTGAGGTGCGGAATGCTTACGCGCTGATACAACGCATCCAGGGACTATTGACGGCCGAGCCCGACCGGCCGCTGACCGAGGAGCTGATCCGCGAATTCCATCAGGTCCTTAGCCAATACATCAGCTACCCCGACAACGATCCAGGCAGGTACCGCCGCCACTCGGCCGTCGAGAGCGGGGGTTCTTTTCGCTACCCGGCGCCGGGTGAGATCCCGGGTCTGATGACTGGATTCATGGACTGGCTGAATCGCGGCAGGGGCCGGTCCCTGGACCCGATCGTGCGGGCGGTCGCGGCCCATTTCCTGTTGGTGAGCATCCACCCGTTTGGAGACGGCAACGGACGCACCGCACGGGCCGTCGAGTGTTACCTGCTTTTTCAGGCACGCATCAACGTGACCGGGTTCTACTCGCTGGCCAACTTCTACTACCAGAATCGAAACGAATACGTCAACCGGTTGAATCAAGTCCGATTCGAATCGGACCCCGACATCGGCCCGTTCATCGACTTCGCACTCGAGGGGTTGATTGCCGAGCTTGAGGAAGTGCGCAGAACGCTGATCGACAAGGTACGAATCAGCGCATTCCGCGACTACGCGATCGACCGGTTGCGGATCGCGGGAAGGCTCGGGACGTCTCCCGGCGAACGTCAATTGTCATTCCTGCTCGAACTCGGTTCTGGAACGGTTGCCTTCGCCGACCTGTTGGGCGGACACCATCCGCTTGCGTTAATCCACCGGCACGTCGGTTCCCGGACGCTGCGCCGCGACCTGCGTGAGCTCGAGGATATGGATCTAATCGTCGTGGAATCCGGCATTGTCCGCGCCCAGCTTGAGATCATGGACCAGTTCACGGCGTGGCCGGAACCCTTTGGCTGAGCAGGCGCCGCTTTCCGGGCGAGGAAGCTGATCGAAACCAGCTGGCTCGTTTGCCGGTAGCGGGTGAGGGCGGATTCCAATCTCGGGCTGCAAACCATGCCGCAGGGCCAGCGACGTTTGATTTTGCCGCTGTTTATGGATTCCGCCTGCGCGGCAGCCAGCGTCCGACCCGTTCGCAGTATCCCGCGTATTCGTCGCCGAACTGCCTGGCCAGGCGCGGTTCCTCGTATATGCGAAGAGATAGAGACAAAAAGGCAAATATCGCAACCCCGTAAATCGCCACCGCGACCGACCCAAAAAGCACCGCCCAGCCGGCAATGATGGCCAGCACCGCCAAGTACATGGGATTGCGAACGTACCGGTAAAGACCACGCGTGACCAATTGCCGGGGAGCGTCCATGGGCGCCGGCGTTCCCCGGCCGAACCGGACAAAGTCCCACGCGCAGCGCGCATACACGGCAACGCCCAGGGCGAACAAAAGCCCGGCGGCCGCGGCCGCCGGGCCGGCCGACACGGACCTATCGCCGGCAAGCAGCAGCGGCACAAGAACCGCGAAAACGCCCTGCGAAATGACCGCAAAGATGGCGGACTTCAGATACAGCATCATGGCGACCGCGGGGCCCGGTCGGTTTCGGAGGACCTGCCGGTACTGGTACCGGGGAGTTCGTTATCCGGAGCGTTCGGCGAGCGTGAGTTCGTGGGCACGGGTTCTTTCTTCGTCAACCGCCTCGAACCAGTCCTGCAGGCGGGCGCCCATCATCGCGACCCGGTCCGGGTGTTCGGCGGCCAGATCGGTACCCTCGAACGGGTCTTCGGCGATGTTGTAGAGCCGCGGCGGCGGCGGGTCGGGGATCACCAACCGCGGATCGGGATCATCCATCAATCCGGTGACGTTCTCGGGGTGGTACTTGTATTCGATGTCGGTCTCCACATAACGCCGGAAGGCCGCCTCGTCGGCCGCCGTCCGGTAGCCGATGTCAAGAACCGGGCGCACCAGCTTCCAGTCGCCGTCGCGCATGGCGGCATTTGTTTCGGCGATCGGCTGATACATGTTCCACTGCCAGAAGCGGGCCGGCGCCGGCCGCGAGCCCTCTCCGCGCAGCTGCCCGAGCACGCTCGCACCGTCCAGCGGCAGGCCTCCGGGCCGCTCGATCCCGGCGGCGTCAAGCAGCGTCGGCAGCCAGTCGCAGAAGTGAACCATTTCCCCGACGCGCAGGCCGTCCCCGGGCAGGCCGTCGGGCCAGCGCAGCAACATCGGCACCCTGATGCCGCCCTCCAGGACCAGCGCCTTGCAACCGCTGAACCCGCAGTTGAACCGCGTAGTGTCGACGCTGACGCCTGCGGGTACCTGGTCGTCGCGCAATCGGAACGCGGGACCGTTGTCCGAGCTGAACATCACCAGCGTGTTCTCGGTCAGGCCGCGGCGGTCGATTTCCTCCAGGATCCGTCCGATCCCGCGATCCATGACCTCGATCATGGCGTAGGTGAGCGCCACTCCCCGCGAGAGCCCCATGGCCTCGTAACGTGCAACTTCGGGCTCGGGCGCCTGGAGCGGTGAATGCGGCGCGTTGTACATCACGGCCAGCAAAAAAGGGTCGGCCTCGTGCCGGGCGATGAACGACAGCGCTTCCTCGGTCAGGACGTCGGTCAGATAGCGTCCGTCGGTCGGTCGGAAGGTGCCGTTAACGTCAAGCCGCCAGCGGTAGTAATCGGCCCAGCCGCCGCGAAACCCGACGAATTCATCGAATCCGCGGGCGTTGGGGTGGTGCAGCGGATCGAGCGCCCCGTTGTGCCACTTGCCGACGAGCCCGGTGGCGTAACCGGCGGATTTGAACGCATCGCCCAGAGTCACCTCGCGGGGCGAGATCCGGTCAAGGCCGCGCGTTTCCTGCGGGGTGATCGCGCCCGTGCGGTGCGGATAGCGGCCGGTCAGCAGCGCCGCGCGCGATGGCGAACACACCGGCGAGCCGGCGTATTGCTGGGTAAGGCACAACCCCTCCCGGGCCAACCGGTCGAGGTGGGGTGTCCGGATGAGGTCGTTGCCGAACGCCCCGAAATCGCCGTAGCCCATGTCGTCGGCGAGGATCAGCAAAACGTTCGGGCCGTTCATCGTGCTCAACCCTCCGCGGGCGGTACCAGCACGCTGAAGCCGATCCGCTTCATTTCGATTCCCTCGACCAGGATGTGGACCGAATGGGGGCCGTAGCGCTGGATCTCCAGATCGTCGAAATTCAATATCAGGGTCTGCGCGGTTTCCAGCTTGGTGGTCGGCTCGGGGATCTCGATCGCCCCCTTGATGCTCACCAGTTCGCCCCCGTCGGCGTCGATGATGTCAAACTGAACCCGCTTGCGCCCGGCCTCGGTCTTGTGGGCCCTGAATCGCGCGACCACGCACAGTCGATGGTGGCGCTGGGGAAGCTCGGCCGCGTAGATTGTGTCGAATCCGATGCCGAGGGCCGAGACCTTGCCGGCTTTTTCGGCATGGTCGCAAAGGAATGCAAAGTCAATATCCATGGGAGCTTTTCCAATTCTGCGGATATCGGGCGGCGGTTCATGTCCGTAACCGGTCGAACGTCGGCCGGGCCAATTCCGGCGGTCCGGACCCGGTGAGCAGCGGTGGCAGCCGCGATCCGGATAACCGCTCCGGCCGCGATTCGGGATCGATGCAAAAGAGCGGCCGGCCGGGACCGGCGGGCCGAGATACGGCCGCGCTGCTTGACGAGCAGATGGCCTACTACCGGGCACGCTCGCCGGAATACGACCAGTGGTGGCTGCGCGCCGGCAAATACGACCGCGGTCCCCGCTTTCTGCGGAGTTGGGACGAGGAGACCGACCAGGTTCGCGCGGCGCTCGATGAATTCGGCCTACGCGGCCGGATCCTCGAAATCGCCTGCGGCACCGGCTGGTGGACCCCGCAGCTGGCCGCCGGCGCCGAGCAGGTTACGGTGATCGACGCCTCCAGCGAGATGCTCGCGCGCTGCCGGGCCCGCATGGCGGCCGCCGGGAGCGATGCGGCGAAGCTGGAGTACCTGCAGTCCGACATATGGGAATGGCTTCCCGAACGCCGGTTTGAGGCGGTGTTTTTCGGATTCTGGCTCTCGCACGTTCCCGAGGTTCGCTTCGACAGCTTCTGGGAACTGGTTGACGGCGCCCTGCTGCCCGGTGGGCGCGTCTTCTTCGTCGATTCGGCCGAATCGACCGGTTCCAGTCGAATCGGGGACCTGGCGGGGACTCCGGAGACCGAGCGGCGAGAACTCAACGACGGTCGGCGCTTTGATGTCGTCAAGCGCTACTTCGAACCCGGATGGCTGCGGCAGCGGCTGGCCGGAATCGGCTGGGACATTCAGGTGCAGCGCACGGCCCGGTTCTTCATATTTGCCCAGGGAGGGCGAATCGCCGACTCCTAGCCCGCGGAGATGCAGCCACCAGCGCCGACGGCACGTGCCCGACGCCTGCCGGGCGCCAGCCCGGGGAATGGCGCTCCGCCGGCCGAGGCGTAGCAAAATGATTCCGGCGATCGGTGGCGGGCGGTAACGATTCCCCGGACTCGCGATTCCTCCCGACCGCGATGGGCCTAAAGGAGCAACAAATTGAAAATCACCGACGTTAAGGTGGATCTCTTCACTTGGCATTCCGAGCCGTGGCAAACCGGCGTCGGAACCCAGTTCAGCGAGAGCCAGCTCGGCCTGGTCAGCGTGGAGACCGATGCCGGCGTGACCGGCAACGCTTTCCTCGGCAGCCTGCATGTGGGTGCCGATCACTACGCCAAGGGGCTCGTCAAGTTCCTCAAGCCGCTGCTGCTGGGCCGCGACCCGCAGGACATCGGCGCGATCTGGTGGGAGATGTGGAAGCAGAACCGGAAAGCTTCGGTCCAGGCGATCGGGGCGGTCGACATCTGCCTCTGGGACATCAACGGCAAGATCGCCAACCAGCCGATCCACCGCCTGCTGGGCACCTGCCGCCATTCGGTGCCGGTTTATTCCTCGACCGCGCACTGGGATTCCGACGCCGAGTACGTCGAGGAGGCGCTCCGGTTCAAGGAGCAGGGCTGGCCCGCCCACAAGATTCATCCGCATGGCCAGCCGGCCGCCGACATCCGGCTCTGCGAGGTGGTGCGCGACGCGGTCGGCGACGATATGAAACTCATGCTCGATTCGATGTGGGCCTACCAGTACGAAGACGCCCTGCGGGTGGGCCGGGCGATCGAAGAGCTGGACTTCTACTGGTACGAAGACCCGCTGGTCGAGGAGGACATCTACAGCTACGTGAAGCTGCACCAGAAACTCGACATCCCGATCATGAGCACCGAGTCGGCGCCGGGCCGGTTCTACGGGATGGCCACCTGGATTACCCAGTACGCCACCGACTACCTGCGCGGCGACGTGGCGGTGACCGCCGGAATCACGCCGCTCCTGCGGCAGTGCAACCTGGCCGAGGGATTCAACATGAAGTGCGAGATCCACCACGGTGGCAATTCGCTCAACAACGTGGCCAACCTGCACGTGACGATGGCCGTCCAGAACTGCGAATTCTTCGAGTTCTTCCCCTGCACCGGGGCCAACATGTACGGGCTGGTGGAGGACATCGACATGACCGGCGGGGTCGTGCACGCTCCCACCGGCCCCGGCCTGGGCTACGAGATCGATATGGACTTGGTGCGGCGCGAGTACACCGCCACGATTTCGTGACCGGGTCAATCGCGCGCTGATGGACGGGGCCGCCATCGGGTCCGCTCGGGCGGGGCGGACAACGTTTTGAAACGCAGTCTGGTGACCGGCGGGGCCGGCTTCCTGGGCCGCCACCTGGTTTCCGGCCTGGCGGCGCTCGGCGACCGCGTCCTGGTGGTCGACACCGCCCCCGGCCCGGTGGATGGAGCGGTCGACCACGTCCGCGCCGACGTGCGCGATAGGGCCGCGATGTTTGAAATCGCGGGGGATTTCCGGCCGCAGATCGTGTATCACCTGGCCGCCCAGGCCGACCCGCGTCGGGCCCACGCGGATCCGGCGTTCGACTTGGACGTCAACGCCGCCGGAACCCTGACTACCGCGCTGGCGGCACTCTCGGCCGGGGCGGAACGGTTCGTGTTCGTCTCAACCGGCGGCGCCATGTACGGCGATCCGGCGGCAGCCCAATTGCCGGTCGGCGAGGACTATCCGCCAGCGCCGGTCTCCCCGTACGGACTGTCCAAATACTGCGCCGAGCTGTACCTGGATCTTCTGGGGCGCACGCGGGGGCTATCGTATTCGATCGTCCGCCCGGGCAACATCTACGGTCCCGGCCAGGACGCCAGCTCCGAGGTCGGGGTAGTCACGATCTTCCTTGACCGGATGCTTACCGGCAAGATTCCGCAGCTGCGCGGCCGCGGGCTGCCGACGCGCGATTACGTCTACGTCGACGACGTGGTTGCAGCGATCCTGCTGGCGGCCGAGCGCGGTGCGCCGCGGCCGTACAACATCGGGTCCGGCCGGCAGACCTCGGTCCGGCAAATATTCGACGAAATCAGCAACCGGCTGGGGTTGGATGTCGAACCGGAATTGGCCGAGCTCTCCCCCGGCGAGGTCGGCCACATGGCGCTGGATTGCAGCGCCGCGGCGCGGGATCTCGGCTGGGCCCCCCGGATTCCTCTCGGCGAAGGATTGGACCGCACTATCGCCTGGGCGCGGCGGCAGTCCGCCAGCGGGGTCCGCGGCTAGGAGACCTCCACCTTAAATTCCGGGTCGATCAGGTACTGGCGAACCTCGTCGAACCGGTCGATCTCGACCAGGGCGACCATTTCGTCGCCGACTTCGAGTTCCAGGTTCGGTTCCAGCGGAATGATCTTGCCGCCGCGGATGACCGCGCAGACACTGCAGCCGTGATCGGCAAGCTTTAGTTCGCGCAGCGGGCGACTCAGCGCGCGCGACTCGGGGGCGAAGCGGAACTCGACCAGTTCGTGTCCGCATTCCTGCAGGCGCATCAGGTGGACTACCCCGCCGCCGGTGCTCACGTCGCGTTCGATCATCGAGAGCACCAAATCGGTCGCGCTGACCATTTCGGTGATGCCCAGGGTCCGGAAAACCGCCGCGTTTTCAGGGTCATTGACCCGGGCGATGATGCGGCAGTTCTCGCCGGCCAGCATCATCGCCAGCTGGGCGATGATCAGGTTGTCCTCGTCGTGGCCGGTCATCGCGCAAACCAGCTGGGCGCGATTGACCCCGGCCTCCTGCAGCCAGCGCCCCTCGCAGGCATCGTGCGAGAGGACCATGCCGCCGAGTTCGGCGTGCAGTTCGCGCGCCCGGGCGGGGTTTTTCTCCAACACCACCACCTCGTTGCCGCGATCCAGCAACTCCTGGGCCAAGTGGTAGCCGACCGTCCCTCCGCCGCAGACGATGATGAACACCGCGCTAGCCGGAATCCTGCAGCGCGTCGCGCAGCATCTGCGCGCCGATCCGCGTCGGGCAAACGGTGCGCAGCCCGAGCGCGGCGTAAGCGTCTGAGCGCACCGGATCGTAGCAGCGCGCAACCACCTGTTGGACGTCATACACGCGCTGGGCGATCTGGGCGATCATGATGTTGGTGTTGTCGCCCTGGGTGGCGGTCACCAGCGCGTCGGCGCTCCGGATGCCGGCGCGCTCAAGGAGCTTGCTGTTCTTGGCGTCGCCGACCATCGTCGACCCTCCGAAATCGGGCGACAGACGCTTGAACGAATCCGCCGAGCGGTCCACTATCACGACCGCGTCGCCGGCCGCGTCCAGCAGGTTCGCGAGCTGCGCGCCGACGCGCCCGCAGCCAATTACGATCACGTATTTGCGGCGCGACCGATCGCTCATCCGGGCTCACCCCGACTGGTTCATTTATCCGGTTTTGGTTCCGCCCGATTCTTGCGCAAACGCTGCGCGTTCGCGCGCCGCCATTCCTCCATGCTGTGCCGCAGGCCGATTTCGGGATGGGCCTGTCCGTAGGCGAAGTCCAGCGGTGCCTCAGGCGGCAGGATCTGCGCGCTTTGCAGAAGCGATTCCATTTTTTCCATGTATTGGGTCAGGGCGCCGATCCGTCGATTCAATTCCGCCTCGCCAAAGTCCCGCACCAGCATGATTTGCCCCAGGCATTCCTCGAATCCGCCGACCGGATCGGGGCGGGCGCGCAGGTACTGAACGCGCTTGTTGGGCCAGGTGAGCCAGGCGCCGTGCCAGGCGAACATGAATTTGAGGAAGTAGTCGATCCCGGCGGCGAAGTGCGCGTGCGCCAGACGCCCGTCGCCGCGCTCGTACCAGGCCAGCGCCTTGGCCGGCCGCAGGTGGTAGTTGACCTGGTAGTAGAGATCGATGAGACGCTCGCGGCGCAGCCGGGCGGGATATTCGGAGACCCGCTCCAGGATCTCGGCACAGGAGCCGTCACGTTCCCAGACCAGCAGGCCGCCGGCCAGCAGGTGGCGCTCGAGTTCGGATGCTTCGCCCGCCGCCAGGCGATCCAGGTCGACCCGCTGCGCGTCCATGTGCAATAGGTCAGGGTCCTTGGGCAGCTGCTCGGAGCGCCCGAAATAGCGTTCGAGCCGCGGCGACCAGACGAAATCGCCCGGCACTACTGCCAGGTCCAGCGGGCGAAAGAGCAGGAACATGTCCACGTCGGAATCGGCGCGGGCGTCCCCGTGGGCGACCGAATCGGTTACGACCGCGCCCCGAAAGCTCGGTTCGCCGGCCAGGCGCGCGGCGATGAAGTCGCGCACTTGGCCGATCTTGCGGCGGCTGTGCGGGTTGTCGGGTGCCGACCGTTGCAAAACGTCTTGGCTCAAGGTCTAGGGTGGTTGCCGGGGCGCCGACAGCCGGTTTGAATCCGGCCGCTCGGCTTACGATTTATTTGGATTTGAAGCGGAGGGTCCAATGCTCTACGAACTTCGCGAGTACTACACCGAACCGGGTCTAATGTACAAGCTACATGCCCGCTTCCGCAACCACACGCTGGCGATCTGGGATCGCCTGGGCATTGAGGTGGTCGGGTTCTGGGAAGAGCTGGTCGGCAACAACCAGCGGCTCACCTACATCATCCGCTTCAATGACATGGCCGACCGCGAGGCCAAGTGGGGGGCATTCATCAGCGACCCCGAATGGCAGCGGGTCAAGGCCGAGACCGAAGCCGACGGGCAATTCGTGTCCTGGGTCGAGAACCGCCTGATGCGGCCGACCGACTACTCCCCGCTCGCCTAAGGGTCTCCGGCTATGGCTTGGGAGCTTGGGAATCCCTTTGACTTGACCGGCAAGGTGGCGCTTGTCACCGGCGGCGGCCGCGGCATCGGCAGCGGTTTTGCCAGGGCGATTGCCAATGCCGGCGCCGACGTCGTGCTGGCCGCCCGGTCCAAGGAGCAGCTTGAATCGGTCGCCGACGACATACGGGCAATGGGCCGACGGGTTGTGGTCGCGCCCACCGACGTCTCCGACCTGGACCAGGTCCGGTCCCTGATGCAGCTGCCGACCGAGGAGCTGGGGCGCTTCGACATCTTTTTCAACAACGCCGGCACCAACCGCCGCCTGCCGATCGCCGAGGCCACTCCCGACGACTGGGATGCGGTCCACGACGTGAACCTGCGGGCGGCGTTCTTTGCCATGAAATACGCGATCGGGCCGATGCTGTCCGGCGGCTACGGGCGAATCATCAATACCGCCTCCTTGACCAGCTTCATCGGCATGGCCGGTAATTCGATGTACGGGGCGTCCAAAGGCGGCGTGGCCCAGATGACCAAGGCGATCGCCACCGAATTGGCCGAGACCCCGATCCGCGTCAACGCGATTGCCCCCGGCTACATCCGCACCGCGATGACGGAGGCCCGTTACCACCAGGACGAGTTCTCTTCGTGGGTGCTTTCCAGGGTGCCCATGCGGCGCTGGGGCGAGCCCGCCGATCTTGGCGGAACGGCAGTGTTCCTATCCTCTCCTGCCTCCGAATACGTCACCGGCCACGTAATCCCGGTCGACGGCGGCTGGATGGGGGCCTAGCAGCCGCAACGCCATGAAATCGGCGCTCCTGATCGGGGCCGGCGGGATAGGCAACGCCTATGCCGCCCGGTTCTTCTCTCACGTTGCCGATCGCGCCCGTATCGGGGCAGTCTGCGACATCGTTCCGGCGGCCCGCGATGCCCTGGGCGACCGCCTGGGGCTGCCGCCCCAGCGGCGTTACGCCGACGCAAGGACCGCGATTGCCGATGCGGACGCAGATTTCTGTCTGATAACGACCCAGCCCTGGTACCACCTAGAACCACTGCTGGAGGCTTGCGCGGCCGGGCTGCCGGTCCTGATGGAAAAGCCGATTACCTCCGAACTCGACCAGCTCGCGCCTATGGCCAAGGCGGTGGCCGGGTCCGGAATCCGCTGCCAGGTTGTGCAGAACTACCGCTACACCAAACGGATGCTCAGGTTCCGCGACCTACTGCGCGAAGGTCGGGTCGGGCGCCTGCAGTACGTGCAGGCGAGATTCGCCGACGACTACCGCGCCTACGGGTCATGGGGCGGGCCCAACCCGTTCCGCCACGAGATGGACGACCCGATGGTCTTGGACGGTTCGATCCATCACCTCGACATGCTCCGCTACCTGACCGGCGGCGACCCGCAGCAGGTATACGGCAGCGCGTTCAACCCGGCCTGGTCTTCTTTCAAGGGGCATTCCGCCGGCCTCTACGTGATCGAATTCGACAACGACACCCGCGCCGCCTACGAGGCCAACCTGCAATCGGCTGGCGAACCCAACAGCTGGTACCGGGAGTACTACCGGGCCGAATGCGAGGACGGGGCGATCACCAGCGTTGACGGCGACACCATCGTCGTCACTCGCGCCGGCGCCGTCGAGGAAGAGATCCCGGTCGGCGAGGATCCGCGCCAGGGACACGCCCGGGTGCTCGAGCAGTTCCTTAACTGGCTGGAGCGCGACATAGAACCCGAATGCACCTTCGCCGACAACCTAAAGAGCGTGGCCTTGATGTTTGCCGCCCGGGCCACCGGGCACAGCCGCCGGGCGGTCTCGGTTGGAGAATTCCTGCCCGGGCCGAACTGAGCGATCAGCCGGTCTGTTCGGCCACCTGCTCAAGGTCGGATCGCACCATCATCGCGATCAGTTCCTCAAAACTCACCCGCGGCCGCCAGCCCAGCTGCGCTTGTGCCTTGGCCGTGTCCCCGCACAGCAGCATCACTTCGGCCGGGCGCCGCATCGCCGGATCGGCGCGGACGTGGTCGCGCCAGCTGAGTCCGGCTTCCGAAAACGCCGTCGCCACCATGTGCTCAACGGTGTGGGTGCGACCGGTCGCAATAACGAAATCGTCCGGCTCGTCCTGCTGCAGCATCAGCCACATCGCCTCGACGTAGTCGCCGGCAAAGCCCCAGTCGCGCCGCGGCGAAAGGTCGCCGAGCCCGATCTCCTCGTCCAGTCCGAGTTTGATCCGCGCCACCGCCCGGGTGACCTTGCGGGTGACGAACTCCAGTCCCCGGCGGGGAGATTCGTGGTTGAAGAGGATTCCGCAGGAAGCGTGCAGCGAATGGCTCTCGCGGTAATTGACGGTAATCCAGTGGCCGTAGGCCTTGGCCACCCCGTAGGGGCTGCGCGGGTGAAAGGGAGTCGTTTCACTTTGCGGGGATTCGGTCACCTGACCGAACATCTCCGAGGAACTGGCCTGATAGAAGCGGATTGAATCGTCGACCGTCATGATCGCCTCCAGCATCCGTAGCGGTCCCAGCCCGGTGACCTGCGCGGTCAGCTCGGGTTGCGACCAGGATGCCTGCACGAAGGAGGCCGCGCCGAGGTTGTAGACCTCATCGGGGCGGTGGTCGGCGAGCACCCGCACCAGCGATCCGCCGTCGGTCAGGTCACCATAAACCAGCCGGATCTGATCGTCGAGATGGGCGATCCGCTCCAAGCGGTCGCTGCTGGCGCGGCGCAGCATCCCGATCACCTCGTAGCCCTTCGACAGCAGGAATTCAGCCAGATAAGAGCCGTCCTGGCCGTTTATCCCGGTAATTAGCGCTTTCGGCAATCTCGGTCCTTATTTCCTCAGGATCTCATCTTCGCCGCCAGCGCGGCCCGCTCGCGCAGCAGGGTGGCGGTGGCGATCGCACAGGCGATGCACATCAGCCCGGCCGACGCCAGCAGGATGACTGCCAAATCGTAAGCCGATTCGGCCACTAAAAGGTAGCCGGCGGTCTGCAGGGCGGCCGCCGGCACCAGCACCCAGGCGATCCAGCGTACGCCGGCGGCGATCAGCATGTAGACCAGGTAAAGGGCGATCGACAGCAGCGTCGCCCCGCCCAGATAGATCTGCAGCAACCCGGCGTCGGCGGCATAGTTGGGCCCCACCAGCGCCAGGTGCAGGAATCCGGGCGCGACCAGCGCCGCCAGCAACGGCCCGGCGGCGATCGCCGCCGCCGCCAGCGAGCCGCGCAGCAGCAGGTTTCGGTCCAGCCGTCCTTCGCCGAACATGTCCCGGAACCGCGGCAAAAGCAACTGCCCGACGGTGAAGCACCCGTAGAAGCTGATCCGGCCCGCGAACGCCGCCGCCACGAATGGTTCCAGGCCGGCCCCGGGAAAGCGCCAGTTGGCGATGATCACGTCCACCGACTGGGCCCCGAAGATCGCGAACGTGGCCGGGACGGTGCCCAGCTGGGTTAGCAGCAGCGCCCCTAGGTTGGGGCTGGCCGGCGCCCGGTCGCCGCCGCGCGGCCGCAGCACCCAGATCCCCAGCCCGATCCCGGCCACGATTCCCAGCGAAAAACCCGAAAGCGCGCCGGTCAGGCCGAACCCGGCGACCACCAGCCCGATCGCGAGCAGCACGCGCGCGCTGGCATCCACCAGCAGGTTGATCCCCAGGGCGATGAACCTCGCCGTCCCCTGCACCGCCCCGCGCGCGGTGGCCAGCACCAGCGACAGCGGCAGGATGCAGAGCAGCGGGACCAGCACCCAGTTGCTCTCGAATCCGAATACCTCGCGCAGCTGTTCCGACAGCAGCGCCAGCAGGATGCTGACCGCCAGGGCGGTGCCGGCCCCGACCGCGTTGGCGCGCAGGGCGAACGACCAGACCGCGGCGCGCTGCCGGGCCGCCGCCAGGGCCCCGGCCCCGACCGCGACCGCAGATTGGAACGCGTGCCCGGGAAAGAGCAGGATGGTCACGAACGAGACCAGCGCCAGCAGCTGGGTGTACTGGTCCGGTTGGAGCAGGCGCGCCATCGAGACCTGGTAGATGAACTGCAGGCCGTTGGCCACCGAGGCCATCAACAGAAAGGCGGTCCCGCCGCTGCCGCTGCCCCAGGCCCAGCGCAGTTGCTTGCGCAGCGTCGCGCCGAGGTTCACGTGAACTCTTGGCGGAACCAGGCCAGGGTCTTGAGCAGGCCGTCCTCAAGCTCAACCCGGGGCTCCCAGCCGAGTTCGGCGCGGGCCCGCGAGATGTCGGGGCAGCGCCGCACCGGATCGTCCGGCGGCATGGGCAGGAACTCCAGCGGCGAATCCGAGCCGGTGGCCGCCAGCACCGCGCGGGCCAGATCGAGCACCGACCGCTCGTCGGGATTGCCCAGGTTGTAGACGCGGCCGCAGGTCCCGGGCACCTCCATCGCCTGCGCGATGCCCTCGGCCAGGTCCTCGACATAGCACCAGCTGCGCGTCTGGCGGCCGTCGCCGTGGATCGGCAACGGACGGCCCTCGAGCGCCCGGCGCAGGAATTCGATCAGAGCCCGGCCATCGTCGGGGTTCATGCCCGGCCCGTAGGTGTTGAAGATCCGCACGATCCGCCCGTCCAGGCCGCGGCGGCGCACCGCGGTCATGGTCAGCGCCTCCCCGAAGCGCTTGCTCTCGTCGTAGCAGGCCCTTTCCCCGACCGGGTTCACGTTCCCGAAGTAGTCCTCGCGCTGGGGGTGCTCCAGGGGATCCCCGTACACCTCCGAGGTCGAGGCGAAGAGGAAGCGCGCGCCGCGCTCCAGGGCCAGCTCGATGAGGTTGGCGGTCCCGCTCGAATTGGCGGCGATGATCGCTTCCGGAATCTCGCTGAAGTGTCGCGGACTGGCCGGCGATGCCAAGTGGAAAACGTTGTCAACCGGCCCGAACTCGAATTCGCCGGTAACGTCGCAGGCAACGTATTCGAACCCGGCTTCGGCGCGCAGGCCGTTGAGATTGGCCTGCGTGGCAGTGGCCAGGTTGTCAGCGCAGATTACCCGGTGGCCGCCGCCGAGCAGCCGCCGGCAGAGCCGCGACCCGATCAGACCGGCACCCCCGGCTACGAGTGAAATCGGCATAGCCATACCTGGAGCGGTCGGGGGATCGGAAGCGCAGCCATCAGGATCGGCGCAGCGGCCGGCGCGTCTGCGGCATTATGGTTGATATTGGGGCTTATATACCAAAGTTGACAGATCATCTCTGGCACTGTAAACTCAGGTATATAGACGAAGGGTAAAACGATGACACAGAAAGCTCCCGGACGACATTACCGCGATGGAATCTCGCTGCTTGAATTAGCAGACATGTTTCCAGACGAAAACGCTGCTCGTGAGTGGTTTGAATGCATTCTGTGGCCGAACGATGAGCGCCCCTGTGCTCGCTGCGGATCAGTCAATACGCACGAAGCCAATCACAAAACGATGCCTTATCGCTGCCGTGATTGCAAGAAGTATTTCAGTGTCAAGACTGGCACTGTAATGGAAGGCTCTCCGCTCCCGCTTCGCAAGTGGGTTTACGCAATCTACTTAGACGTTACTTCGCTCAAGGGCGTTAGCTCCATGAAGTTGCACCGCGACTTGAAAATCACGCAGAAAGCTGCTTGGCACATGCAGCAGCGCATTCGTGAAGCGTTTTCCAAGGGCCCAATAACCCCGTTCGCAGGTCCTGTGGAAGTCGATGAAACCTACATCGGCGGCAAGCGCAAGAACATGCCCAAAAGTCGGCGCAATTTGCTGACTGGGCGCGGCGCGGTTGGCAAGACCGCCGTCGCCGGAATCAGAGATCGCAACACTGGTCATGTCGTTGCTTCTGTCGTTGCTTCTGTCGTTGAACGGACGGACGGCTCGACACTGCGCGGATTCATTCACGAACGAACTCAGCGCGGCGCGACTATCTACACAGACGACGCGAGAGCTTACCAGGGACTTCCGAATCACCAAGCAGTCAAGCACTCGGTTGGCGAATACGTCAATGGGCAAGCTCACACGAACGGACTTGAATCGTTTTGGGCAACGCTAAAGCGTGGTTATCACGGAACGTTCCACCACTTTTCGGCCAAGCACGTTCAGCGCTACGTCAACGAGTTCGCGGGCCGCCACAACATTCGTGATCGCGACACTGTAGAGCAAATGGCGATCATCTCTCGCGGGATGGTCGGCAAGAGACTACGCTACAGGGAATTGATCTCGAATGGCTGAGCCAAACTGGGCAAATCGAACGCTCTTTCATCACGACAACTTAGCAGTTCTGCGCGGAATGAATTCAGAGAGCGTTCATCTAATTGCGACTGATCCGCCGTTCAACAAGGGGCGCGATTTTCACGCGACTCCAGACAGTCTTGCTGCTGGCGCGAAATTTCAAGATCGATGGTCTTGGAAAAACGATGTTGAGGGCGAGTGGATTGATCAAATCAGAGACGATTGCCCCGCCGTTTGGGAAGTAATTGACGCTGCTCGCGCTACTTGGGGCGACGATATGGGCGCATTTCTGTGCTTCATGGGAGTGCGCTTATTGGAAATGCATCGAGTGCTTAGAAAAGACGGAACACTTTATCTGCATTGCGATTCAACTGCCAATCATTACCTGAAAGCACTGCTTGACGCGATTTTTGGCATCAAGCAATTTCTTGGCGAAATCGTCTGGAACAAGCAAAACGGAGTCAAAAGTCGTCGTCGGTGGGGCAACGAAAATGACATGCTGCTCGTCTATTGCGTGCGCATGTCAAAGCACACGTTTAATCCTGATGAACCGATGTGCCGCCGCCCCTTCGCAGAAACAAGCCTCTCAATGCATTTCAATGCGCGAGATGAACACGGCAGACGTTATCGAGAGCGCGTGATTCGCGGCAAAAAGTATCGATACTACGCTGATCACGGACGATTTATCGGCAATCTGTGGGGCGACATTCCCTCAATGCTTGCCAATACACCCCTAAGAAGTGAATCTACTGGCTATCCAACTCAGAAACCGTTAGCACTACTTGAGCGCGTAGTTGTCGCTAGCTCGAACGAAAACGACATAGTGCTTGACCCGTTCTGTGGTTGCGCAACTACTTTGATAGCTGCTGAACGCTTAAAGCGTCAATGGGTTGGTGTCGATATTTGGAATCACGCGCATCAAATCGTAATTGACCGTTTACAGAATGAAGGACTACTAGGTCCCGAAGGCGAACGCGAGTGGCTGATCAATTTCGGTCAAATCCACTATCAAAATACCCCCCCCCTTCCGCACTGACAATGGCGCTCCAGCAGTTCCTGCATTTCAAGTCACAGAGCGTTACGCAGAGCCTCCCGGCAAGCGTATGACTCGTGCTGAAATACTTGATTTTCTGATCGCTCAACACGGCTCGAAGTGCCAGGGTTGCGACCGCGAATTTGACGATCCGCGCTATTTGCAACTCGATCACAACACTCCACGAGCAGACGGCGGAATGAACCACATCACCAATCGTGTATTGCTCTGTGGGCCGTGCAATCAAGTCAAGTCGAATATCTACACGCTTTCTGGTTTGCGGCGCGTGAATCGTCAGCGTGGATACATGGTGAAAGGTGGTGCGTGATGGCGGGTCCTGACAAGATACGCGTAACGGTAGCGAAAGTGCTTCAAACACTTATCGACTTGTGCGAACTTGATTCTGAACAGGATTGGTATTTCCCAGCAGCGCAAGTTGCGCACGAGATGAATGCTGGAAGTGATGGCTACGGCTTTGTCGTCGCCGTGCTAGATACGTGCGTTGAAGAGGGCAAAGCCGTCTCAAAACAAAGTGAATTCGGCACGCTGTATCGTGCAGTGAGCCAAGAAAGAGAAAGCAGTTTTATTCATGTCTGAACAGAAGAAGCGCAAGCGCGGACGGAGAGCTAATTACGGTGCTGCTACACCCAAGCAAGTCGGAGCTGCATTGCTCAACTACCGACCGAAGCCAAAGCAGAAGAAAGCGAAGAAGTGAGATTTGTCAACTTTGGTATATAAGCCCCTTGATATTAGCCGCGACCCGAACCCTTCCTCCAAGAGCACGAGCCGCCCCATGGTCGACAATCCCGCCCGCCTTCTGCTGGGTCCCGGACCCTCACCGGTTGACCCGCGAATTACCGCCGCCATGGGCGAGCCGGTTATCTCGCACGTGGACCCGGTATTCGCCAGGACCCTGCGTGAAACGGCCGATCTGCTGCGGCAGGTGTTCGGCACCGCCAACGAGGTCACATTTGCCGTGTCCGGAACTGGTTTTTCGGGGATGGAGACGGCGCTGATCAACGTCATCGAACCGGACGATACCGTCATCGTCGGTATCAGCGGTTTCTTCGGGGTCAAAGCTCAGGAGATCTGCGAGCGGATGGGGGCAAACACGGTGGTGGCCACGGCCGGCTTCGGCCGCCCGGTGGAGACCGAGGACGTCGTTGAGGCGTTGGACGCCAATCCCGGCGCCAAGGCCGTATTCGTGGTCGCGGCCGAGACCTCGGCCGGGCTGCGGCAGCCGTTGGCCGACATAGCCGAGGCGTGCCACGCCCGCGGCGCGCTGCTGATCGCCGACATGGTCACCCTTCTCGGCGGCGCCGAGGTGAAGGCTGACGAGTGGGGCGTGGACGTGGCCTACGCCGGCAGCCAGAAGTGCATCGGCACCCCGCCCGGGACCGCACCGATCACGTTTTCGCCGCGCGCGGTGGAGGCGATAAAGGCCCGGCGCACACCGGTCGGTTCCTGGTACCTATCGGCCCTGGACATCGCCGCCTACTGGACCGGCGAGATCCCCTATCACCACACGACCTCTTCGCCGGTGATCGTCGGGCTGAAGCGAGCCCTGGAGCTGATCGTGGCCGAAGGGATCGCCGAACGCGCCCTCCGCCACGAGCGCAACGGCGCGGCCCTGCGCGCCGGATTCGAGGCGATGGGCCTGGAGATAGCCAGCCTGGAAGGCCGGCGACTGGGCATGCTGACCCCGGTAGGGATTCCCGACGGGGTCGCCGACGCCGAGTTCCGGGCCGAACTGCTCGAACGCTTCAATACCGAAATCGGCGGCGGGCTGGGCGATTGGGCCGGCAAGGTCTGGCGGATCGGGCTCATGGGATACGGATCCGACCCCAAGAACGTCTACCACGTGCTGAACGCCTTCGAAGTGCTTCTGGCCGAGCGCGGGGTTCAGATCCGGCCCGGGGCGGCCGCGGCGGCGGCTTCGGCGGTTATCACCGCCGGTTGACATCAGCCGGAGAAGGTCAGAAGCCGGTAGCTTCCAGCGCCGCGTCCACAAACCCGAGAAACCGGACCGTTTCCGGCAGGTAATGGTCCGCCAGGCTCTGCGGCGAGATCGCCGGCAGGACCAATTCGCCGTGGTCGATCAAACCGGAATCAAATAGCTGCCCGCGCGGTCCGAACTGCTCGACCAACAACTGCGAGCCCTGATGCGGAAAGTAGGGGTCGCCGCTGAAATGGAACACCACCGCGCGGCCGGTTCCGCCACCGACCCAGAAGGTCGGCGAGAGTTCCGAGAGCAGCATCCTCAGGCGCGGCGGCAGGCCGGCGACGACCGTTGGCACATGGCGGTGGTCGGTTACCCGGAACAACTCCAGCACCGCCCTTCCGCTGCTACTCAGGTGTCCCGTCAGTTCCGGGCCGGCCGAACCCGGGTCGTTGAAAACGGGTTTGAGGCGAACCGCGTCGGCGGGACTTATTTGGGCCAGCACGGTGTCGCGTACGACCTGCCCGACGAAGCCGGCGGGCCGGTAGGGAACGGGTTGTCCGCGGTGCTCGAATTGTCCGGTCAGCACCGCCGCGAGCAGCTGCTGCAGTTCGCCGTAGGGGCCAATCGCCACCACCGGCGGCGGGTCGGCGCGGCGGCTGGCGGCGATCATGCCCAGCGATCCGCCGACCGAGATTCCCACCACTGCGTCGGCCGGATCAGCGCCGCCGATCGCCGCTTCCATAACCCCCACGTCTTGGGCGTGCAGGCGCAATTCGCGGTAGGCGAACAGTTCCGGGACCGCGACCTCGAACCCGACCCGCGCCAGCGACCGAGCCAGCACCACCAGCGGGCCGTAGTTGCGCCCGTCGCGGACTACCCCGTTGGCCAGAACCAGGCGCGGACCGGCCAACCAGCGTCCCGACCCCCAAACGCTGACCGGAAGATCGGTCCCGGCCACCCGCAGAGTGTCGATCTTGAGCTGCGGCGCCGGGGCGTGCCGGGTCACCAGTGCGACATTGCCCGAGGTGGCGTTAAGGGCCACCAATTCCATCCCGCGAAGCTTGCGGTCGATCGGGATCAGGAGCAGCAGGCACACTGCGAGCGGCAGCAGCAGCCAGCGCAACGCTCGCTCGGGACCGCGTCCCGTTTGGCTAACTCCGGGGTCGGCCGATCCGAGCCACCCGGTCCGGCCCTATACCGATTCCGGTTCGGGCTCGGTCGGCGGGCCGGTTAGCGGTTCGTCCGGCTCCTCGTCGGCATCCAGTTTGCGGCGGTATTCGTCATAAACGAACAGGCCTACGGCGATCGCCAGAAGGCCAACGACAACCATGCCGACCAAGGTAAACAGCGCAACGACTAACCTGCCTAGCAATGCGGGCCCTCCTTCGCCGGTGAGTGCGACCTGCGCGGTCGCCAAAGATTTCGAACAGGGCCAAGTTTAGGGCCGGCGCGCTCCGACCGTCGCAAATGGGCCGGATCAGATCCCGAACATCTCGCGGATCGCGGCGCCGGTTCGCTCCAGATACTGGCCGTACGGTGTCGGTTCAAATCCCAGGTCGGTGACCGTATCGGTCGTGTCGTAGTAGTCGAAAGCCCGCGATTCTTCGAGGAATCCGGCATCCTCCGGCGCCATCATCAGCAGCCCGTAATAGTCGGCCGAGTAAGCGCTCCCGCGCATGCGCCAGCTCTCTCCGCCGGCGACGTTGTAGGTCCGACCGACCGTGGAAGGGTCCTTGGCGGCCTTAGCCAGCGGGCCGGCCGCGTCCTCCAACAGCACGAATTCCATGCGCTGATCGGCGGTAAACGGCCAGGGCTGCGGCGGCATGAGCGCCTCAGCCACGGCTACGCCCGAGACCCGGAGGATCGTCACCGGGATTAGCGATTCGGCGATCAGAGCCTCGCTTTCGACCTTGGAGCGTGCGTAACTGCCCACCCCGGCCAGCTCGCGGTCGCAGCTCACCGGAGGCGCGCCCGCCTGCGTGTTGCCGTAGACGACCACCGACGAGGAAAACACCAGGCGTGCATCCGGGCAGCTCGACGCAATCGCCGCCAGCACGCTGGCCGTACCGCCGACGTTCACCTTCAGGGCCAGCGCCTCGTTCTCGTCGGCCACCGGCGGCAGGACCGCCGCCAGGTGGACGACCACATCGCAGCCCGCGAGGGCGCCGGCCACGTATTCACGGTCGGTGATGTCGCCGGGGAATACGTCGATGCCGGCTTCACCGGAAAGGCCCTCGAAGTTGGCCTGCGGCAGGTCCAGGATCCTCAGCCGTGCCCCCCAGGCGCGCAGGTCGGCCGCCACCAGGCGACCGATGCGCCCGGCGCCGCCGGTGATCGCAATCGTCGGGTTGTTCTCAGGCAACTGGCTCGTCCGTTTGGCTGAAAGGGAGCGCGGCACCACCGATTCTGGTCAAACGCGTCCGCGGTCCGACAGCAGGCTTCCGATCTTTTCCTGGGCGGCGTTTTCGGCGGCTGCGATTTCCAGGACCGATTCGGAGAGCGAGGCCAGGAAACCGGGGACCTCTGAATCGGCGATCGGAAAGGACGCCCCGTCCGCGAGTTCGGCACCGAGTTCCTCGATCGCCGCGGCCGCCGCCAGGTTCTGCTCGCCGGCGTCGGGACCGGAATCCAGGTAGCCGGTGCGCGCCGCGGCCAGCCCGCGCCGCAGTTCGGCCAGCGGGGGAACTTCATCCGGCAGGGCCGCGCGGGCCAGTTCCTGCCAGGAGTCCGCCAGCGCGTCGTAATCGCCGGCCAGTTTCACCAGCTCCTTTTCCTCCAGCCGAACGCCGGCCTCGCGCAGGAATTGGGCCATCAGGCGGCGATGCAGGCAGCCGTCGCCGTCATAACTCTCGATAAAGCGCGTGATCGATGCGAGTCCGGCAAGCAGGCGGTGGCCGATCGGAAACGCCGTGGTCCAGGCGTGCTTGCCGCCGGATCCGGCCAGGCGCCGGCCCCAGGTCTCCAGCGCCGCCAGCGAAAAACCGGCCACGCGCGGGTTCTGCAGCGCCCGCCAGCCGTATTCCAGTCCGCCCCATACCAGGTCTTGTAAGCCGGCGTTGACCGGTCCGGGGGCTATTTGCAGCAGGCGGTTGCGGTGTTTGCGTATCCGCGCCCGGGCTTCGGCCAGCGACCCTGCTTCGATGCCGATCGGGTCCGGCGCCAGATCGCCCAGCCAGATTTGTCCGCCGGCCTCCCCGTAGACCGACAGGGTGTGGTACCCGCCGCCTTCCAAAAACCCGCCGAGGCCGCGATACGGCAGCGAACCGGCGTCGACCCAGGCAACCACCGGCCGGCCGCGTTCCAGCCATTGCCCTAGGGTCTTGGCGGCCGCCTTTTTTCCACCGGATTCAAAAACCTCGCATTCGAGGCCCAGCCGGCCGGCCACGCCCCGGTACCAGGCCAGCGAATCATCCCAGTGGCAGCGTCCGGCAAGGTAGAAGGACGAGAAATCGTTCTTCTCGTAGACGAACTGAAACACGCCGCACCCGATGCCGCCCCCGATTCCGAAAAGCATCGCCTCGCTGGCATCGCCGCCGAGTTCGGGTAGCGTTATCCCACAGCCCTCAAGCTGGATCGCCAAAGCCGTACAGTCCGGATCCAAGCCAGGCCGATGCCAAGAAAATTCCCGGTTCAAATTGGCTCCACCTGTTGCTGCGCGCCAGCTCGTGCCGGCGGGCGATATTTTGCCTCGCCGGGTCGGTTGGCGCCCTCGCCGAATGCCCTTTCGCGTACTCTTTGGCGGGCCAGCCCCCTTAGCTCAGTGGATAGAGCACCGGCCTCCGGAGCCGGGTGCAGGCGTTCGAATCGCCTAGGGGGTACCAGGTAGTGCGACAGGCATCCGGCAGCGATCTGCAGGCCCGGTTCGCCGAAATCGTCGGGCCCCGGCGGGTGCGCTCCGACCCGTCTTCGCTGGCCGCTTACGGCATCGATGCCACGGTCGGTTACCGCGGTTATCCGGCGCTGGCGGTTTTCCCAACCACCGCGGCGGCGGCGGCGTCCGCTCTCGCCCTGGCCGGATCGCTCGGCCTGGCCGCAACCGCGCGCGGCGGGGGCACCTCGCTGGCCGCCGGCGCGACCCCGCTGGACGGGTCGATCGTGATCTGCACCGAGCTGATCGATCAACCGTTGGTGGTCGATCCGGATGCCCTGAGCGTGCGTTGCGGCGCGGGCGTAAAGACCGCCCAGATCGATGCCGCCGCTGCCGAATTCGACCTTTTTCTGGCACCGGACCCCGGCGCACGCGCCATATCGGTGATCGGGGGAAACGTTGCCACCAACGCCGGCGGCGCGCTGGGCCTAGCGTACGGCGTGATCCGCCACCACGTCCTAGGGCTCGAATACGCAACCGTGAACGGCCACATCCACCATGTGCGGCGCGGCGGCGCCGACGAGGGAATGGTCGACCTGCTGATTGGATCCGAGGGCACATTGGGCCTGATTACTGCGGTTGACCTGGCGCTGCTGCCGGCCCCGCCCCGCCGCCACAGCCTGGTGGCCCGCTGTGTCGACGCCGCTGCCGCGGCCCGGGCCACGATTGCCCTCCTGGAACGGGGGTTCTTGCCGGCCCGGATCGAATTCATGGACGATGTGGCGGTGCGCGCCGTTCAGGCGGCTCGCGACCGCGGGCTCGACCTGTCGGTCGGGGCCTACCTGTTGATCGAATTCGTCGGCCGGGGATCGCGCCCCCAGCGCCAGGTCGAGGCGGCGCTCAAAGCGTTGCAGGGAACCGGCGGAATCGATGCCGAAAAGGTCGCCGGTCAACGCGAGCGATCCTACTGGGAAGCCCGCCACGCGATCACCTCCTCGCTGGCCCGGGTGCGGCCGGGCAAGATCGGTGAGGACATCTGCCTGCCGCGCACCCGCCTGCCCGATGCGGTCGACCGGATCAAGCAGATCGCCGCCGAGCTGGACCTGCCGATCGCGCTGTTCGGTCATATCGGCGATGGGACCCTGCACCCCAACGTTCTCTACGACCCGCTGGACGAGGACCAACGGCACAGGGCGGCCGCGGCGCTGGGCCGGATTGCCGAGACCAGCATCGAACTGGGTGGGGTTCTCTCCGGGGAGCACGGGCTTGGTCGGGTCAAGCGCGACCATCTGGAGGCGGCTTTCGACTCCGACACCCTGGCCGTGTTCCAGCGTTTGCGCGACGCCGCCGATCCGGGCGCGGTGCTGAACCGGCCGCTTCAGTGGGTTGGGCGTTAGCCGACCGTCGCCGGAGACGAATCCCGTGACTGCTTGAACGTGCCAACCGCCGGGGGTTCGTAGAACGATCCGTCCACGAACTCTTCGGCGGCCTGGAAGGCAGGAATGTTGGCGTAGGCGGCGTTGGGGAACTGGCGGTTGCGCAGGTCATCTCCCAGGAGGCCCAGCTGGATGGGAGCAGCGGGAACGCCGGGATGGAATTCCATCACCGCGGCCTGGAAGTACTGGCGGATGAAACCGGTCGTTTTGGTCGGAATGTGCAGGGTGCCGGGCAGGTTGTTGTCGGCACGCGCTTCAGTCTTGGGGAACCCGAATGACTCCACTCCGCCCAAGTCTTCAAAGAATTTGGCGAATCCGACAATCGTCCCGTCAACCGCGTAGTCGGAAACCTTGTGCCCCCAGGGGCCCAGCAGGGTCCCGGGGAAGTTGTTGAACTTGCCGGGCTCGACCCCCAGGTCCGGGGATCCGTCTTCGCCACCGCCGAAGTAGTCCCAGGCCAGGCGGCGCTCGATTACCCAGATCCCGCCTAGGTCGCCGCGGCGGTGGAAATCGACGACCCCGCGCTGGTAGTACTGGGTAAGCGTGTTCTCCTCAATCACCAGCACCTCGGAGGTCGGCAGGCCCCAACGGGTCACTCCCCCGGTACGGGTGTAGTGGTCCATAAAGTCGGCCGTAAGCCGCTGCCCGTCTACTGTGGCAGAAAGCCGTGGAATGTTGTGGGCCAGGTTGGGGTTTTCGCCGGAGGGGTCTTCCTGGTAATGCGAGTCCTCGATCAGCCAGCTACCGAAGGGTGCCGGCGCCGGGCCGGCGACCGGCGGTGTGCCGCCCCCGTCCTCGCGGATCGTCACCTTGGCGATAGCGATCGTCGTACCGGTCCCATCCAGGCCTGACAACCGCATCGTGAAGGTGTCGTCGAGGCCGTCGTCGATCGTCTCCTCCGGTATGTCGACCGCCACCGCGTAGGTCCCGGAGAAGTTGCGCTCGCGGTCGCCTTCGGCGTAGAGCCGGTAGGTCGCCGGCCGGGCCCGGCCCTCGATCAACCCCGGCAGGTCGACGCTGGCGTCCTCGGCAAACGGGTTGTCCTCGGCCGTGTCCGAGGCCAGGACCTCGAAATCGATCGCCGGACGGTTCACGTTGTTAAAGCTCACGATGAAGGCGAGCGTCCCGCCTTCGGCAACCTCGTAACTGGATCGGTCAAAGCCGTATTCGACGCCGGGCCGGATGAACTGGCTGCTGTCAAGCGCTATCCGCTGGTGTTCCTTGAGGTCCCCGAGCACATGGGCCGGCAAATCGGCGGCCAGGAATTTGTCGCCGGTTCGCGGACCGTGGTTGCCGCGCAGATCGATCAGCACCTCCTGCTCAAGCTCCTCGGGGTAACCAAGAATCCGGTCGGTGCCGATGTCGGCAAAGATCCCACGCGGCAGGGTCGAGAGTTCGTTGCCGGACAGGTCTAGCAGGCGGACCCCGGTGAAACCGTCCAGGTCGCCGGCGGCCAGCGATCGAATCTCTTCGTCGGACAGGTCGAATTCGCCCAATCCGGCAAGGTCGGCGCGCGAGATGTCTCGGCAGCGCGATTCGTCGAGCAGTTCTTCGATGTGGTCGAGGATCGTGCGCGCGCAGACCGGGGTGGTTGGGGAATCGTCGTCGACCACGATGAGGTCGGCTTCGTCACGGCTGCCCGCGCGCCGCAGGTATCCGTCGACATAGTCGTGCAGGGGGGCGTCGCTGTCGCCGAACAGCAGGTCCGCCCGGGCCGGCGCCAGCTTACCCATTTCGGCCCTGTCGTCGGCCACCACCAGGTGCGTGATTTCGATCTTGTCGGGCCGCGAGACGCCTTCGATCTCGTCGTCGTCGTGGACCGGAATCAAGCCCGCGTAAAGCGCGCCCGGGCCGTCGCCAGAGCGGGCGTAGAGCCAGCGCACGTACTCGGCGTCGTCGCGCTGCGATTCGTCGTTTTGCTCGGAGTAGATGCGGTGTCCGAAGTAAAGCTCGGTGGCGGCGCCGATGCGCCGCGCGTCGGCCAGCGCCTGAGCGTCGGGTCGGTCGCCCCAGCTCACCGCCACAAGCACCGCCTGGCCCTCGGTCGTGGTGTAGCGATCCTGGGTCAGCCCGTTGAATGTCCCGCCGCCGTCAAGCACCAGCGTGTAGGAAACGTCGTCGCCGTCGTGGCTGAGCGGGATCGAATCGGGATCGATGTCGGCGACGGTCAAGCCGGTGCCGTCCGGGCCGGGGTTGCCGCGCAGGTCAATGATCAGAAATGGACTGAAGCCGGTGAACTGGTCGGGGTCGGGAGCGAAGCGGGTGATGCCTTTGTCGCGCAGGTCCAGTTCGCCGATCGAGGCTAGTTGCGGGTTGGTGACCTCATCGCACTGCGACCAGTGGATGTCTAGCGCGTCCTCAATGGCGGCCTTCAAATTGGCCTCGAAACCGCAGATGCCAGGCGAGCCGCCGACCCCCACCAGCGCGCTGGCCGGCGTGGACAGGAGGGCCAGCGCCAGCGCCCCCGATGCCAGCAGCAGCAGACGCCGGACGATGCCGGTGCGGCCGACGGTCACGACCGCGGGGAGTTCTGGGTCAATTGCGACACGCACAATTTTCGCCGCGCCGGCAAAGTCCGATGGCGTTCAGGCCAGGCGCCCGAGCAGCCCCGCGGCCTCCTCGGGATCGACCGCGCGCCCACCCGTCCGGTGCCCGGACGGGTCGAAGCAGTAACCGCCGACCTCCCAGAATCCGGCAAAGCCCAGCCCGGCCAATCGCAACAGGGAATCGCCTTCGAAAAGCTCCGGCTCCAGCGGGATGCAGACTCCATCGCAGCCGGCGTTGGCCAGCAGGCGGGTGACCCGCGCGGCCAACCAGAGGGTCCTGGAGCCGCCACCGAACTGGCCGAAGAGCTGGGTGGCGGGCGAGATCGAGCCGGCCCGGAAGGCGCCCTGCATCCGCGAGACCGGGATCTGGCCCGGAGCCGTGCCGGCGTCATCGTCGGCGGTCGCATAGGTGAACGCGCATTCTTCAAAGCGCAACGCCGCAACCCGCGAGACAAGCCCCAGCGGGCCCATTGCTATCGCTACGGTTGGGCCGGTGGCCCGCGCCAGGATCTCCAACGGTCGGAGCGCTTCCCCGGGATGCTGCGGCAGGACCGCGATCTTTGTAATATCCGCTCCGAGCGCGGCCAGGCGCTCGAAGCGCGATTCAAGATCCGGCGGGGTGGAATTGAAATCGTGCTCGGAAACTACGATCTTGGTCCCACCGCGTTCTCCCAGCAGCGGATACAGATCGGCCTCCACGTCGACGTACGCACAACCCAGTTCGATGGCCTGCCTGAGCGGGCGCAGGCGTTCGTCCGGACCGCCGTCGGCAAATCCGCCCTCGGCACGGGCGCGATTGGTGATCAGCAGCGGCGGCCCCTGGGCGGCCGCCAGGACCGGGAGATCGTAGCTGCCCATCATGTCCAGCCGCAGCTCGATCAGATCGGCGCGCCCGGAGAGTTCCCCTAGGCGCACCAGTGCCGCATCGGTATCGGCGGGGCCTATGGCCACCGCAATTGCGCTCATCTGCGTTGTTGGAGGCGGTAAGGCGGAAAATAGTTGCGGCGCCCTGCCGATCCGGCCGGGCCCGCGATCATTTTGCGCTGGCCCGTTCGGGCCGCGTTTCCCCAGGAGCACCCATGGCCAAGGTATTGGGGTTCACCTCGTCCATTTCCGGTCCGCTCGTCGACCGCATTCGCGACATCGTCACCGGCGCCGGACACGAATACGTCCAGGGTCCGTCCTACTTCGGGATTCCCAGCGAAGAAGACGTCACCGACAGCCTGCTTCAGATCATGCCCGAAATCGCCGGAGTCATCCTCGGCGGCCAGCCGGTCAACCGCACGGTCATCGAGCGCTCTCCCGAACTGAAGGTGATCGCCCGCACCGGGGTCGGATTCGACGCCGTCGACCACGAGGCCGCCGCCGAGCACGGCGTGGCGGTGACCATCACCCCGTACGCCAACGCCGATTCGGTGGCCGAGTTCGCGATGCTGCTGGCCTTGGCGCTATCGCGGCAGTTGCCCGGCAACCACAAGAGCGTTGCCTCGGGATCGTTCAAGCGCGTCATGGGGCGTGACATCTTCGGCCAGACCATCGGCATTGTCGGACTGGGCCGGATCGGGCGCCGGGTCACCGAACGCGCCCAGGCCTTCGGCATGAAGGTGATCGCCAACGAGGCCTACCCGGACATGGAGTTCGTCACTTCGCGCGGCATTGAACTGACCGATGTCGACGACCTGGTAAGTCGCGCCGACGTCGTTACCCTGCATGCCCCGAACACCCCCGAGACCTACCACCTGATCAATGCCGAAAGACTGGCGACGATGAAGCCGACCGCCATCCTGGTCAATACCGCGCGCGGCCAGCTCATCGACGAGAAGGCGCTGGCCGCGGCCCTGCGTTCCGGGCAGATCGGCGGAGCCGGCCTGGACGTATTCGAGTCCGAGCCGCTCGAGGACGACTCCCCGCTGCGCGGGCTTGACAACCTGATCATGGCCCCGCACGTGGCCGGGGTCACGTCGGAGTCGACCATGCGCATGGCCGAGGACGCGGCCCATACCGTGGTCGACGTGCTGTCGGGTTCGTGGCCGCGCGAGGTCGTCGTGAACGGCGTCTACAGCCACTAGCGGTGTGCCGCCGGCCCTGATGTGCGCACCACCGGGCAGTTGGGCCCGGCCGTGATCCTCTCGTTCGATCTTGACGGGGTCATCTACCGCGGCAGCAACCTGATCGAGCACGCCGCCGCCGCGGTCAATCAGGCCCGCCGGCACGGATATCCGGTCTACTTCGGGACCAACAACACCCACTACGGGGCCGAGGCGATTGCCGCTCGGCTCAGCGATCTGGGTATTTCGGCCCGGCCCGAAAACGTTGTCTGCGCCGCCGACGCCACCGCCTGGGTCCTGGCCGAGCTGGACCCGCCGGCCCGGCGGGCGCTGGTCATGGGGACCGAGCACCTGGCCGAGGAGATCGAAAAGGCCGGCATCGAAACGGTGCGGTACCTCGACGACGGGTCGGTCGACGTGGTCGTGGCTAGTCTGGACCTGGACCTGAGCTTCCGCGTGCTCTCGCACGCCCATTGGGCCCTGCGCCACGCCGGAGCGCGGCTGGTCGTGCCATCGCACGACCGCAACTTCCCCTGGTCGTCGGGCTCGCTGCCCGGCGGCGGCGCTTTGGCCACGGCGCTGTCCTATTCGGCCGAAGTCGACCCGATCATGGTCGGCAAGCCGGCCACCCGGATGTTCGACGAGATCCTCAAGCGCGAGAACGCCCGGCCCCGCGACCTGGTGCTCGTGGGCGACAACCTGGAGACCGACATCGGCGCCGCCAAGGCGCTGGGGGCGCGCTCGGTGCTGGTCTTTACCGGAGTTTCCGACCGGGCCGATCTGGAGCGCACCGCCGCGGCCGATCGGCCCGACTTCGCGATTCCCGACCTCTCACGGTTCCCGTGGGAGGAGCTGGCCGGGCCCTGAACCGCCCCACCTGATCTGAACGTACTTTTGATTGAATGAGTGAATCGAATTTTCAAACCCCCGGAAAGGGCCGCGGCGGTGCGCTTTGACAGCCTGGGCCAGTTCCTGGACCACCTCGACAAGGCCGGGGAGCTGCGCCGGATAAAGGCGCAGGTCGATCCCGATCTGGAAATCACCGAGATCGCCGACCGGGTGATGGCCGCGCCCGACGGCGGACCGGCGCTGCTATTCGAGAACGTCAAGGGTTCGCCCTTCCCGCTGGCGATCAACGTCTTCGGCTCGGCCCAGCGCACCGCCTGGGCGCTCGGGGCCGAGCAGTGGGGCGAACTCGAGCACCGCATCGCCGCCCTGCTGGACCTGGTCATGGGCGGGCCGCCGCAGGGCATCCGTGCCAAGCTGGCCGCCCTCGGCGATCTCTCCAAGGTCGCCCGCATCCAGCCGCGCCAGGTCTCTTCCGGGCCCTGCCAGGAAGTGGTCGAGACCGAGAACCCTTCGCTGTCCCAGATCCCGATCCAGAAGTGCTGGCCCGAAGACGGCGGCCGCTACATCACCATGCCGCTGGTTTTCACCCATGACCCCGCGACCGGCAAGCGCAACGTCGGCATGTACCGACTGCAGGTCTTCGACGAGCAGACCCTGGGCCTGCACTGGCAGCTGCACAAGGGCGGGCAGGAACATTTCACCCGTTCGCAAGGCACCGAGCGCCTGGAGGTCGCGGTCGCGGTCGGCGCCGAACCGGCCATGATCTACGCGGCGACCGCTCCGCTGCCGCCCGGAATCGACGAGACGGTCTTCGCCGGGTTCCTGCGCCAACGTCCGGTCGAGATGGTAAAAGCGGTCAGCGTCGACGTCCAGGTCCCGGCCAGCGCCGAATTCGTCATCGAGGGCTGGGTCGATCCGGCCGAAATGCGCATCGAGGGACCGTTCGGCGACCACACCGGCGTCTACTCGCTCGAAGACCCCTACCCGGTGTTGCACGTGACCGCCGTAACCCGGCGTCGCGACCCGGTCTACATTTCCACCATCGTGGGCAAGCCGCCCAAGGAGGACCGCTTCCTGGGCGGGGCCACCGAACGCCTCTTCCTGCCGCTGGTGCGCCTGATGATCCCCGAGCTGGTGGACATGCACCTGCCTTACGACTCGGTGTTCCACAATTTCGCCATCGTTTCGATCCGGAAGCGTTATCCCGGCCACGCCCGCAAGGTGATGCACGCAATCTGGGGGCTGGGCCAGTTGATGTTTTCCAAATTCGTAATCGTGGTCGACGAGAACGTTGACGTTCAGAACCTGCGCGAGGTCCTCTGGCGGGTCGGCAACAACGTCGATCCGGCCTACGACATAGAACTCTCCGCCGGGCCGACCGACACGCTAGACCACGCCGCCCGCGAACCGAATTACGCCGGCAAAATCGGCATCGACGCAACCATCAAGCTGGAGTCGGAAGGTTTCCGCCGGCGCTGGCCGCCCGACATCGTAATGGACCCAACAATCACCAAGCTCGTTGATCGCCGCTGGGAGGAGTACGGACTGTGATAGCTACTGCAAGATCGACGATCGCCGCACACCCTTTTTGGGCGCTGCTGATCGCGTTGATCATATTTGTGCCCGCCGGTGGCCTGGCCTGGTGGCTGGGCTCTCCGCTATTCATCGACCAGAGAGTCAACGAGGAGTTCCCGCGCCTGGTCAACGCCACCGTACCCGGCAACATCAATCCGGCCGATGCCGAGGTCGTGATGATGACCATGGAGAAGATCTCCAACCCGGTGGCCGAACCGATGATGGAGCCGGTCACCACGCCGGCCCCGTCGGTCGCGGCTCCGGATGTCGCCGAAGTGCCGGCTGACCCGGTCGCCCTGCTGGAAGGCGGGTTCTTTGGCGCCGACGCGTTCCATCAGGGAGACGGGTCGGCTACCGTCTACGACCTGGGCGACGGGAGCCGGGTGCTCCGGTTCGAGGAATTCGAGGTCACGAACGGACCCGACCTGCGGGTACTGGTCACTCCCGATCCCAACCCCTTCGATCACGCCGCCCTGGTCGAGGCCGGCTACACCGAACTCGGCCGCCTGAAAGGCAACATCGGGAACCAGAACTACGACATTCCGCCCGATGTCGATACCGAATCGATCGGATCGGTGATCATCTACTGCGCGCCATTTCACGTGATCTTCGCCGTTGCCCCGCTAAACGCGGTGTAGGCCGCAAATGGCCGCCCTGCGCGCCGCGCCGCGCCGCCTGTCGGTATATGCCGCCGCGATCCGCTTCGAACACACGGTCTTCGCCCTTCCGTTCGCCTACATGGGCATGCTGCTGGCCGCGGGCGGCTGGCCGGGCTGGGGAGACGCGCTCCTGATAACCGCGGCCATGGCCGGCGCGCGAACCGGCGCCATGGCGGCCAACCGATTGATCGACGCCGAGATCGACGCCCGCAATCCGCGCACCGCCGACCGGGCCCTGGTTACCGGCAGCATGCGGCGCCTGGAGATGGCCGCCCTGCTGGTTGCGGGGTTTACGGTCCTGGTGGTCTGCGCGGCCCTGCTCGACCCGCTGGCCCTGGCGTTGAGCCCGCTGGCGATCGTAATGGTGACCCTCTACCCCTACGCCAAGCGTTTCACCTACCTTTCGCACTGGCTCCTGGGGCTGGCCGATTCGATCGCCGCCGCCGGTGCCTGGATCGCCATCGCCGGCAGCCTTGAACCAGCCGGGGCACTGCTGGCCCTGGCGATGGCGTTCTGGATCGCCGGGTTCGACATCATCTACGCCTGCCAGGACATAAGCGTCGACCGCGCCCAGGGTCTGCATTCGATACCGGCCCGGTTCTCGCTACGCACGGCGCTCTGGCTCTCGCGCGCCTCGCACCTCGTAACCGTGGCATCGCTGACCGGTGTGGGCCTGCTGCTCGGGCTGGCCTGGCCGTTCTGGACGGGAGTAGCGGTGGTGGGTGCAATCCTTGTATACGAGGCGCTGCTGGTGCGGCCCGACGACCTTTCTCGCCTGCAGAAAGCTTTCTTTGAACTCAACAGCTACGTTTCTCTGGCCCTGCTGGCGGCCGTCGTGATCGCGCTGCTGGTGCCGTGAGCGTCACCCCTTCAGGCCGCATTGCGCTCGGGGTATCCGGGGCCTCCGGCGCCGTCCTGGCGCTCCGCCTAGCCGAGGCGGTCCTGGCCGCGGGCTGGGAACTTGAAATCGTTTGTTCGGGGTTCGGTCGCCTGATGTGGCGGTCCGAACTGGGTCGACCCTTCGAGGAGGACCTGCAAGAACTTTCGGCCGCCGGTCCGGTCCGCGCGCACAAGCCGGGCGACCTGGCGTCGCCGCTGGCCTCCGGGTCCTATCCGGTCGACGCCTACGCGATCGTTCCGGCATCAATGGCCACGGTCGCCGCGCTCGCCAGCGGGGTCGGCTCCAATTTGATCCACCGCATGGGTGACGTGGCCATGAAAGAGCGGCGCCGACTGGTGCTAGCTCCTCGGGAAAGTCCGCTCTCGCCGATCCACCTGGCCAACCTATTGCGCCTGGCCGAAGTCGGGGCGATCATTGCCCCGCCCATGCCGGCTTTCTATGAGCGCCCAGACTCGCTCGACGAGGTAATCGAAGCGACCGTCGACCGACTGATGCTCTGGACCGGTGTCAGGACCACCCTGCCACCAGACCGACAATGGCGGTCTGGCCAGTAAGCGGAATCAATCGGAATCGCCGGTGATAGTTGGAATTCGGATTCTGCAGCTGCCCTGGGGCTGCGCTTCCTGCTGTGCAACAGGGGCGGCGAAGGCCCGCCGGCGCGACCTTTGAAGGACTGAATCACGGCGTCCGGCGGCGAACGTTTGTATTTGCCGGGAGATTCGGCGGCGCAACGTCCGCTTGACGGCCAAAGTCCCGTACCCGACCCGATTCCGCCGCAATTTTTCGGCCCGATTGGCACGGTTCGCCGACACCCCGCTCCCGCTCGGACGCCGTGCTCCGGATCGGCCTCCTTTGACGGGCGTGGGCCGAAGTAGTAATCTGCCTTCATGGCAAATCCCAACTCCGAGACACCGGCCGGCTACCTGATCCCGACCGACGGGATACCTCTGGACGTACTCCAAAAAGTGGATGGCGCTAGCCGCCAGCAGATCATCAGCGACACCTATCCGTATCCGACCAAGCTGTCCCGGCGAATGTATGAAACCCAAAAAGCCGAGTTGCAAGCCGAGCTCCTGAAGTTGCAGCGGTGGGTGCAGGAGACCGGCCAGCGCATCGTCTTGATCTTCGAAGGGCGGGACGCCGCCGGCAAGGGCGGGACGATAAAGCGATTCATGGAGCATCTCAATCCCCGCGGGGCTACGCTGGTCGCGCTGCCTGCACCGACCGAGCGCGAGCGGGCCCAGTGGTACTTCCAGCGCTACGTGCAACATTTGCCCGCCGGCGGGGAGATAGTCTTCTTCGACCGCTCGTGGTACAACCGGGCCGTGGTCGAGCCGGTGATGGGGTTTTGCACTCCCGCCGAGACTCTGCGCTTCCTCCGACACGCGGTTGTCTTCGAGGAAATGCTCATCAATGAGGGAATTCACCTCTTCAAATTCTGGTTCTCGGTGAGCCGGGAAGAACAGCTCAGGAGGGTCCTGTCCCGCGCCCGCGACCGGCTAAAGCAGTGGAAGGTCAGCGACGTCGATCTTCGATCTCTGCCCCTCTGGGATGAGTACACCGAGGCCAAGAAGGCAATGTTTGCAGCCACCGATACCAAGGCCTCGCCTTGGGTCGTCATCAAGTCCGACGACAAGAAGCGCGCGCGCCTCAATTGCATGCGCTACGTCCTGCGCAGCTTCGAATACCAGCCGGACGTGGCTCAACGCGTGGCCAAGCCCGACCCCAAACTAATCGGCGCCGCAAAAAAACTCTACGCCAAGGGCGAAGTCTGGTAGTAAGGAGGCGAGGTCCGGCTCAGACATTCGTCTAGCTACCTTGCCCTTCGGTGCACCGGACCGGTAACCCGTCAACGGGGCGCCGGCCGATGCGAATCGGCGCGTCGCAACGCCCACCGCCAACCAATTCCTCGGCCAAGAGGTGGTCATGCCAAAGCAGCCCAACATCCTGATCGTGATGAGCGATGAGCATTCACCGCGCTTCAGCGGCGCCTATGGCCATCCGTTCATCGATACGCCGAACATGCAACGCCTGGCCGACGAGGGAGTCACCTTCGAGAATGCCTACTGCAATTCCCCCGTATGCGCACCGTCCAGGGCTTCGTTCATGGCCGGCCAGCTGTTGCCGAGCGTCGGGGTGTGGGATAACGCCGCCTCCCTGAGCAGCGATGAGGCCACCTGGGCGCATTTGCTAAATGCCGCGGGCTACGAGACCGTTCTGTGCGGCAAGATGCACTTTCAGGGCCCCGATCAATCGCACGGATTCAAGCGCCGCATCCTCTCGGATTGCCACGGCGACTGGGATCTGCGGCTGACCGCCAACTGGTCGGAGTGGCGCCCCGAAAACGCCGCGTTCGGCAAGAACCTCTTCACCGTGGCCGGTCCCGGCGAAGACGATTTCTCGGCCTACGACGAGGCCGCCGCCGCCCGGGCCAGCGGGTACATTCGGGGCCGGGCCGACAGCGATCACCCCTGGGCCATGCTGGTCGGATTCATAACCCCGCATTTCCCGTTCGTGGTGCGCCGCCCCTACTGGAACAAGTACTACCCCGAGCACGCCGACCAGCCGGAAATTCCGGCGCATTTTGAAAGCATGCACCCCCATAACCGGCGCATGGCCGAGTGGTTCTCCTACATCGGCGTCGACCCGGATCTGACCGCTCGCTCGCGGGCCGCCTACTACGGACTGATCGATTACTGCGACTTCCGTCTCGGGCAGGTGCTTGACGCCCTCGAGGAATCCGGACAACTCGACGAGACTCTGGTCGTCTACACGTCCGACCACGGCGACAGCGCCGGCGAGCACGGCATGTGGACCAAGCAAACGTTTTTCGAGGATTCGGTTCGGGTTCCCCTGCATATCCGCTGGCCGGGCAGGGCTCGATCCGGGCTACGCATAAAGCAGCCGGTTTCGCTGGTCGATTTGACGCGCACGATCCTTGACGCGGCCGGCGCCGATTCGCCCGACTTCTGGGCGGGCGAGAGCCTGCTGCCGTTGGCCGACGGAGCCCCGGAGACGGCCGGCGAAGTGATCGCCGACTACACCGCGGTCGCCGCCAAGGGCCCCTGCCGGATGGTGCGCGTCGGCGAGCTCAAATACAACTACTATCACGGCCACGGCAACGATTCCGAGGAATTGTTTGACTTGGCCAGCGACCCCCGCGAGCTTGTAGACCAGGTCCGCAACCCCGAATTCGCCGCAGCGCTCGCCGAACTGCGCGCCCGGGCCATGCGCGACTACGATCCCGACCGGATCTGCGCCCGGGTCCTCCGCTCGCAACAAAAGCGCCGTTTGATCGACGCCGGCCAGGGCCACACCCCGGCGGGATACTGGAAGCCGGGAAACCCCTGACCCCGACCCGGCGCCCGCCGGGCTGGGATCCGACCGCGAAGCAATGAGCGACGACCCTTCGTACACCGTCTATTTCGCCGGCCCCCTTTTCGATCAAAAGGACCTGGCCGGCAACGCCCTGCTCGGATCCCAAATTCACGAGCAGTCCGGCGGCCGCTACCAGTGCATCCTGCCCCAGGACCTCGAGCAGCGCGGCATCGGCCCGATGGGAATCCGCGACCAGGACCTGAAGGCGGTCATGGAGTGCGACCTGGCGCTCTTTAATTTCGACGGTTCGGAGCTCGATTCTGGGACGGTGGTCGAATACGTTTACGCCAAGATGCTGGACATCCCGGCGGTGATCCTGCGGACCGATTTCCGGCATGGCGGCGACCAGCGGCCGGACATGGACCCCTGGAACCTGATGGTCTCGTTTTTTCCGCGCACCCGGATCAGGCACCTGAACGGGATGAGTTGGTACCAGCAATCGCTTGGCGAAGGCGGGGACGCCGCGGCGGTCGCGGCCCGCTACCATCGGCGAATCGCTGGCGAGGTGGTCAAGCTGCTCGACGAGGTTCGCGGCGACACCCCGGTCATGGAGGGCGGACCTGCGGGCGCCGAATGCGCCTACCGCTGGGCGGTGCTCCTCGCCGGCGGCGGCCTGCCTGCCGCAGTTTCCGGAGACGGATCCCTCGACGCGGCCGTCCAAGGCATCGTCTCGCGAAAGTCCGCCCGGGGGCTGCTGCATTGAGTGCGCCCACCCGGAGCCCGACGCTCGTGCCCGCAGCCGAATTTGTTCCAACTTGCAGGCAGCTCGGAATATTGAATCTGGAACTGATCCGATGAAGCTAACGCCCTTCACAATCTATTTCGCCGGCCACCTTTTCGATCACAAGGACCTGGCCGGCAACGCCCTGCTCGGATCCCACATCGACGAGCAGTCCGCGGGCCGCTACCAGTGCATCCTGCCCCAGGACCTTGAGCAGCGCGGCATCGGCCCGATGGGAATCCGCGACCAGGACCTGAAAGCGGTAATGGAGTGCGACCTGGCGCTCTTTAATTTCGACGGGTCGGAGCTGGGTTCGGGCGCGGTAGTCGAGTACATGTACGCCAAGATGCTGGACATCCCGGCGGTTATCCTGCGGACCGATTTCCGGCACGGCGGCGACCAGCGGCCGGACATGGACCCCTGGAACCTGATGGTCTCGTTTTACCCCCGCACTCGCGTAAGGCACTTGGACGGGATGAGCTGGTATCAGCAATCGCTTGGCGAAGGCGGCGACGCGGCGACGGTTTCGGCCCGTTACCACCGGCGGATCGCCAACGCAGTCATAGAGATGCTCGACGAGGTTCGCGGGGATGAACCGGTATTGGAGAGAGGGCGCGAATCTGCGGCCGGCGTTTACCGCTGGGCGGTGCAGTTCGCCGGCGGGGGCCTGGCCCGGTTGCTGGCGAGCGATCAACGTTTGGACGATGTCATCGCGCAAATCGTTGCGCGCAAGATCGACAAGGGCCTGTTGGGTTGACCCCTGCGCGCCCCGCAACCCGCAGTCAGCAGGGCGCCAGCGCGAACGGTTAGGGCGTTGCCGCACCGGCCGGTGACAAATCCAATAGGCCGGCGGCTGGCCCGGAGGGACTGGAATCGGCAAATGGCCCACCCTGCTGGCCAACACCTCCACCCGCTGATCGTTCCCGTCTCCATCGGGATGGCGGTTCGGGGCCGGCGTCCAATCCGGTCTCGGCCCGATTCAAGAGCGGCGGCGGTAAACGCGGCACGCGATCCCGGCGTTGGGTGAAAGTATGTCCGCGGTCAGCTACTTGTTTCAGACAGCTACTTGGTAATACCGTATAGTGGGATCATGGACTTTACGGACAACTGGACGACCCAGTTAAGAAAAGGCGCCCTGGAGCTGTGCATGCTCAACATCGTGGGCCAAGAACCGGTTTACGGATACGAGATCGTCAAACGCCTGCGCGGCGTCGAGGCTCTTGTGATCCGTGAGGGGACCGTTTACCCCATCCTCAGCCGTCTGCGGCGCGAAGGATTGGTGAGCACCACGCTCCGGGAATCGCCGGAAGGACCGGCCCGCAAGTATTACGAGTTGACGCCGCGCGGCAAGCGATTGCGCCAGGAGATGAACCGTTACTGGGTAGTCCTCAAAAAGGGAATGGACGCGCTCAACACGGAGGGTCCGGAATGATGGCGGCGCAACCTACGTTCACCGAAACCGCGCGCAGCGATCTGAAACGTTACCTGCGGCGCGTCAGGCACGCGCTGCGGCCGCACCCATCCGTCGACGCCGACGAGGTGGAGCTCGAAATCAAGGGGCACATCGAGGCCGAGCTGGCAGGCGAGCCCGAACCGGTCACGGCCGAGCGCCTGCACGGCGTCCTTGACCGGCTCGGCAGCCCCAACGACTGGGTCCCGGAGGACGACCTGCCGGCCTGGCGGAAACTGCTGCTCCGCGTCAGTACCGGGCCCGAAGACTGGCGGCTTGCCTATCTCTCGCTCGGCCTGTTCGTAGCAAGCTGGATACTGGCACCGGTTGCCCCGCTGCTCATATTCGCCAGCTTCCTGGTCGCCCGGGCCGGATTGCGGCTGCTCGAGGAACGCGGCGAACCCGCCGGCGCCCGCAAGTGGTTCTTCTACCCGCCGCTGGTGTTCATCTATCTGGTCATCGCGATCATCGCCGTGATATTCCCGCTCGCGGTCACCGTGGGCATGGCGGCGGACCCCAGCCTGCCGCCCGATCTTTACGGCATCCGCGGAGTCGTTTCGGAGTGGATCGACCTGCCGGGCTGGCTGGCGGCGGCCCTGCTGGCCGTGTTGTTTAACGGGATCTGGTGGCTGGGTATCGGACTGGCCCTGGCACGGCTGACACGTGCCTTCCGAGCGGTATTCTGGCCGTTCGCCGAACGGACCCAGAAGCGTCACGGCCTCCGCATCGCTTTGGTCGGCGCCGCCATCGCCGCACTGTCGGGATCAGCCCTCGCGCTGATGGCCTAGGGGGAAGCAAAAGCCGGACCGCAGTTGCGCGGTCGCGCCGTCGCAATAAGGCCCGAGGCGGGTCGGTTGCCGCCCATTGCCGCGTTACCGGATTCGGCGAGATTGCGATCGCCGGGCGGGTCGGAAGTAGACGGCGGCGTACATCTAGGCCATGGCCGCGCTGGCGGCGCGGATCTTTGCCAATTCATCCCCGTCCAGCGGGGTGCTTGCCGCCGCCGCGTTGGCCCTGATCTGGTCGGGCGATTTAGCGCCGGTAATGGCGCAGGTGACTGCGGCATGCGCAAGCACGAACCCGACCGCCTTATCGACGATGCTACGGCCCGATTCGTCCAAATCGCCGACCGCGTCGGCGACTGCCAGCTCTTTCAGGTACAGTTCGCGCCGCTGGCCACCATTCCAGCCAGCGCGGACGAAATCTGCGAACTTGGACCGGGCGTCGTATTTGCCGGTCAGGACCCCCTGGCCCAACGAGCCCCGGATCAGGGTGCCGATATCCCGCTCCTGGCACAAAGGCAGCGCCGCCCGCTCGGCCCCGCGGCGCACGATCGAGTAGTCGATCTGGGCGATCGCGCATTCGCCATCGGCGTCGAATTTGGCAATCACGTCAGCATTGCCCGAGGAGACTCCGAAGTGACGGATCTTGCCCTGTTCGCGCAGGATCCTAAATCCCTCGAGGTAGATCGCCGGGTCTGGAGGATCCTCGTCGTGGCACTGGAAAAGATCAATGTAGTCGGTGCCCAGTCGGTGCAGGCTGGCGTGGCAGGCGTTTACGATGTGCAGCGGGTGGGTGTAGCGCTGGGGATGGCCCTGGCGGTATAGCAGGTGCCCCACTTTCGAGGCAATGAAAACCCTCTGGCGATCGGCACCTAGGGCCTTGCCAAGCCGCTCTTCGCCCAGCAGCGGGCCGTAATTGTCGGCGGTGTCAAATAGGTTGATCCCGGCGTCGAGCGCCGCGCGGACGGTGCCGGTTGCAGTCGCGTCGGACAACTCGCCCCACTGGTTGCCAAGCGCCCAGGTGCCGAAACTGACTGCCGACACTTCCCAGCCGGTCTTGCCCAGGCGGCGGTAATTCACTCAAATTCCCCATGCGCGGATCGGGCGATCGCCCTTTGATTCAGGCTCCATTGTGGGCCCGGCCTGCGCCCTCAAGTCCGCTGCGGGGACGCTCCTGCGGCGAGCGGTCAGGTCATATCGGCGCTGCATTCGCGGATTGTTTCCAGTTCTTCAGAAGTCAGACTGACGGCTCCCGCTGCGGCATTGGCGCGGATCTGCCCGGGTGACTTGGCACCGGTGATGGCGCAGGTTACGGCCGGGTGCGCGAGCACGAACCCCAGCGCCAGTTCGACCAGGCCGCGACCGGGCCGACTCAGCTCGCCAACCGCTGCGGCGACCGCCAGTTCCTTGAGAAACAACTCGCGCCGTTCCCCGTCATTCCAGCCCGAGCGGACCGAGTCGCCAAAGCGAGTCTCCGCGTCGTATTTGCCGGTCAGGACCCCCTGGCCCAGCGAGCCCCGGATCAGGGTTCCGATATCCCGCTCCAGGCACAAGGGCAGCGCCGCCCGCTCGGCCCCGCGGCGCACGATCGAGTAGTCGATCTGGGCGATCGCGCATTCGCCATCGGCGTCGAATTTGGCAATCACGTCAGCATTGCCCGAGGAGACTCCGAAGTGACGGATCTTGCCCTGTTCGCGCAGGATCCCAAATCCCTCCAAAAACACCTCCACGTTGTCCGGGTCGGCCTGGTGGCACTGGTAAAGGTCGATGTAGTCGGTGCCCAGTCGGTGCAGGCTGGCGTGACAGGCGCTGACTATGTGCAGCGGGTGGGTATAAGCCTGGGCATGTCCCTGGCGGTTGCCCAGGTTGCCGACCTTTGTTGCAATGAACACGCTTGACCGCTCCGAACCGAGCGCTTTGCCCAATCGCTCCTCGGCCAGCAGCGGTCCGTAGCCGTCGGCGACGTCGAATAGGTTGATCCCGCAATCCAGCGCCGCTCGCACGGTGTCGCGGGCAGTATCGTTGCTCAGGTCGCCCCACTGGTTGCCCAGCGCCCAGGCGCCCACGCTAACCGGCGAAACGTCCCAGCCGGTCTTGCCAAGTCGGCGATATTCCATTGTTCTGGCCCGCTCTCAATAGCTGCCGCGCGGACTGCCCGGCAGCGAATGCCAGAACACGCCGCGGCGGCGATTCCGCAATTTGATCCGCGACCATTTTGGGTACCGGAGTGTGCGGTAGGCGTCCTAGCCTGTCCAACCGTCGCGGCGCCGGCCCAGTTCCGGCCGGCCGGGGTTGGCGGCCGCATAGGCGCATCCATCCCGCAGCGGGCAGTCGCCGCAAAGCGGGCGCTTGCGGCAGAAGTTCTTGCCGTGCTGGATGAGCAGGGCATGGTATTCGCCGGCCAGTTCGGCGCTCGGAGTGATCGCCGATAGCACTTTTTCGCGCAGGTGGCCACGATCTGGGTCGGGGCCGATCAAGCCCAGCCGGGACCAGATGCGGACGGCATAGGTATCCACGACGAAGGTCGGCCGCCGGGCCGCGAACAACATGATTGCGTCGGCGGTCTCCGGACCGATTCCCCAGCAGGAAAGCAACGCCTCCCGCAGCTGCGGGGCGGGTAGGGCGAGCAGATTGGCCAGCGACCCGTGCTCCAGGCACAGCCTGGCGAATTGCTCCAGTTTGCGGGCTTTCTGGCGGAAGTAGCCGGCCGGCCGGACCAGTTCGGCCAGCTCGGGCGCCGGCACCGCCGCCAGGTCCTCGATCCGGGTCAGATCGGCGTCGGCCAGGCGCTCCAGCGCCCGTGCAGCGTTGCTCCAGTTGGTGTTCTGGCAGAGGATCGCCCCGGCGCAGATGTAGTCGGCCCGGCCGGGCCAGGATTCCGGCCACCAGCGCTGCGGGCCGTAGGCCGAGACCAGGCGGTCGTAGACGTCCAGCAGCCCGCTCGTGGTCGGGCCGCCCGGATCAGTCGCCCGTGAAACCGTACCCATCGGAGCGATCTGCGACCAGGGCGTTGGCGGTGCTGATCAATTCATCAACCGTGATCGCGCCGACCTGGCCGCCGGCCCGCAGCCGTAACGATACCTTGCCGGCGGCAACGTCCCGGTCGCCGGCGATGAGCATGTAGGGAATCTTCTGGTTCTGGGCATGGCGAATCTTGCGGTTCATGCGCTCGGAGCGGGCGTCGACTTCGGCCCGCAGACCGGCTTCGCTCAGCCGAACGGCAACCTGCTGGCAATAGGCCAGGTGACGGTCGGCGATCGGAATGACCTGAACCTGCACCGGGGCCAGCCAGAGCGGGAAGGCGCCGCCGTAGTGCTCGGTGAGGATTGCCGCGAAGCGCTCGATGGAACCCCAGAGCGCCCGGTGCACCATCACCGGACGCTGCCGCGAGCCGTCCTCGGCCTCGTATTCGATTCCGAACCGCTCCGGCAGGTTGAAGTCGACCTGGACGGTCGAGAGCTGCCAGAGCCGCCCGATCGCGTCGCGAATGTGGACGTCGATCTTGGGTCCGTAGAACGCGGCTTCCCCGGGAACCCGTTCATATTCCAGACCCGACCGCGTCAGCGCCTCGACCAGGCCCGATTCGGCCAGCTGCCAGAGATCGTCATCGCCGACGTACTTGTCCTTACCTTCCTCGTCGCGGACGCTCAGGGCCACCTGAAGGTCGGTGAAGCCGAACACCGCGAGCATGTCGCGGGCGATCGTGAGCGCCGCCTCGATCTCGTCGGCGAACTGGTCGCGGCGACAGAAGATGTGGGCATCGTCCTGGGTGAAGCCCCGGACCCGCAGCGCGCCGTGCAGGACCCCCGATTGCTCGTAGCGATAGACGGTTCCCAGTTCGGCATACCGCAGCGGCAGATCGCGGTAGCTGCGCGTGCGCGAGGCGTAGATCTTCACGTGGAAGGGGCAGTTCATCGGCTTGTTGATGAAAGACTGGTTCTCCAGCTCCATCTCCGGGAACAGCCCGTCGCTGTACCAGTGGGTGTGGCCGCTGGTTTCCCAGAGACCCTTGCGCCCGATGTGCGGCGTATAGACGATGTCGTAGCCGCGGTCGCGGTGCTCGGCGCGCCAGTAGTCCTCCATGAGCTCGCGCAGCATCCCGCCGCGCGGATGCCAGAGCACCAGCCCGGCGCCGACTTCCTGGTTGATCGAAAAAAGGTCCAGTTCGCGCGCCAGGCGACGGTGATCGCGGCGCGCCGCCTCCTCCAGGCGTTTCAGGTAGGCCTTGAGCTCGCCCCGGGTCGGAAAGCTGGTCGCGTACAGCCGCTGCAGCTGGGGGTTGTTCTCCGAACCCTTCCAGTAGGCGCCGGCCACCGAAAGCAGCCGGAAGTGGCCCACTCCGGCGGTGCTGGCAACGTGGGGGCCGCGGCAAAGATCCACGAACGGCCCGCAGCGATAGAGCGAAATCTCCTCGCCGGCCTCGATCAGGTCCCTTATCGCCTCGACTTTGTAGTCCTGCCCCATCTCCGCAAAGGATTCGGCGGCCTCGTCGCCGGCGATTACCTCGTATTCGAACGGGTGGGCCGCCTTGGCCAATTTGGCCATTCGTTGTTCGATCTCGGCAAAGTCCTCGGAGCTCAGCGGGCGCGGCAATTCGAAGTCGTAGTAGAAGCCGTCTTCGATCGGAGGGCCGAAGCCGAACTTGGCTTCGGGGAACATCTCCTGAACCGCCGCCGCCATCACGTGGGCACAGGAATGACGCATGCGCTGCAGGTCGTTCATCGGGGGAGCGGGCCGGGGCGGGGCAAAATTTAGCCCCCGATTATCCGAATACGCGAGCCCCGAATAGCCCGGCTGGGACCCCTTGCTTTACCTCATATTGCACCTGGCCGGCATGGTCGCGTTCGTCAACATCGCCCGCTACGCGCGCAACGATCCGCGCGGATTCTTCGTAACCGGGGCCGTCGGTTATTGCTCGGCCGCGGTAATCGCCGCGATCTGGTCGTTGACGCTCCACGGCGGCATTTCACTCGAGCTGCCGGCGGTCCTCTTCGGGGCATTCCAGGGATTTGCCTTCCAGTTCATGTACCTGGTGGTCTTCATCATGGTCGGCCTCGGCGGCATGGCGGTCACCTCCACGATCAATCGCATGACGATACTGGTGCCGACCGTGGGGGCGATCCTGATCTGGGCCGAGCAGCCGACCCCGGAGCGCTACCTGGGCATCGCGGCCATCTTCCTGGCCCTGCCGCTGCTGGGCCTCCAGGCCCAGCGCCGGGCGGTCCAGGCCAAGATGGGCAGCTGGTTGATGCCGCTGCTCGTGCTGGCTTCCTTCTTCCTGCTGGGCGGCGCCGAGCTCGGCGCCAAGTGGTTCGTCGAAGCGCGCGTTGCGGCCTCCCCCTCCGACTACACCTTCTGGCTCTTCCTGGCCGCCGGCGCGAGTTCGCTGATAACCTGGCCGCTGGCCAACCGGATGGCGCGTCGCGAATGGGACCGCACCACGCGGGCGGGCGTTACTCCGGCACCCTTCCAGCTGCAGGTGAGCCCGCGCTCCATCGGGTTCGGCCTCGGCCTGGGAGCGGCCAACTGGGGGCAGGCGACCGCGCTGGTTACGGCCCTGACGGTTTTCGATGCCTCTTTCGTTTTCCCGCTGGCTTCGGCCAGTTTCGTGATCCTGGTCTCGGCAATCGACTTCGTGTTCTGGCGTCAGCGGTTTGCACCGCTGACCGTTCTGGGCCTGGCGATCGCCGCCACCGGGGTTGTGCTGGTCAATCTGGACCTGGGCCTGTCCGGAGTGTTCGGATAGGGGTCCGGCCGGGCCGTGGCGGCGGCGAAAATTGCCTTCCCGACTACGCTTCGGCCAATCAACACCCTGCCTGGCGGGCGCTCCTTGCTTTACCTACTTTTGCATCTGGTCGGGGTGCTGACCTTTGTCAACATCGCCCGCTACGCGCGCAACGACCCGCGCGGATTCTTCGTAACCGGTGCCACCAACTACTCGTTCGCCATGCTGGTCGCCGCCGCCTGGGCGCTGGCGACCCGCGGCGGAATTTCGCTCGAGCCGGCGGCGGTCATTTTCGGCGCCTTCCAAGGATTCACCTACCAGGTCATGTACCTGGTCCTATTCGTCCTCATGGGTCTCGGCGGGCTGGCCATCAGCACCACCATCAACCGCATGGCGATCCTGGTTCCCACCATTTACGCGATCCTGGTCTGGGGCGAACAGCCGACTCCGGAGCGCTACCTGGGAATTGCCGCCATCGTCCTGGCCACGCCGCTGCTGGGACTCGACGCCCAGCGCTACGCGGTCCGCACCAAGCAGGGCGGCTGGCTCCTGCCGGCCATGATCCTCATTTCCTTCGGCCTGCTGGGGGGATCCGAGATCGGCGCCAAGTGGTTCGTCGAGGCCCGCGGCGCGTCCGACCCGGCCGACTACGCCTTCTGGCTGTTTGCCGCCGCCAGCGTATGTTCGCTATTGACTTGGCCCCTGGCCAACCGGATGGCCCGCCGCGAGTGGGAGCGCAACCAGCGCCCGGGCCAGGCCCCGACGCCGTTCAAGGTCCAGGTCAACCCGCGCTCGATAGGGTTCGGGATGGCCCTGGGGACAGCCAACTGGGGCCAGGTGGTCGCCCTGATCTCCGCCCTCACGGTCTTTGACGCCTCGTTTGTTTTCCCGTTCGCCACCGCCAGCATGCTGGTCCTGATTTCAGTCATCGACTACGTCTTCTGGGGACAGCGGTTCTCGAAGGCCACGATTACCGGCCTGGTCGTGGCCGGGGTCGGGGTGGTCCTGATCAATCTCAACCTGGGCTTTGCCGAGGTGTTTTCGTGAACCCGGTGACCCGGCGCGGCGCCTTGCGCCTGCTCGCCGGTTCGCTGGCCTTGGCCGCCTGCGATCAGGCCCCGGCGGGCCGGGTCGGGCGGGCCGAGCGACTCGAGGTCGGCAAGCTATTGCCATCCGCCGCCCTGGAAGATCTGGACGGGACGCCGGTCGAACTCGCCGCCCTGGCGGGAAACCCGATCGTTATCAATTTCTGGGCTAGCTGGTGCGGCCCCTGCCGCCTGGAAATGCCCGAATTCGACCGGATCTGGCGGTCCGGCGAATACCCCGAGCTCGGACTGTTGGCAATCAACGTGGCCGAGGGGTCGTTCGTGGCCAGCCAGTTCGCCGATGAATTGGCGCTGCAGATCCCGGTGGCGCTGGCCGATCGCGCCGTGGCCGCCCGGCTGCTGGGGACCGCCAGCCTGCCGGTGACGGTCTTTGCCGATTCCGACCAGGTAGTCCGCCACATTCGCTTCGGGGTCTTGAACGAGGCAATCCTGCGCGAGCAGATCGAGGCCGCGCAAGCCTGATGCCCTGCGGAGTCTGGCCCAGACCGGCCCCGGCCACTTCGCTTCGGCCGCACTGCGTGAGCGCTGAGGAAGACCGTGAATAACGCACGGCTCGATCGGTACGGGGGCTGGACCGGCAAGAAGTTCTCACCCAGCGGTTACTTTCGGACCGAGAAGGACGGTCGCTGGTGGCTGGTCAGCCCCGAGGGCAACGGCTTTCTCAGCTTCGGCATCAACCACCTGCACCCGGAGTTCTGGAACCAGGCCTACAACCGCGCCGCCTGGCGGGACCGCCTGGGGTTGGACGATCTGGACGGGCCGGGTTTTGCGGTCGCACTAAGGCGGTGGTTCCTCGAAACCTGCCGCGGGTACGGGTTCAATACCGTCGGAGTCCACGCGGATCTGGCGATAGCCAACCTTCCCCGCCCGGCGATGGCCTACATGCTGCCGATCCAGTTCGTCGATATCCCGCACTGGCAGGACGATGTTCCCGATGAGAGCTTCGTCGACGTGTTCGCTCCGGAATTCGAGCGCCGCTGCGACCGGCTGGCGGCCGAAATCGCCGGCCCGGCCCGCCAAGACCCTTATCTGCTCGGTTACGCGATGACCGATTGCCCGTTGCTTACCGAGGAAGACTGCCGCGAGCGTCCCGACACGATCGGCGGCGCCGCGCGCGGGTCCCGGGTCGGCTGGCCGCAACGGTTGCGCAACCTGGGCCAGCGCGCGGCCGGCAAATCCGCCTACGTGGAGACCGTCCGCGGGCTGTACCGCGACGACATCGCGGACTTCAATCGAACCTACGGTACCCGGTTCGACTCATTCGCGGCCCTTGCGCGGACCGCCGACTGGCGGCCGGGCAGCGACCCGGCCAATCCGGACGAGACGCGCGACAACACGGTTTTCCTGCAGCGGGTCGTGGACCGCTACTACCGCACCGCGCGCGATGCGATCACCCGTCACGACCCCAACCACCTCTTCTTCGGCGACAAGCTCAACGCAAACACCGACTCACTCGACACCGTGCTGCCGGTGACCGCCCGTCACACTGACGTGCTCTTCTACCAGATGTACGGACGCTACGCGGCCCAGCAACCAGGCCTTGAACGGTGGGCTGAGAAAGTAGACCTGCCGGTAGTCAACGGCGATTCGGCATACACGATGATCACCGCCGACATGCCCCGCCCGTACGGTCCGGTGGCCGACGATCTGGGCCAGCGCCGCGACTGGACGGTGGAATTCTTCCGCGCGGCGTTCGCCCGGCCCGAATTCGTCGGCTGGCACTACTGCGGCCTGGTCGACGCCCCCAATCGAATCGCCCGCAAGCGCGGCCGTCAGCATTCCGGGCTCATCGACGGATTCGGCGAACCCTACCCGCTGCTCCGCGAGGCGTTGTCGGACTGCGCCGACGAACTGTATCGCCTGGCCGGCGCCGACCAGTAGGTTTGCCTCTCGAACCGCCCGCGCCGGCGTTTACAGGGAGAGCGCCTGCCGCAGCTCCTCGGGGTCGGCGCTCTGGATCCGGAGCGGCGGATCGGAGCGTCCCAGGGCAACCTCCGGGTCCTTCAGGCCGGATCCGGTCAGCACGCAAACCACCCGGGACCCGGCTTGGAGCAGCCCGCGCTCGGCGCGGTCCTTGAGTCCGGCCACCGAGACTGCCGAGGCCGGTTCGCAGAACAATCCCCAGCGGGCCAGCTGGCCGTAAGCCTCGAGAATCTTGGCATCTTCAATGGCCTCGATCGATCCGCCGGCCTCGTCGCGGGCCCGAATTGCCTTTTCCCAGTTTTCGGGGTTCCCAATTTCGAGGGCACTGGCCACGGTGGAGGGATTGGCGACCGGCCGCCCGCTGACTATCGGTGCGGCGCCGGCGGCCTGGAAACCGCGCAGGACCGGCAGCTCATCGATCAGGCCGGCATCGGCGAACTTTGCAAAGCCGCGCCAGTAGGCGTGGATGTTGCCGGCGTTGCCGACCGGAATGTAGAGCTCGTCCGGCGCCGACCCCAGCTCGCTGCAGATTTCAAACGCCGCCGATTGCTGGCCCTGCAGCCGGTACGGGTTGACGGAATTCACGTGCACCACTCCCGGCACCCGCGCGCAGATCTCCTTGGCGACCTCCAGGCGGACATCGAAATTCGCGTCCATTACTACCACGTCCGAGCCGTAGACCTGCGCCTGGGCCAGTTTTCCGCGGGCGATTGCATCCGAGACCAGCACCACGCAGCGCAGCCCGGCCCGGCCGGCGTAGGCCGCTGCCGCTGCCGAGGTGTTGCCGGTCGAGGCGCAGATGACCGTGTGGGCGCCGCCTTCCAGGGCCTTGCTGATCGCCAGCGCCATGCCGCGGTCCTTGAACGATCCGGTCGGGTTGCAGCCGTCGTACTTGGCCCAAACCTGGCCGGCTCCGGTGTCCCGTTCCAGGGCCGGTAGGCGCACCAGCGGCGTATCGCCCTCGCCCAGCGAAACCCTGGGGGTGGAGTCGCCGACCGGCCAGAAGCGCTGCCAGCGCTCGACGACTCCGGGGCGCAGCGGCTCCGGCTTCAGGAGATGTCCTCGATCCGAATCAGGGTCGCGATCCGGTCGGTGATTTCCAGTCCGCCGGCCTCAGCCACCGCTGCCTGCATGTCCTTTTCGACCGCTTGATGGGTAACGATCACGAGCTCGGCCAACGAGGCGTCGTCGTCGGTCTCTTTCTGGGTGACGGCGGCGATCGATACTTCGTGGGCGCCGAACACGCTCCCGATCTGGGCCAGTACGCCCGGCTGGTCCTTGACCCAGAGGCGCAGATAGTAGCGCGAGCGCACCCGCTCGATCGGCCTGAACGAGCAGCTTGCGCCCACCCGCAGCGGCACCCGCGCATGGGCCCCAAGGGCCAGGTTGTGGGCCAGGTCGATCAGGTCGGCCACGATTGCGCTGGCGGTCGGTTCGGGCCCGGCACCGCGGCCGACGAAAGTCGCGTTGCCAATCAGGTCGCCCTGGATCCGAACCGCGTTCTCAACGCCGCCGACCTGGCACAGGAGGCACTCGCGCGGGATCATCGTCGGATGAACGCGGGCCTCGACCGCACCGTCGTTGAGACGGGCGATGGCCAGCAGCTTGATCCCGTAGCCGAGATCGGCCGCGGCCCTGAAGTCGGCGGCAGCCAGACCGGCTATCCCCTCGCGAAAGATGCTCTCCGGCCGGACTTCGATCCCGAACGCCAGGGTCGCGAGCACCGCCAGTTTGTAGGCGGCGTCGTGTCCCTCGATATCGTTGGCCGGATCGGGCTCGGCGTAACCGAGTCGCTGCGCGTCCGCCAGTACCGCGCCGAAGTCGGACCCTTCCGCCGCCATCCGCGTGAGGATGTAGTTGGTGGTGCCGTTGATGATTGCCTCGACCGCCGAAAACTGGTTGGCGGTCAGGTTCTGGCGAAACGGGCCGATCAGCGGAATTCCCGCCCCGACGCTGGCCTCGAAGTAAAGGTCGACGCCGCGTTCGGCGGCATGGGCGAGGAGCTCGGCGCCGTGGTGGGCCATGACTTCCTTGTTGGCAGTTACAACGTGCTTGCCGTTGGAAATCGAGGCTTCGATGAGCTCGCGCGCCGGGTCCAGCCCGCCGAGGAGTTCGATCACCACGTCGATGTCGTCGGCCGCCACGATCCGCTGCGGGTCGGTGGTCAGAACGCCCGACGGCGGGGCAATCGGGCGCGGCCGATTCGGGTCGCGCACCAGGGCCCGCTGCAGCTTTAGCCCGCGGCCGACGGAGGCGGCCAGCTGCTCGCTCTTGTTGAACAGCACCGCCGCCACGCCCGCGCCGACGTTGCCCAGACCGAGCATGCCGACCCGTATGGGGCCCGAATCAGACAATCGATTCCCCGTTTGGGCTGTCGTCCGGGTCGCTTTCATCGTCAGGCAGGACATCGTCGGGCAGGTCGATCAAGCCTTCCTGGTATAGCCATTCGATCGTCTCGTCGAGGCCGTCTTCGACGTCGGTGAATTCCAGGCCCAGCTCCTGGCGCGCCTTGGTGGCGTCGAAGCTGTGTCCGAACAGGGCAAAGTCGATGCCCTGCTTGGTCACCACCGGGGCCTCTCGCGGCCGGAAGATGCGGCGAATCGAGTCCATGTGCTGGAGCAGGCGCAGCTGCCACGCCGAGACCCGCTGCAGGTTGCCCTTCACGCCCGCCACGTCCAGCGCGGCGATCAGGAATTCCTCGCGCGTCATGTTGCCACCGCTGAGGATGTAGCGCTCGCCGGGGCGTCCGCGCTCGTCGGCGGCGATTATTCCCTCGACCACATCGTCGATGAACACGTAAGCCGAATCGGTCGCCAGCGTCGCCACCGGGCGCCCGCTGAGCAACGAAACCAAGCGTCGCCCGTTGTGGCGCAGGTCGCCCGGCCCATAAACCATCGCCGGGCAGACGATCGTGACCGGCAGGCCTCCCTCGGCCTCTTCCAGCACGAACTGTTCGGCCTCCCACTTGGAGCGCTCGTAGGTGGTCAGAAAACTCCCGCGGTGCACTGTGTCCTCGTCGCCGATCTCAAATTGCGGCTGCCCGATCGCCGAAGCCGAGGAAACGTGAACCATCTTTTCGATCCCAGCCGCCGAGGCGGCGTTGAGCACATTGACCGTGCCGCCGGTGTTCACGTCGAAATACTCGCGCTCGTCGGCCAGCCATTCGCTGAACGCCCCCGCTAGGTGGAAAACGCGGCTGCATCCCGCCAATGCCTCGCGCACGTCCTCCGGATCGGTAATGTCGCCCTCCACCAGGTCCAATTCCAGGTCGCCGAGCGCGTCCTCGTCGCTGCCCGGCCGCACCAGGGCGACCAGCTCGTCGCCGCGCTCGGCCAGTCGGCCCGCCAGCCGGCGCCCGATGGTTCCGGTGGCCCCGGTGATCAGAGTTGGCATGCCGGTCAGCGCCCTGCCAGCGCCTGCGCGCTGCGGCCGATAACGTCAATCGCGATCTCTACGTCCGCATCCCCGACTTGGTGGTGCAGGACCAGGCGCGAGACGTTCCCGGAGCGCGCGACCGGCCCGATAAGGACTCCCTCCGAGCGGGTCCGCTCCACCAGCGCGTCGGGACGGATGAGCGATTCATCGATCTCCACGTACACCATGTTGCTGGCCGGTTCGGGATTCCTGACCGCCAGTCCGGGTGCGTCGCCGAGAGCCTGCGCCAACCGGCGCGCGCGGGCGTGGTCGTCGGCTAGCTTGGCCGGCATGTCCTTGAGGGCGATCAAACCGGCCGCAGCGATCACCCCGGCCTGTCGCATTGCCCCGCCAAGCAACTTGCGCTTGCGACGGGCGCGGGCGATGAATGGCGGGTTTCCGACCAGCATCGACCCGACCGGCGCCCCCAGGCCCTTGGACAGGCAGAACTGCACCGAGTCGGCCGCCGCGGTCAGCTCGGCAACGGGGCAGTCCAGGGCGGTGGCGGCATTGAATATGCGCGCCCCGTCGATGTGCAGCGACAGCCCGCGGCTCCGAGCGAGCAGGCCGAGCTCGTCGATCGCCGATTTCGGGGTGGGCAATCCGCCGGCGCCGTTGTGGGTGTTTTCGACCCAGATGAGGCGCGGCTCGGCCAGGTGCGGATCCTCGGGCAGGATCCGTTCCTCGACTAGGTCGGCGGTGAGCATGCCGTCGGGTGTGGGAATCTTCTCCAGCGCAATACCGGCCAGCGCGGCGTATCCGCCCCCCTCGTGGATCCCGACGTGAGCGCCGACTTCGCAATAGGCCAGCTGCCCGGGATTGGTGTGCACCAGGGTGGCAACCGCATTGGCCTGGGTCCCCGAGGCCAGCAGCAGACCGGCCTCCTTGCCGAAGATCTCGGCAGCGGTCGCCTCAAGCTCGTTGACGGTCGGGTCCTCGCCGTAGACGTCGTCGCCGACCTCGGCTTCGGCCATCGCCGCGCGCATCGCCGCGGTCGGGCGGGTCACGGTGTCTGATCGAAGGTCGATCGGCTGGGGCATGGTCGGGGCGAACGGGCTGCGGATTATTGGGAAATCAAGGTGGGCAATCAATCGCTAGTATCGCCCACCCCGCGCCTCCGCCAGCGGCGCGGCGCCAACTGGCCGGCGCCGGCCAGCCCGATCGCCGCCAGCGCCAATCCCAGCAGCGGGGCCGCCAGCGACAGGGCGCCGCCGACCGCAGCCGCAAAATCGGCTCCCGCCAGGGCGCCGAATCGGCCCAGCGCCGGTACCCGCGCCTGGGCCATGTCGGCCAGTTCCAGGCGCAGCCAGTTGATCGCCAGCGCCAACAGCGCTCCGGCCAGGGGGGCCAGGATCCCTTCGCCCAGGAGGGCCCAGCCGCAGGCCGCACCCACCAGGGCCCGCGCCACCCAGCCGACCGGAGTCCAGAAGAACCGCAGGGCCGGCAGCTTGTCCAGCACCAGGTCCACGGCCAGCAGGGCCAGGATCGCCAGCAGCCCGGCCAGGCTGGACAGCGTTTCCCGGGCGGCGAAATCATCTGTTCCGAATCCGATCCCCAGCGCCATTCCCAGGATGGCCAGGGCGATGAACGGAGACATGCCGGCGGCGGCGGCGAGCCCCGCGGCCAGGCTCAGGTCTTCAATCCCCACGCAATCGTCCCCACGCCGCGCCGCCGGCGCTGCGGCAGGCGTAGACCCGAGCTTCCCGGCCGCTGCGACGCCGGTACCCTTCGGCCAGCGCGGCGCTGAACTCGGCGGTTCGGTCCGGCTCAACGAGCGAGACCGTGCAGCCGCCGAATCCGGCCCCGGTAAGCCGTGATCCGATCAGACCGGGCGCATCGTGGGCCGACTCGACCATCGCGTCGAGCTCGGCGGACGATACCTCGAAGTCGTCGCGCAACGATCGGTGCGAGGCGGCCATGGTCTCGCCCATTACCGAGCGCTCGCCCCCTGCGAGTGCCTCGGTCATTACCTCCACGCGGCGGTTTTCGCCGACCACGTGGCGCAGGCGCCGGTAAATGAGCGGCGATAGCTCGGCGCGGCGGTGCTCCAGCATGGCCAGATCGACTTGGCGCAGGCTTTCCAGGTCCGGCGATTTTTCGGCCAGCCTGGCCAGCCCCTGCTCGCATTGCGAGCGCCGCTCGTTGTAGGCAGACGCCGAAAGCCGGCGCTCGGAGCCGGTGTCGGCCACCACTATGGCCAGGTCCCCCAGCGGAATGTGCCGACGGGATCCGTCGCCGCAGTCCAGCAGCATCGCGTGGCCGGGTTGTCCGTGAATGCAGATCGACTGGTCCATCACCCCGCAGGCCAGGCCCACGAATTCGTTCTCGGCCCAGTGACAGGCCGCGACCAGCTGCTCGGGGGACGGATCGATCCCGTTGACCGCGGTCGCGGCCATGGCCGTCGCCCCCTCCAGGGCGGCCGAAGAGGAAAGGCCCGCCGCCACCGGCAGGGTCGAATCGAGGGTCAAGTCAAACCCAGCCCACGGCCGATCGGGCACCGGCGGGCGCGCGAGCGCGGCCAGGACCCCCCGCACGTAGCGGCCGAATTCGGGCCCTCGGCCCTCATCCTCGGAGCCGATGCCGAACTCGTCGGCGGAACCTAGCGAGAGCGATCGCACCCGGACCATTGCGTCGCCGCGCACCCGGACCACGCCCCGGATCTCCAAGTCAAGCGCCACCGGCAGGACCAAGCCTCCGGTGTAGTCGGTGTGTTCGCCGATGAGGTTCACCCGGCCCGGCGCGCGCACCCAGAATTCCGCGCCGCCGGCCTTCTCGGCCAGGTCCGCCGCCCAGGCGGGCGGGCTAACCCGATCTGGCAAAGTACTCGTTAACCGCGTCGTATTCGGCCCGGTCGCCGATATCCCACCAGCGCCCGCCGAAGGTGCAGCCGTACACCGGCGTCTGGCGGTGCGCCCACTGCAGGAACCCGCCGATCAGGTCCAGGTTGTGGCCCTCATCCGAGAAACGCTTGAAAAGCGCAAGATCGGCGGCCCGGTACATGTAGAGGGCCACCACTACGGCGCTGGAGGACGGGTTCGGCGGTTTTTCCACGAACGCGGTGATCCGGGCCTGATCGTCCAGGGTCGCGTTCGAGTAGCGCTTGGCGGTCTCGAGCGACCCCACGTCGTACAGGGCGGCGCATGATCCGCGGGCGGTCAGCAGGTCGGCCATTGGCTGCAGGTCGAAATCAAAGATGTTGTCGCCGGCCATGATCAGCAGGTCGTCGTCGATGGTTTCGTGCTCGATCGCAAAAAGAACGTCGCCGACCGCGCCGAGGCGGTTCTCGTTGGTGGTGGTGCCGTCGTTTAACACCGTGACCGCGCGGTCTCCGCGGTAGCCCGACCGCCAGTCCCGGAAATCGGCGAAGAAGCGGTCGTTGGTCACGATCACGGCCCGATCGACCCGGGTGAGAGCGAACGCCCGTTCCAGTACCCACTCGATCATCGGGCGCCCGGCCACCGGCAGGAGCACCTTGGAGCAGTCGCGGGTCAGCTCACCCAACCGGGTCCCGTAACCTCCGGCCAGAATCAGCGCCTGCACCGGCCCCCTCGCAGCTAGAACGTCACCGGATCAATGATCCCACGGCGCCTCATAGAATCGCTCCCGATCCTGAGATCGCAACCGCCAATTGCACGAGAGGGGCGGCCCGGAAGCCCGGGCGTGAATGGACTCGACCCGCCGCGAACGCGCTCTGGGCACAGCCGGGGTTTTGATCCTCCTGTTGGTTATCTGGCTGGTGGTGACCCGTACCGGTGCCCAGCAGGAACCGCCGGCCGCCGTGCTGGGCCCGATGGTCGATCAGCCCCAGGTGCCCGCACCGACCCTGCCGCCGGCACCGACCGCGGCGCCCACGCCCGAACCCACCGCGATCCCTCTCACCCACCGGGTAGTTGCCGGCGAGACCCTGGCGTCGATTGCCGAACAGTACCGCCTGACACCGGAAGCGATCGCGATTGCCAACGGCATTGAGGACATCAACCAGATCCGGACCGGCCAGCTTCTGAGTCTGCCCGAAGCGGACGTCCCGCTCGAGCTGGCCACCGGCGAGCTGCCCGGCTGCCGTTTTCGGGTGGACTCCGGCGACACGCTATGGGGAATCGCCACCGACTATTCCGTTTCGATCGAGTCCCTCCGCGAGATCAACGGACTCAGCGAGGACCAGAGCCTCCTGATCGGGCAGGTCCTCCAGATCCCGCCCGAATCGCCGGCCTGCTAGGGGGCTTTCAGAAAAAGCAGTTGTGGGCCAGCTCGTCGGCCACGCTTGAGTGGGCGCCGTGCCCGTGAAAGAGCTTTGTCTCCCTGGGCAGGGAGAGGATCTTGGCCCGGACCGCGCCCAGGTGGCCGCGGTAGTACGAGGCCCCCATTCGGGTTCCGCCGACCGAGCCGGCAAAGATCGTATCGCCGGTAAAGACGGCTCCCGGCACGTGCAGTCCGCAGCAGCCGGACGTATGCCCGGGCGCGTGCAGGACCGAGAACCGGTACCGGCCGAGCTCGATCAGGTCGCCGTCGTCGAACCCGATTACCTGCGGCGCTGAAACCCGGTCCACTTCGGAGCTGTGCACGTAAACCGGCACAGCCCCGCGCGCTAGCAGGCCCTCGAGCGAATAGATGTGATCGGCGTCGGCGTGGGTCAACACGATGCCCAGGAGCTGCCGGTCGCCGATCGCCGTCAGCATGTCCTCCAGGGGCGCGCCGCAGTCGATCGCCACGCAGGATTCGCCGTCACCCAGCAGATAGGCCCAGACCCGGTCGGGGGCAAAGTAGAGGCTCTCTACAACCGTCCCGTCACCGAGGTCGGGGTCCGGCCGCTGCGGCAGCCAGCCTTCCTGGGCCAGTTCCCAGAGCTGGGCCGCCCTTAGGCCGAGCGCCTCGGCCAGGGCGCCGGATTCCGATTCGGAAGGGTCGCGCCGGTATCCCTCGAACGCCGCGACGACGGCTGCCTCGACGTCGCTGGCTTCGGCCAACTCCTCGACGCTCAAGCCGTTGCCGCGGCGCGCTTTGCCGATCACGTCGCCAAACTCGTCTTCGAGCATCCACTCCGCCATGGGTGCGCCCTCTCAGCTGCGGACGGCGCCTTCAGGCTTCTGCATAGTCCCAGCGCTCGGCCGCAAATTTGGAATCTTGGGCCGCTAGGTACCCGGCGCGCGTCAACTCGGGTTGGTATTCGTCTACGATTTTGGCCCCGACCGCCGCGTCATCCCAGAGCAAATCGATGACCATGTGCGACATCAGGATTCCGGGGTCGATGTAGGCCCCGTCCAGATCGGCCACCGCCCAGTCCTCGGCGTGATTCGAGCCCACCATGCCGGCCATCTGGGGCTGCAGGACCGGCATGATGCGCGAGAGGTCCCCCATGTCGGTGCTGCCCGGTCTGTGACCTTCATACACGACGCTGCCTTCGCCGAAAAGTGGATGCGCGTTGCGGGCGCAAAGATCGGCCAGGGCCCGGCAGTTGGTCAGCGGCATGTAACCGGGCAGGTTGGCGATCTCGACGCCGGCGCCGAGCGCCATCGCCCCGGCCCGCACGGCCCTGTCCACCTTGGCCTCGGCGCGAGCGATCGCCTCCAGGTTCGCCCCGCGCACGAACGTCTCCATCGTCACCTCGTGCGGTATCACGTTTACGATGTCGCCGCCCCGCGTGATGATGGGGTGTACGCGGGTGCAGTCGGCATCCGGGAAGGTCTCGCGCAGCGCGTTGATCGCGGCCAGCGCGACCTGGGCCGCATATAAAGCGTTGGTGCCAAGGTGGGGCGCCGCCCCGGCGTGGGCGGCGCGACCGAAGAACGTGATCTGCTTTACCGCGCACCCGTTTTCCGATTCGCACAGCATGACCTTGGCCGGCTTGGAGGAGGAGTGCACCAGCACTGCCATATCGATGTCGTCGAAGGCGCCGTCGGCGATCATTTCCGGCTTGCCGCCCAGAAACCGCATCCGTCCCGCATCAACCTGTCGCTTGCGCCAGCCGATCTCGACGTACTCCTCAGCCGGCACCGCCATGAAGACGATTCGTCCGCTGAGACCGGCCAGCAGCTCGGAGCTGGTCAGGGCGCGCGCGGCGGCGGTCATCGTGGCCAGTTGGGCGTTGTGCCCACAGGCGTGGGCGGCGCCGGTTTCCGGGTTGGCGCGCGGGTGCCCGGGCACCCCGATCGCGTCCAGTTCGCCCATCACCGCCACGGTCGGTCCGGGGCGCCCGGTATCGACCACGGCTTTCAGCCCGGTTATTCCCAGTCCGGTGCGGACGTCGAGGCCGATTCCGGACAGCTGTTCATATGTCCGTTCCGAGGTATGGAACTCCTTGAATCCCAGTTCGGGGTCGTCCATCACCGCTTCGCCGAAAGCGATGATCGATTCGCGGGCGCCGGTGATCCGCGCCGTCGCCGCATCCTTGGCCGCCTGCTTGCTTCTGGCCATTGCCAGCACCTGATTGCTGCTTTTTTCCGTATTACTGGCGCCCCGACCGGGGCCGCCCCTTAATCTTGACAATGATGCTTCCAACTCCTCGCTGGGCCCGCGCTCTGCCGACCGTCGCCGGTGCGGTGGCGCTGCTGCTTGGCGTATTGGCCGGATGCGGCGAGGAGGCCGCGCCGGAGCCCGTCGGCACGCCCTCGCTGGATGCCGACCTGTCCGGGCCGATCCGGGTCGAAATCACGACCAACAAGGGTTCACTGGCCGGCGAGCTCTATCCCGACGTCGCCCCATTGGCGGTGGCCAGCTTCGTGCACCTGGCCGAGCAGGAATATTTCGACGGGGTGATCTTCCACCGCATCCTGCCCGGGTTCGTCGTCCAGACCGGCGACCCGACCGGCACCGGCGCCGGCGGCCCCGGATATCAGTTCCCCGACGAGCCGATTCCCGCAAACCTGAGCTACCAGCGCGGCACCCTGGCGATGGCCAACAGCGGACCCAACACCAACGGCAGCCAGTTCTTCATCTGTCTGGCCGACCTGAGCCAGCGTTTGCCCCGCAACTACACCATCTTTGGCCAGATCGACGAAGGCCTGGAAACGCTCGATGCGCTGGCCGGGGTCGGTCTGACCCGCAACCCGGCCACCAACGAACTCTCCAAGCCGACCGAGTCGGTCATTGTCGAGTCGATCCGCATCCAGCGGCCCTAAATCCGGCCGGGCACTCCGGCTGAGTTTTTCAAAGCTTGCCCGCTACCAACATTGCCCGCACGCGTACTATCTCGGATACGTTGAACGGCATCGCCCGGCGTTCAGCGCATGGCCGTTCTTCGGGTCGCTCATTCACAAGGTCCTCGAAGACCTGTTCGGTCGGACTCGCGACCGGGCAGCCTCTTGGGAGTGGCTGCGCGACCGCTTCGAGGAACGCCTCGAGGGCAGTTACGGATTCCTGGTTTCCTCCGACGCGGCCGATTTCCGAGCCCGCGGGTTGGAGATCCTTGGACGCTTCTGGCGCGAACACCGCCCCGCGGTCGGCCACGGCGACCTGGTTGAGGAGCGCTTCCGGGCACAGATAGGCGGGTTCGACGTCAGCGGCGTTATCGACCGCATCGAAATCCGGCCGGGCCGGACCCGAATCGTCGACTACAAGTCCGGCCGGTCCGCCGGCAGCGACCACGATTTCCGCCAACTTGAGTTTTATGCGCTAGCCGCGGACCGGTCCTTGGGTCGACAGCCGGACGCAGTCGCTTACCACTTCTTGGGCGACGGCGTCGTGCTCGAGCGCGAGCCCACCGCCGATTCGCTTGCGGCTACCGAGCAATGGGCCCGCGACCTTGGCCGGGGCATCGCCCGGGCCGACTTCGAACCGCGCCAGGGGCCGCACTGCCCGAACTGCGATTTCTTCCGGGTCTGCGAACCGGGACGCAGTTGGCAAAGGGCTAATCGCGCCGCGCCTTGACCGGAATGCCTGATTAGCAGCGGGCGCACCCGGGGTTCAACGCCGCGCGCGCGTCGAGGCTGTTGAATACGACGCTTAAAGAGCTGTCCGCGTTTCTCGCTCTGCTCTGATGCAGCTGCCAGGCTGCTGGGCCGGCCTAGCCGGCTAGCGGAGCCTCAACATTGACCAGGTCCTCGAATTCGCTCCGGAACTTGCGCAGTGCCCCGACCACCGGCCGGTAGGCGAACTGGCCCAGCCCGCAGAACGAGGAGGCCATCGACTCGCCGATCTCCTCAAGCAGCTCCAGGTCGGCCGGCTCGCCTTCGCCTTCCAGCATCTTTTCCAGGATCTGCACCAGGTTGGGGGTGCCTTCCCGGCAGGGGATGCAGAAGCCGCAGCTTTCTTCCTCGAAGAACAGCGCGTCGCGCAGCGCGGCATCGACCATTGAGACGGTTTCGTCCATCACGATGCAGCCACCGGTCCCCAGGATGGTGTCGTACTGGGCGATGCTGGCGTCCATCCGAGCATCCAGCTCGTCGGCGGTCAGCACCCCGGCCGAGGCGCCGCCCGGTTTGAAGCCCTTGAGCTCGCGCCCCTCCGGCGGTCCGCCGCCGAAATCGTAGATGAGCTCGCGCGCGGTGACTCCCAGCGGGAGTTCGAAAAGCCCGGTGCGCTGAATCGTTCCGGACAGGCAGTAGACCTTGGTTCCGGCGTTCTCGTCGCCAATCCCCAGGTCCTTGAACCATTGCGCGCCGTTCTCCAGGATCGGGGCGATGTTGCAGAAGGTCTCGATGTTGTTGATCGCGGTCGGCTTTGACCAGACGCCGGAGTTGGTCGGAAATGGGGGCTTGAAGCGCGGATTGCCGCGCTTGCCCTCTAGTGAATTGAAAAGGGCCGTTTCCTCGCCGCAGATGTAGGCACCGGCGCCGCGCCGCAGGATCAGGTTCACGGCGTAGCCGGAGCCGAGCGCGTTCTCGCCCAGGATTCCGGCCGCAAAGCACTCATCGAGGGCCGCCTGGACGCGTTCAATCGCCAGTCCGTACTCGCCTCGGATGTAGATATAGCCGGTGTGGGCCCCCACCGCGTACGCGGCGATGATCATGCCTTCGATGAAGTTGTGCGGGTCCTCTTCCAGGATGGCGCGGTTGCAGTAGGTGCCCGGTTCGCTCTCGTCGCCGTTGGCCACGACGTAGCGCGGCAGGTTCGGATCCGAGCGCACGAACTTCCACTTCAGACCGGTCGGGAAGAAGGCCCCGCCGCGGCCCTTGAGTTCGGATTCCTCCATCAGCGAGATGATTGCCGTCGGCTCCATTTCATTGAGCGCGCGGCGAGCCTGCACGTACCCGCCGCTGGCCTGAAAAGACGCCAGGGTGTGCGAGTCGGGCTTGCCCAGATTGCGGTTTACGACCCGGATTTCTTCCATTGCCACCCGCCTATTCGGTGCCCAGGATCTGATCGACGAGCCGGACCGCGCCGGCCTCGTCGATCGGGCCGTGCACGTCCAGCCCGACCAGCAGCGCCGGCTGGCGGTCGCACTGGCCCAGGCAGGAGACGAGCTCCAGCTTCAACTTGCCGTCCGCAGTGCTCTGGCCGTTGCGGATCCCGGCCCGCGCCTCGATTGCGGCCGCAATCCCGGGCGCTCCGGCGATGTGGCAGGAGAGGTCCCGGCACACCCGCACGATGCTGCCGGCCTGCGGTTCGGTATAGAACATCGTGTAGAACGTGACGACCCCAAAGACGTGGGCCTCGGGATAGCCGAGTTCCTCGGCTATCACTTCGATCGATTCGGGGCTCACGTACCCGAAGAGTTCCTGGGCCACGTACAGGGCCTCCATCACCGAACCCGGGTCTTCTTTGAGCGGCGCCAAGCGAGTCCGCAGGGTCTGCAGACGGTCGCTGGCGGGCGCGGGCGAATCGATCATGGCAAGGGTGGGGGTGGCAAGGGCGGGAAATTCTATAGTTGATCTGGGTTCGACCCCTTAGTTAGGTCCATCGGCAGTGTCTTCCAGGCAGCTATCGCGCGCCCAGAAAAACCAGCTCCTCAGCCTCCTGCGGCAGTGGCGCTCGGCATCGCAGGATGTCGATCGATTGCTGGGCGGGGCCGGCTGGACCGGATCCAGTTTCGACATCGCCCAGCTGCGGGCGGCCTGCGACCGGCGCACCGACATCGAGGAAAGCCTCAAGTCGTTTTGGACCGCCGCCGAGAACTGACCCCGGTCGTCCGCCTGGTGGCGGCCCTTCTCCTGCTGGCGACCGCAGTTGCCGGCGCCCCTGTTGCCGGGGCCGCCACGCCGCAGGTCGAGGAAACAATCTACCTGCGCGATGAAATCGGCAACAACCCGATCCTGAGCCACAACATCCCCAATCTCCTGCTCACGATCGACGGTGTCGAGCACCGGGCAACTTTTCGCGACCACTTTCTGGCCACCGGCGCCGAGGCGCGCTGGGGGCTGGCCACCTCCGAGGTCCTGGTCGAGGAGGCTGGATCGCTCACCCAGTACTACCAGCGCGGGGTGGTCGACTATCACCGACGCCCCGATCTGGGCAACGCCTGGGTCCTGGAACGCCGGCTTGCCTGGGACTACGTCGGCGGGGGCCGCGCCAATTCAGTCGATCAGGGGACCGAGCCCGACATCCGGAACCCGCATCCCGGAAGAGAGCTTGGCCCATGGGGCCACCGGGTTTCCGATTTCGACTTGAACGGCAACGAGATCGGATTCCGCCGGTTCTTCGACGAGCTCGGCGGCGTGGCCAGCTTCGGGCTCCCCAAGACGGACGCCCGCATCGATACCGGTTCGCCGGGCACGTTGCTTGCCCCGGGATCCACGACCGGTTTCGTTCGTCAGTACTTCCAGGCCGCGGTGTTCGAACACCACCCGTCCGACCCTCGGGCTCCGGTGAAGCTCTCGCTGCTCGGCGACGTGCTGCGCAACATTTCCTACCCCGACCAGTACTGGTATTCGCTGGTGCCGTTCCGCGGGGCCCCGCCGCTCGCCAAAGGCGACCCCTATGAACTGCTGGAGGTCGTTCCCCCGTCGTCGACACCCTCCCCGGCCAATACCCTGCCGCCCGGGGAACTCTACGCGTTCGGTTCGCGCACCGCCGGTCTGCTGGTGTTCGACGGCGAGGGGTGGCGATCCGTCGAGGTTGCAAATTCCGAACTGCTGTCCGACACCGTCCGATCGGTTACCACCGACCGCCGGCGCGGCCTCTGGTTGGGCACCGACGGCGGGGCCTACTATTTCCCCTACTTTGACCCGGGCGGCAACGTCTTGATCGATGCGGCCGGCTCCGGCCTGGCCGCCAACACCGTGCTCGACGTAAGCACGGATTCGGGGCAGATCGTCCTGCTGGCACTCCAGGATGCCGGTCTGGCCCAGTACATTCAGCCCGTGTTCGGATCCACCCGCGGCTCCTTATCGGACGTCCCCGTCGGCCCCGCCGGCCTGCCCAGCCGGAACGTGCGGTCCGCCGTCCTGGCCAGCGACCGGCCACCCCAAATGTGGGTGGCCACCGACGCCGGACTGGCCCATTTCGACGGCCGCGTTTGGGCCACGATTGACAGCCGCGCCGGGCTTCCCAGCAGTGATATCACCTCGGTCGCAGTAGCCGGGTCCGAGCTCTGGGTGGGTACCGCCGCCGCCGGTCTGGCCGCCTCGCTGACCGGTCTGGCCGGCCCGTTTACCGGCTACGGCCTGGCCGACGGTCTGCCGAGTCTTGCCATCCGGCAAATCCTGGCCGCCAGCGACGGTTCGGTTTGGGTGGGAACCGATTCCGGGCTGGCCGTGATCTCTCCCGGTGAGTTCGACTTCAGCTTTTTTGACGCTGACTCGAGTCAACTTCCCGGTGACGACATCCGCGGCCTGGCCGAGGATTCGACCGGTGCAATCCTCATCGCCACCGACGCCGGGGCGGCCCGATACGATCCGGCCTCCGATTCGTGGGAGGTCTGGAATTCCGCCAATGGCCTGCTCGATGAAGACCTACTGGCGGTTGCCGTAATTCCCGCCCTGGTTTAGTCGGGCCACGGCGTTCGCTGGCTGACGATCCGGTCGGTCGGCCACCAGCGCTCGCGCACCCGGCCGACGAGATATAACGAACCGGTAACACAAACCGCGCCGTGCGGTCCGGCCATCCCGATTGCCGACCGTAGCGCTTCATTTGGATCGGCGATCGCCCGCGCGTTTTCCACCCCGACCAATTCCATGAGATCCCGCGCCGGATAAGCGCGTTTGACGTAAACGTCGGCCTGGGTGAAAACGACCTCATCGGCGGCGGCGGCGATCGGCTCAAGAACTTCCTTGGCTTTCTTGTAACCCATCACCCCTAGCACCGCCACCAGCTTGCGCCGCCCAACGATTCCCGGCAGGGTCCTGGCCAGTGCTGCCGATTTCTGAGGGTTATGCGCCCCGTCGAGGATCACCAGCGGCCTTTTCGACGCCAGCTCCAGGCGGCCCTGCAGGCGCGTCCGGGCCAGCGAGCGGGCCATCGCGTCAATGTCAGGAACCGACACCCCGGCCAGTATTTCCTCCACCGCTCCGCAGGCCAGCGCCGCATTCTCGGCCTGCCAAGCGCCGTCCCCCAGCTCGACCGGTCCCAATCTCAGCGTCTTGCCGCGGTATGTGAAGCTGGTTCGGCCGCCGCCGCGGTTGACCACCCAGTCAGTACCTTCACGCAACCGCTTCAACCGGGCGCCGACCCGGGCGCACTCATCATCGATCGCGGCATCGATTTGTTCTCCCTGGGCAATGGTCACCAGCGGTCTGCCGGCCCGGGCAATACCGGCCTTGTGCCAGGCGATTTCGGCAACGCTTCCGCCAAGCGTTGCCTGGTGATCCAGTCCGACCCTGGTGATCACGCTGACTTCCGGTTCGGTGACGTTGGTCAGGTCATAGCGGGCGCCGGCGCCACACTCGAGCACGAGAAAGTCGGGTTCTGCCCGTGCGAAGTGCCCGAAGGTCAGGGTGACCCAGGCCGACCCGTAACGTAATTCGAATCCCGGGTCGCGCTGGCACATCTTCTCGGCGGCGGTAAACAGCCAGTCGGTCGAGGCGGCAAATTCCTCCGCCGAGGCCAGTTTTTCGCCGAGCACCAGTTTTTCGGTGGGGGACTGTAGGTACGGCGTCTGGTGAAGACCCACCTTGAGACCGCAAGCCTTCAGCAGCGATCCGATCAGCTGCGCCGTCGAACCCTTTCCGGAGGTGCCCGCCACCTGGATCACCGGGTATTGCAGCTGCGGGTTGCCGGCAGCTCTCAACAGCGCGCGCATCCGCCCGAGCCTTGCCTCGCCACGCTCTATTGCCGCGGAGCGCGAGTAACGAGGCGTTGATGCGTCTCCGTACCCGGAGCGGATCAGTCTGAGCAGCCGCGCCTCAGTGGCGGTTACCAGCGCCAGCTGGTCGGCTGCGGGCAGCTGGGTTACCCGACTAGGAAGTACGCCGGAAGCAGAAGCGCGAACACGACCAGGGCGGTGATCGCAATGCGTAGGATGTCGGTCCGTACGTGATCGAGCCGAGGAAGATCATGCTTCGGCGCGCGCCGCGGACTGCCTCTGGCCAACTCGAACTACTCCCTTTGGGGTGGGTTTGCAATCGCTGCCGAACGATTATCCCGGCCAAATTGACGCTGGCTGCAACCCAGCGACCAATAGAACGAATCAAAGTAGATGAATTATTGAGCCGTAAGAGTCCATAGTAGGCGCTGTCGATTGTTCAAACCCACCTTCCGGGCAGGGAGCGGATATCCCGCTCAAGGGTTGTCCAAATGCCTGTCGGTTCGTTTTCAGTGCGGCCACCGCACTGCGGGGATCAAAGCCAGCCGGCGAACTTAGCGAGGTCTTTAAACAGGCTCTGAACGCGGTCGACGGCGCTCCTATCGGGTCGGTCCCGGATCAGGTTGCGAACTGTTTTTCGAGCTCCTCGAACAGGACGCGAGTTTTCCGGTCCTGGGAGATTCGCACGTCGGCGCGGCGGATGGCGTTCAGGATTGTTGAGTGCGTCCGCCCGCCAAGGTACTGTCCGATCGCGGCCAATGGTTGATCGGTAAATTGGCGGAGCGCGAACGCGCACAGGTTGCGGGCTTCGATGACCGAGCGGGAGCGACTGGTGCCGGCGAGCAGCTTGATTTCTACCTGACAGAGGCGCGCGACCGCGGCTATCACCGCGTCAGGGTTGACCGGCGCGTGGGCGGCATCGTCGTAATGCGCCAGCAGCCGGCGTGCTTGATCCGTGGTGATCGACTCGGAGCGCAGTCGGGATTCGGCAACCAGGCGGTTGAAAATCCCGGTCAGCTTGCGAAAGTCGGCGATGTTGGATGATGCCAATGCGGTGCGGACGCCGGTCGGGAGTTCGACGTTGGCCCGCTTGACCAGGTGTTCGACAAAGGCGAGCCGCAACTCGAAACCCGGCGGCTGGATGTCGACGACGATACCGGCGGCGAATCGGGAGCGCAGACGGGCGGGGAGCTCATCCATCTCGGCTGGGCTGCGGTCGCTGGCCAGCACCACCGCGCCGCCGTTGGCGGCGACGGTATCGAAGGTGTGGAACAACTCCTCCTGGGTGGCCCGCTTGCCGGCTACGAAGTAGACGTCATCGAAAAGCACGATGTCAGCCGATCGATAGCGTTTGCGCAGCGATTCGGGTGAATTGTTGCGCAGCGCGCTCACCAGCTGGTTGGTAAACTGCTCAAGCGTGCAGTAAAGGGACCGGCGGTCCCGGCCGGCGGCGGCGGCGATGGCGCGCAGGAGGTGGGTCTTGCCGACTCCGCAGGGTCCGTGCAAGAACAACGGGCTGAACGAGTTATTGCCGTCGGCGATCGATTGGGCGGCGGCGTGGGCGAGCTGGTTCTCGGGGCCGACGACGAAACCATCTATGCTGTACGGGGCGCGCAGGATTGGCGGCGCGGGCTGGGCGCGTGGTTTGGTTGGGTGGGAGGTTCGGCCGTTGGTGCTGCCGGCGGCGAGAGTTTGGTAATTGATCTGCAACTGTCGGCCGGCGGCCGCCGCTACGACGCGCTCGACCTCGGCACCATGCTTGCGCTGGGCGGCGGCGAGGACGAATGCGTTGGGTAGCCCGATGGTGATGGATTCGGAATCACTGGAGAGCAACGCCGATCCCGAAAACCAGGTCGAATACTCATGCTGACCAATAGCGTCGGCGAGCTTGTCGGCGACCTGGGGCCAATTTGTGGATCGAAGCAAAGAGCTCCCTTAAATGTCCGGCGGCGCGGCTGGGGGGCGTTGTGGGCGCAAGGTCAAATTTGCGTTAGTTGTGTGATTTCCGCAACGCTTCAGGCATGCGTGGGAATGTATGGGTTTGTCGATTGAGACCATCCGCCGGGTTGTGGGTCGGATAAGGCTCGGCTCGCGATTTGAAAGGGATGGGAGAACCGCAAAATTTCCTGTCGACAAGGTTTGAACAATTGAGCCGGGCGGTGCGTGTGAAAGTAAATGTCGGGCGCTCGCAAGCGTCGCGGCGGTGCAATGTTGAACGTTTGTCAAGAAATTGCGACGGCCGACCGACATTTAGATTTGTCATAACAAAAGCGCGCGGAGAATTTGGCGGTCGCGGCCCAGCGGGGCGAACGGCGAGAGATTGGGGGCGAGGGTGAACGCGGAACCGATCGAGGGCTACGAGGCCGAGGACCTGGCCCGCCTTATGGCGCTTTTGATCGATTTCCTGTTCGCCGGCGGAACGATCAGCGTGGTCTACGTGATGGCCGCGACGCTGAGCCAGATTCCGGTGATCGGAGGCGGGGTGATATTCATCGCGCTGACGGCGAACGCGGTCATCGGAATCGGATATTGGCCGCTGTTCTACGCGGTGTATGGTGCGAGCCCGGGGAAGGCGGTAATGGGACTGCGGATCGTTGATCGGAAGACCTCTAAACCGGCGGCCAACGAGACGATGGTGATCCGCGGATTGATGCAGGCGTTTCTGTCCCCGGTCTTCGTCGGCGCCATTTACTGGTGGAAGTACCTGGACAGCGATGGATTGACGGTGCACGACCGGGTGACCCAGACCAAGGTCCTGGTGGTGACCAACCCGGCCGACAGCCCCCTGCTGCGGATGCGGCGCGACCTGCTGGCGGCACTGGGGATTCGCCGCTAGCCGGCGGTCAATCGACCAACCGGGACCGTTGCTGGAAGGAGCGCTTGATCTGGCGTAGGTGTGCTCGGTCGTCGGAAGCGGCGGTGGGGAAGAGCGGGCCGGTGGCCAGGTTATAGCGGGATGGTCGGAAAACGGCGGCGTTGGCGCGCATGAAGGAGAGCTGGGCGACAGGGAGGCCCGCGTAAAGGATCAGCGGAGTGCTGCCCAGGTTGGCCAACTCAAGGGTCAGGCAACCGCGGTAGTGTGGATGGACGTATGGAGCGGTGGCGATCACCAGGCCGACCCGGCCGTAGGAGGATCGCGAGGCCACCGTGGCGGCCAGGTCGCCCGGCAGGGCGATGTATTCGAGGGTCGCGGCCAGGATGAGTTCGCCGGGGTGCAGGTTATAGCTCTCGCCAAAGGCGAGCTGGCGCTCTTCGAGCAAACGTGCCACCCCGGTCGGATCGGAGTCGATCAGGTCGATGGCGGCGGTGGCAGTGCGCCGCATGCTGACGAACCGGGTACCCAGGCGTACGTCAATTGCCGAACCGGTCACCCGTGAGGAGCCGAGTGGCACGATCGCGAGGTCTTCGGACTTGTCGGGGCTGAGCAGACGGCGATTGAGCTCCTCGTCGGAGACCGCCGGCAGCGGCAGCGGTTTATCGGTCAAACCGGAGCCCCCTCGAACGCGGCGCCGAAGGAAAGAAGTTCGAGCGCCTTGGTCACCAGTTCGTCTTTGCGCTGCCGCAGCAGCAGGCGGTCGGCGCCGGGTGGACCGGGCAGCCGTACGAAGCGGCGCAGGCGATCGAGTCCGACGTGATTGAACACCGCCGAAGTGGCCAAGATCGCACGGGCGCTCGGCCATTGTTCGGTCTCGGGCGCGCCGATAATCTGGGCCGGCGGAATGCCGTTGCCGAGCAAGTCGAGGAGCGCGGCGGTCTCGGCCGCGCAGTCGGCGGCCCGGTACGGCTCGGGTTCGAGGCGGCGGGCGGTCGCAAGCACGGACTCTAGCTCGTGCGGCGGGATCGCGGCCGCGTTGGCCGGATCCGGGGCGGCCCGCGTCCAGGCCCGCCCCAGCAGGCCCGGCAGATCCGGTCCGTAGCCAAGCTCGGCAAGGGCGTGCCGCACCACGACGATCCGGTCGCTGAAGGCCCCGGCGTCGGATGCCGCGGCGAAGAGTAGTTCGTCCAGATAGGAAAAACCCAGCCGGCGTGCCCCGATAGCGTCGGCGACGTGCGTGCCGCCAGCCGGTGACTCGGTTGCGGCGGCGTCTAGCTCCAACTCCGGGATGGAGTGACCGAGCAGCTGGCAGAGTACGCCGGGGTCACCGGCGCGGGCGGCCGGATAGGACAGGACGATCACGTCGCGGTGGGATAGGTACTCGCCGGGAGCCAACTCGCGCAGGCGCCCGGCAAACTCGCGATCGCCCCCGGTCAGCCGGTCAATCAGGCCGTCCAACAGCCTGCTGATTCGCAGGAAACCGCTTCCCCCGGCGCCTGCGCGGAGGACGACCAGGGAGCCGGGAAATGATCTGTCCACGGCCGCGCTCACCGGGCCGAGCAATTCGGAGTGCGAATGCTGGCTGCGGCGACCGTCGGTCAGCGGCAACAGGTCGCGCATGATTGCATCGAGCTCGCGGTTGGCCAGCCGCAGATCGGGATCGGGCCCCTCCTGTATGTACGCGACCACCAGCGACGCAGCGTGCCCGCCGAGGAAGGCCAGCTCGCGCACCGTCGGGTAGTCGCTGACCGCCGCCAGGCCGAAAAACAGGCGGGCGCCGCAATGCGCGGCGTACTCGGCAGCCGCAGCCGTGGCCGGCCGGAGCGGATCGGTCATGTCCGCCGGTTCCCAGCACCCCGGCCCGGCGACCATCCCATCCCTAGGGGAGGATCAGGAAGTCGCCGTGCAGCCAGTTGCCGTTTGCGGTTTCGTACCAGGTGACCCCGTCGACCTGCTGGGTCTGGCCGGTCAGCTGGACCTGATCGCCGTCAGCCAACTGGGTAACCACCTGGGAATTGGTCAGGCTAGGGGCATCGCGGACATTGAGTTGCGCGCCGCCGGTTGAAACGGTGGCCACGACCGAGGTGTCGGCGGGTTCAGGCGCGGCGCTGCCTTCGGGCGGAATCTGCAATTCCTGGCCGGCGAAGATCTGGCCGGGATCCGAGAGATCGTTGTATTCGGCAAGATCGGCGACGGTCACGCCAAGGCGGCTGGCGATGTCGAAAAGGGTGTCGCCCGACTGCACCGTGTACACCCCGGCCGGCGGTTGCGTCGGCGCGGGCTCCGGCGCCGGAGCAGGCGCCGGGGTCTGCACGACCGGCGGAATTGCAGTGGGCAGCGGCGTGGGGGCCGGGGTGGCCGGCGCGGGCGCCACCGTTGCCGGGTCCGGGTCGGGTGCGATCGTGGCCACCGGTGCGGCGGTGACCGCGGGCGTCGGCGTCGCCACCGCCACATCAACCTCTCCGGCATCGCCACCGAAGAAGGCGTTCACAATGAGAATCACGATCAGGGCGACGATGAAAAGCGGTACCAGCAAGAAAGTCAGAAACAGCCGGTAACGGCGTAATTCGCGCATCATTTTCTAGCCAAACCGCTCCTCGGCAAACGGGTCGCCGCGCATGTGGTAGCCGTTCAGTTCCCAAAAACCGGGCCGGTCGGCGGCGATGAACTCGATCGCGGCCAGCCACTTGGCGCTCTTCCAGGCGTACAGATGGGGTACGATCAACCGCACCGGCGCCCCGTGATCACGGTCGATCGGCTCGCCGTTGCGCTCGAACGCGAATATGTTCTCGGGCCGGTCGAAGTCCTCGAGCAGCAGGTTGGTGGTGTAACCGCCGTAGCAGTGCAGCATGATCGCACTGGCTTCCGGCAGCAGATTTACCCGCTCCATGAGCCGCTTCACCGGAACCCCCGACCAGTCGTTGTCCATCATCGAGAACCTGGTCACACAGTGGAAATCGGCGTGGAAGGTCTCGTATCCAAGTGACTTGAACTGCTCGGCGTCGAAGGTCAATTCCTCTTCCACCAGGCCCTGGACGCTTAGTTGCCAGGCGCTGATTGGAATGTCCGGCGTGGGGCCGTAGGTAAGGACCGGCCAGTTGTCGACCAGGTGCTGTCCGGGCGGGACGCGATCGCCGTAGGCAGCCAATTGCGCGGCGCGGCGCTCCGCCCGCGACTTGGTGCCGAACAAGTCCAAGTAACCGCCCTCCCGATAATCAGCAGCGGGCCCAATTACTAGGTTATTTGATGGATCAATTTTTGCCCCCTTCGGCGACTGAACCCGCATACCGGGTTGACGCCTACCCGCCCGATCTGCCGGGGCTGCCGTGGGTGGTCTACCGGCGTGTCGGCGACAGGCTGCTGCGGCTTTGGTTCCGCTATCCGGAAAAGGCCGCGGACCGGGCCCATCCGGCGGTCCTGTTCTTTTTCGGGGGCGGGTACAGGATCGGCACGCCGACCCAGTTCGACTATCAGGCGCGGGCCCTGGCCGCGGCGGGCGTGGTTGGAATCTTGGCCGATTACCGCGTCGCCAGCCGCGACGGCGTCACCCCGGCCGACTGCGTCGAAGATGCGCGGGCGGCGTTCGCGCTGGTGCGCACCAGCGCGGAGCGGCTGGGCCTGGATGCGGCCCGAATCGCGGCCGCGGGAGGCTCGGCCGGCGGACACCTGGCGGCCGGTCTGTCGACGTTTGCCCGCCCCCAATCCGGCCCGGGGCCCAGTGCCCTGGCACTGTACAACCCCCTGCTGGTCACGGCGCCGCTGCCCGGGATCTTCGAGCTGGACCCGGAACGGGTGGAGTTTTTCGAAAAGGCGATAGGGTGGCCGGCAAAGTCGATTTCGGCAGCCCACCATCTCGGCCCGGACCTGCCGCCGACCCTGATCATGCACGGGGAGGACGACGCCCTGATTCCCTGCGCGTCGGCGTCGGCGTTCGACCGATTGGCCGGCCGGCTCGGCCTGGACTGTCGGCTGATCACCTACCCGGGGGCCGATCACGGCTTCTTCAATGCCGGCGCCAGTCAGGGCAACTCGCGCCTGCGCGATACGACCCGGGAACTACTCCGGTTCCTTGGCCGGATCGGCTGGATCGAAGCAGAGACCGCCGTTTAGACCGGCCAGGCCGGCAATTGCCGCTGCGTACCCTTCGGAGGCCCCGCTGCCCGGGAAACCGGATCCCCAGGCCAGGCGCCGGCCACCCAGCGAATCCTCAAGGCCTGCCAGCGCCTCGGCAAAATCCGCCGCCGCCGGGCTGTCGCCGACGACCAGGATTCCGATCCGGGGGTCGCGGGCGGCGGTCAGCAGCCGGCCGACCGAGCTGCGGGTAACGGCCGAGCGCGGCACCTCCAGGAAGAACCGCCCACCTTCCAAGCCGCTCACATCGGCCGGCTCGGTCAGGTAGATCAGCTTGCCGGCGTCCAGGACCCGCTGGGCGGCTTCAGCGTCCGCGGATAGGGTGGCGGAGTCGAATCGTGCCCCGATTACCCCGGCCTGGCCAATCGCCGGCGAGCCGGCGGCGCAGATCGCGCGCACTTTGTCCGGGTACATCTCCAGCGCGGCGCTCAGATAGGAGTGGTCGAGTCCGTACTGCGGGGGCTGGACGATAACTGCCGCGTCCACGCCGTTGACTCCCATCGTGATCAGGAGTTGTTCAACCGGCGCCGCCGCGGGCGGTTCGCCGGCCTGCGGGTACCGGTAGAGATTGAGCGAAAAGACGCTGGCGAAACCGTCAATGCGCATCAGGCGGCCACCACGCTCAGGATGGCCGAGTCGGACGCATTGCCGGCGGTGTCGATGGCCCGCGCCGAGAGGGTGTGCGGGCCGGCGAAAGCTCGCCAGCTGACGCTGTAGGGCGCCAGCGCGTCGCTGGCGATGCGCAGCCCGTCGACATAGAAGTCGACCCGCGCGACCGCGGCGTTATCGCTGGCCAGGGCGGTCAGCCGATTGGGGCCGGCCGAAATCAGCGGCCCGGGCTCAGACACCGCCAATTGGACTTGCGGCATTTGGCGGTCGATGACCAGCGCGCGCACGATTTCGTCGCTGCTGCCGTCGGGGAATTCGATCCGGGCCCGCAGCATGAGGGGGCCGTCGGGGAGGTCAGCGACCGGCAACCGCCCCAGGACGTCCGGGTCGGATTCCTCCGGCCCCGGCCCCGGGAGGGGCAGCCACTCCGACGGCCGGCGACCGAGTCCGTAGCTCAGGGTCGCGCCGGCACCGCGGCCGCGCACCGCGGTCTCGCTGGAGAGCACCGCCCCGGCCGGCGGGGAGGCCAGGATCAGGCCCGCCGGCGGGCGCAGGAAATCAAGCTCGTCAGCGTATTCGCGCGGTGCCGGCGCGAGCGGATCGTCGCTGGCCTGTTCCTGCTGCCACGACCAGGCTTCGGGTGGCAGCGCGACCGCTATCGTTTCTTCGATTTCGGCGGCAGGGGCGTCGGGGCCGGCGAGTTTGCCGGATGGCCCGTGGATCAACAGCGGCACATGCAGGTCGTCGCTGCCGAAAGGCTCGGTTCCGGCAATGAAAACCTCGCTGATCGGGTTCGGCGAAAAAGGGCCCGGGAGCAGGCCGGAAAGGGGGTCGATCTCAACGTCGATCAGACCCGGCGGGCGCTCGAAGGGTACCGGCTCGGGGGCCAGCCGAGAGTGGGCGATTTCCATGGCCGCGTGCCAGATCGGCAATGCCCCCCGCGAGCCGGGAACGTCGGTCATCGGGGTGTTGTCGGCATTGCCCACCCAGATCGCGGCGGCGAGCTGGGTCGAATAACCGGCGGTGGCGGCATCGCGGAAATCGTTGGTGGTCCCGGTCTTGACCGCAGCCTGGTGCCCGGTGACGAGCATGTTTGCGTTCGGTCCAAAAACCGCCTGGCGGGATACGGCGTCCGACAGGATGTCGGTAATCAGGAAGGCGACCCGTTCGTCGACGGCCGGTTGCGGCGCCTGGCGCTGTGGCCCCGAGACTTCGATTCCGCGGCTGTCGGTTATTTCCAGGATCGGGTTCGGCGGACGGTACAGCCCGCCCTGGCCGAAAGCCCCGTAGGCGCTGGCCAGATCAAGCAGCGGAACCGCTGCCGAGCCGAGCGCGAGCGCCGGCCCGTAGTCGGCCGGCCCCCCGGCGACCGTCAGTCCGAGGGCGCGGGCGGTGTCCAGTGTCGCCTCCACGCCGGCCAGCTGCTGGGCCTTGACGGCGGGAATGTTGAGCGAGTTGGCCAGGGCGAAGCGCATCAGTACCGGCCCCCGGAACCGCAGGTCGTAATTGCCCGGTTCGTAGGGTTCATCGTTTCCGAATTGCGGGATCGAGACCGGCACGTCGTAGAAGAGGGTGGCCGGGGTCTGGCCCTGTTCAAGCAGGGTCGCGTAGGTGAACGGCTTGAAGGCCGAACCGGGCTGGCGCGGCGCCAGGGCCATGTTTACCTGGCCGTCGATGTCTTCGTTTCCGAAATCGACGCTTCCGATCATCATGAGGATGTCGCCGTTGCCCGGGTCGAGCACCACCACCGCGGCATTGTGGGCGTTGTGCCCGCCCGCCAATAGGGTGGCGACGTGCTCGCGGACGACCGCTTCGACTTCGCGTTGAACGTCGAGCCGCAGCGTGGTCCTGACCCGCCAACCCTGGGTGGCCACGTCGGGACCATATCGCTCCTGCAGGTATTCGGCCACGTAGCGGAAGAAGTGCGGGGCCGGACCGAAATCGGGGTCCGGCGACGCAAACACCAGGGTTTCGGCCTTGGCGTCGCGGACGTCGTCGGCGGTGACAAAGCGGTTGCGCTCCATCAGGTCGAGGACGTTGTGCTGGACCCTGGTAGCCGAAGCCAGGTCGGCGAAGGGGTTCAGCGCCGTCGGCGCGCGCGGTATGCCGACCAGCATTGCTGCCTCGGCCAGGCTGAGTTCGTTAACGCTCTTGCCGAAATAGGTATCGGCGGCGGCCGCGATTCCGTAGGCGAGGTTGCCGTAGTTGTTCTGGTTCAGATACAGGGCCAGGATTTCGTCCTTGGCCAGGTCCTGGGAGAGTCGGTAGGCCAGGACCACCTCGCGGAGCTTGCGCTCCAACGTCTGTTCGGGCGAGAGCAGCGAGTTCTTGACCACCTGCTGGGTAATGGTCGAAAAGCCCGACACTATGTCCTGGGCGCGCAGGTTTAGCCAGGCGGCGCGCACCACGGCGCGCAGATCGAACCCCGGGTTGTCATAGAAGCTGGCGTCCTCGGAAGCCACGACCGCGTCCTTGATCAGCTGCGGGATCTGGTCGGGGGCCAGCAGGGTGCGGCGGCCTTCGTCGATCAGTTCGCCTAGTTCGACCCCGTCGGCCGAGTAGATCACCGTGCTTTCGAACAGTTCATCCGAAAAATCGGCGACCGCGCCGACATCCGGCAGGTCCTCGAAGATGGAATTGACGAAGGGTGCCGACAGCAACAGCGCCCCCACCAGGGCCCCCGCCACGAATACGGCGAAAGCGCCCGCCAGCCCCAGCCCGATCGCCGCGACCGACGCCAGCGCCAGCGCCAGGGGTCGCCGGCTCCGGTCCGGCTGGAGATTCAAGCCGCGGTTCAGCATAGGATTCGCGTTCGCAGGGCGGACGGGCTTCTAGGGAATTCTGGGGGCAACCGCGACCCTGCGCCAGCGGCGGCCGGCCGCCGCTGGTATCGGTGGGCGCAACAGGACTTGAACCTGTGACCTCACGGATGTGAACCGTGCGCTCTGGCCAACTGAGCTATGCGCCCGCGCCGCAATTTGATCCACAGCGTGCGAGTCTAGTGCCCTTTCCCGGGCTGCGCCAAAGGTTCTGCCGAAGCTTGCTGGCGGCCGGAGAGCGGCACGGCAAAATTTGATTTGCATGGGCGTGATGACGAAGGAGATTTAGGCGATGGTTGCATCGAAGGGCCGACGGCTGGGCGCGTTCTTGATCGACTCCGTGCTGCTGTCGATTGCCACCGGCCTGTTGGCGGTCGTTTTGTTCGTGTTGGCCTACGGCGCCGACAGCGACGAGGCCTCGGTGGCGATTTTCCTGATCGGCGGACTGTTGGTGCTGGTGCTGGTTTTCGCCTACAAGTTCATCCTGGAACTGACGCCGTGGCGGGCCACCTTCGGGAAGAAGATCCTGGGCATCCGGATCGTGGCGGCCGACGGGTCGGAAGCCGGCGCCGGCGCCATCATCGGGCGCGAACTGCTCTACGTAGTGTTCAGCTCGATTTCAATCGTTAATCTGATCTTCTACATCATGCTGGCGGTCGACGACGATGCCCGCGGCTGGCACGACCATCTGGCCTCGACCAAGGTGGTGATGGGCTAGGAGTCCGCCGCCGCCGACTCTCCGGGGCCGGCGGCGATGCCCGGCCAGTTGAGCATCTGAATCTCGACTTCTTCGCCGCGCCCAACCCGAGCGCAACCCTCGGGGATCACCGCCAGCGCGTCGGCCCGGGCCAGCGAGGACATGATCCCCGAGCCCTGGGCGCCGGTGGGGCGGCATTGGAATTCGCCGTCGCGCTGCCAGACCAGCACGCGGGCGTAGGTCCGGCGCCGCAGGTCTCCCGGAATGGCGTCGATAGCGCGGGCCCGGACCAGCGGTCGCTGATGGTCGGTGCGCCCTTGCATGGCCAGCAGCAGCGGGCGCCCGAACAATTCGAAAACGACCAGCCCGGAGACTGGGTTGCCAGGCAGGCCCAGCACCGGGGTCCCGGCGATCCGGCCGGCCGCCAACGGCTTGCCCGGTTTCATCCGGATCCGCCAGAAATCGATGTGGTGCTGGCCGATGACGTGCTTTACCAGGTCGTGATCGCCGACCGAGACGCCGCCGATCGTGAGCACCAGGTCGGATTCGGCCGCCGCCCCGAGCAGGGCGGCGCGGACGGCGTCGAGCCGGTCGGCGACTATCGGCCGCCGTTGTGGCCGCCCGCCGTGCTGGGCGACGAGCGCTGCCAGGGCCCAGGCGTGGTTGTTGCGGATCTGGCCGGCGCGCGGCTCGGTGTCGATTTCGACGACTTCATCGCCGGTCGGGACTATCGCCACGCGGGGCTTGCACCGCACCGGCACCCTGGTCCGGCCCAGCGACGCCGCTACCCCGACCGCGCCCGGCGTGACAACCGTGCCGGCGGACAGCGCGGTGCTTCCGGGGGCAAGGTCCTCACCGGCCCGGCGGATCGCTTCGCCGGGTTCGGCGGGACAGAGGACCGCGACTGTGGAGCGGTCCTGGCCGCCCGGTTGCTCGCCGGCCCGCCCCCAGTCGACCCGGTCGGTGTCCTCGAACCCGACCACGGCGTCGGCGCCGACCGGAATGGGCGCACCGGTCATGATGCGCACCGCCTGTCCGGGGCCGACCGGACGCGGGTCGCTGCTGCCCGCCGGCTGCTCGTAGATGACCTCCAGCCGGACCGGGGATGCCGAGCCGGCCGTGGCCACGTCGGCTACGCGCAGGGCGTACCCGTCGAGCGCCGAATTGTCGTGCGGCGGAACGGGCGCGCGCGCCCGAATGTCCTCGGCCAGGACCATCCCGGCGGCGGCCTCCAAAGCGACCTCTTCCGAGCCGAGCGGCCGCGCCAGGGACAGCACTCGGCCGAGTGCGTCCTCGACGCTCAGCAGGTCGTCCATACGGAGCCTTTCATAGGGGTAATCAAGCGGATTGGGGGTGAGCCGACAGTCCGATTTTGACCGTATCCGAGGGGGTCTCCAAGAAGGGGATCGACCTTCGAATTCATATAATGCCACCTATTCGCGGAATCAAATAGCCGGAACGGCTTTGCGTGTCTGATCAACTTGCCAAGGCCATCGAGTCGCTGCGCCGCGGCGGGCTTGCGATCCTGGTCGACGACCGCAACCGCGAGAACGAGGGCGATGTGGTAGTGGCGGCGGAATTCATCACCGCCAATGCAATTACGTTCATGGCCGAGCACTGTCGCACGATGATCACGATCCCGATGACTGCGGCCCGATTGGCCCGGCTGGGAATCGACCTGATGGTCAAGGCCAACAGCGGGCCGGAGCACACTGCGTTCACAGTCTCCGTCGATTACCGCCACGGCACGACCACCGGCAGCTCGGCGGTGGATCGCGCCAAAACGATTCGGGCGCTGGTTGACGAGACGGCCAAGCCCAGCGACTTCGCCTCCCCCGGCCACGTTTTTCCGCTGCGCGCCCACCCAGACGGCCTTGGGGCGCGCCGCGGCCACACGGAGGGCGCGATCGAATTGATGAAACTGGCCGGACTCTACCCGGCCGCCGCGATATCCGAAGTCCAGGGTCGGCACGGAAAGATGCTGGACAAGGATGAGCTGATCGAATTCGCGCACCGCTTCGAAATGCCGATGGTCCGGGTTCAGTGCATCGCCGAACACCTCGCGGAGGTCAGTCAATCCCCCGCGGAAGCCGGGACGGCGCTGCCGACGGGACAAATCAGCGCTTAATATTTGCTGCCGAGCACCGGTGCTCGGCAAGACCGCTTTCCTCTGTAGCTCAATTGGTAGAGCGGGCGGCTGTTAACCGCTAGGTTGAAGGTTCGAGTCCTTCCAGAGGAGCCCTCTCCACGTCCGGGCGACCCGGAAACGCCAATCTGCTACCCACCGCCCCCGTCGCGCGCATGTGCATTGCCGGGGCATGGCAACGCCCGGGCGGGTTTCCACCCTGGCGGGTGTGGTGACATTCCGTCCAGGCGCAGGTGTCGTACGTGCCTCAAGAAAAGAGCATTGCGCATTGCACCCGCTCGGCCCGACGATTGATATCGATCGCAGAATCAAGGCCAACTTCGGGCGAGGGAATCCGGGACATGTTTGATCAAATCGCAGGCGGACGGACCGACGCAGTATTTGAATATCTGGGTTCCGGAAATCCGGTTGATTCGACCGATGCTGCCGGAGTGTCGCTTATCCGCTGGTGTGCTTATTACGGCGACGTCAGCGCGATCAAGTTTCTGTTGGCCAACGGAGAGTCGCTCGACGCACTGGGGGCGAATTTCGACCTCAACGGAGCCTCCTTTCACGGGCACTGGCAACTCTGTCAATTCCTGATCGAACAAGGAGCGGACGTCAATCGGCCGCTGCCCGGCACATTGGAAACACCATTGCACGCAGCTTTCTGCAAATCAGACCAACCGGTTTTTGACTTGGTTGCCGATGTCCTACTCGCGGCAGGGGCGGACCCAAACTCGACCACGGCGCCGGCGGTTCCAACCGGTAGCTTCATGCGCGACTGCAGGACCAAGGCAGAGACGCCCTTGCGCCGCGCGGCGGCTTACGGGGGCGAAAACGCGATCCGAATGCTGCTCGACGCCGGGGCGGCGGTTGACGCCCGCGACATGAATGGTGATTCGCCGCTTTCCTGGGCAAGTTGGCATCAACGACCGGCCCACATCCTGGCGATGCTTTGCTTTGGGCAACACACGATTCATCCCGAGGCCGCGCAGCAATCGGCCCGGGAACGGGCAGCCGGTTGGCGGGGCATGGAAAAAAGCTTGGCGGGAACTCCCACCCACGGTCCCGCAATGAGCGAACCCCGCTAGCGGGAATCAAACGGCGGGCTCGAACCACGACTCCCAAACCCCCGGCGGTAATGCCTCCTGGGGGTCCTGCGCGGTTCGCTAATCGAGATCGACCACGAGCGGAAAGTGGTCCGAGGCCTCGGCCGCGGGTGGCCGACGGTAGATTCTGGCCGAGCTCAGGCGTGCGGCCAGACCCGGCGAGACGTGTATGTAGTCCAATCGGGCTGGCGAGAACGGCGATTCGAAAGCGGCTGGGGTGGGTATTGTGTGTCCCTCGCGTTCCGGGTGCAATCGCGCGTAGGCGTCGACAAATCCTGCACCGGCGATCATCCGGGAAACACGCTGATCGAGTGCTCCGCCGGCCGCGTGACGGACGAATGTCGGCAGCGTTAGTCCCCGCACCGGAACGTGGTCGAAATGGCTGATCAGGTTCAGATCGCCAAGCAGGATGGCCGGGGCTGCAGGATCGATAAGGTCCAGTGCGGCCGCGACCTCGGCGTGTCGCTGACGTGGCCCCAGCGGGGAGAGATGCGCGGCCAGGGCCTGAATCAGACTGCCCTTCCCATCCTCGAGCTCCACGAGCGCCAGACCGTGCCAGAAGCCCGCGCGCAGGAACCGCGATCGGGCGATCCGCCAGGGGCGGCGGGTGAGAACGCCGATGGGAAACCCTTCACCGACGAATATCTCCCCGGCCATACCGGCCGCGTTGGCAAAACTCTCGAAGCGTTCGCGACCGTGGTCCTGCCAGTCGACCAGTTCCTGCATCGCGATAAGGTCCGGGTTGATTCCCTTGACAACGTCCAGGAGGAGGCGGTCCCGGCCCCGGATCGGCCCCAGTTGGGCACGTCCCCCCTCGAAGGTGTTGTACGTCGCGATGCGCATCGCTATCGCCGGTCAAGGAGCCGGTTCTGCAAGTAGTTCGAATGGATCGGCAACGCGCACCCGCTGCCGTAGACGGTAGGCGTCGGCAATAGCAAAGCAGGCGGCGAGGGTGCGCAGGTTATCAAGGCAGTGCGTCTGACACGGCCGACCCTCGCGCACCTGGCGGGCGAAGTCTTGCAGTTGTGGCCGGAAACCGTCTTCGGTCCCGCCGCTGGCCTGAACCAGATGTGGGACACCGTCCGGATCGCGGTCAACGTAAACGCCGAATCCGCGACCCAGGTCGTTGACGTGGATAGATCCCTCTGGCCCGCAGAGTCGCCACCGGCCTTCGTAGGTATCGGTGTGCCCGCGGCTCTCGCGACTTGCGAACATCGATGCCGACTGGCCGCCTTCCATTTCGATCAGGGCGAAGAATACCGCCGCCGAACTGTGGGAATTGAACGGCACGCCGGGCGCCAGCGCCTGTACCGCGGCCACGTCGCACCCGAACCAGTAACGAAGCAGATCGATGTAGTGGACGCCGATTTCAAAGAGCATTACGTCGCGTTCGCGGGCCCGGTAACCGTAAGCGGGCAGCATCCGGTGGGCCGAGCATTCCACGAAGGCGATCGGGCCGACCGCATCTTCCTCCAGCAGCCGCCGCACCGCCCGGGCGAAGGAGCTGTACCGATAGTTCTGATTCACTGCGAAGGGGACCTGGCTACGGCGAGCGGTCTCCGCCAGGGCCAGGGCTTGATCCGGGTCCAGGGACATCGGTTTTTCGGTCAGCAGCGGGTGCCCGCGCTCCAGGCAAAGCCGGGCCGCGGAGAATCGATTCTCGGCCGGCGTGAGCATCAAGACCGCCGCCTCCGGGAAGTTGCGCAAAGCGATCTCGAGATCGGAATAAACACGTTCCACTGGTAGCTGGCCCGCTGCCAGCAGGCGCTGCCGGGCCCCCGCATCGGGGTCGCACGCGGCCACCAGCTCCCAGTCAGGGTTGTCGGCCAATGCTTCAAGCCAATCGCCCGAGATGCCGCCCAGGCCGGCGACGACAAGGGGTAATGGCGCCGTTTGAATCAATAGCTTCGCCCAGAATTTGACCGCATGATTGCTAGCGAATGTTAGAAGCGCTGTGGTTCTGACGCCGCAACCGCGGCCCGATGGACCGCCCGCCCGCCGCCAACGGCGTCTGTCCTTGGGCGAACGCGGCGAGGCGTTGGCGGGCCTGGCCCAGGGCTTGCTCGACGTGCTGATCATCGGCGGCGGGATCACTGGCTGCGGCGTGGCCTTGGAGTGCGCCGCGCGCGGACTGTCCACCGGGTTGGTTGAGGCGCGCGACTTCGGGGGCGGCACGTCTTCGCGGTCTACGAAGCTGATCCACGGGGGCCTGCGCTACCTTCGCCACTTCGAGTTCGACCTTGTCCAGGAGGCAGCTCACGAAAGACGCCGGTTGGGGCAGCTGGCCCCCGGACTCGTGAGCGAATTCCCGTTTGTGCTCCCCTTTTATGGCGGCTCCTGGTCAGCCGCGCAGTTGCGGGTCGGACTATCAACCTACGACCTGATGGGCGGGTTTGGCGGTCATTCCCGCAATGTGGGGGTTTCACAGGAACGGCTGCGGAGCCGCTTTGCGCCGCTGCTAAATGGCGGGGCGCGCGGCGCCTATCAGTACTTTGATGCGCTGACTGACGATGCGCGGCTGACAATCCAAGTCGCCAAGACCGCCGCCTCGCTGGGCGCGCGCCTGGCCAATTACCTTCCGGTTCAGGCGATCGAACCGGCCGCCGGCCATTACCGGGTGATCGTGCGCGACGGCCTCGGCGCGGACGAGCACACCCTGCGCGCCCGCCGGGTGGTCCTGGCGGCCGGGGTCTGGCTGGATGAACTCATGGGGATGATCGAGCCCGGCTGGGAGCCGGTGATAGCCCCGGCCAAGGGGATCCATCTTTTCATGCCGCGCGGCGCGCTCGGACCCGACTGCGCATTTACGCTTTCGGCGCCTTCCGACGGCAGGCTGATATTTGCCATTCCCTGGTATGGCCGGCTGATGATCGGTACCACCGACACTCCCTATCGGGGACCGTTGGCCGATCCGCTGCCGGACCCGGAAGGGGCCGCCTATCTGATCGAATCGATCGACGCCCGCCTGCCCGGGCTGGGGATTGGCCAGGCCCCGATCATCGGGGCCCAGGCCGGCGTACGACCGCTCATTCGCGAGGAAGGCGCCGATCTCGAAGACACGTCAAGGCGGGAACGGTACCTGCGGGGGCGCAGCGGGGTCATCGCGGTCGGCGGAGGCAAGCTCACCACCTACCGCCAGATTGCACGCCGCCTGGCCGACCTGGTGGCCGCCGAACTCGGCGCGAGCTTGCCGCCGCCGGTGCAGGCCGATACCGGTCGGATTCCGGTCAACCGGCGCATCGGCGAGCCGTCCGGATCGGCCCTGGCTTCGGTGGCCGACCCCGGCCGGTCCGAGGTGTTGCGGATCGCCTACGGCGAAGGGGCGGGTGAGATCGCGCGCATCGCCGCGCGCGGACACGGCCGGATGATTCCCGGCGCGGACCTATCCGAGGCCGAAGTGCGCTACGCGGTGGCCCACGAGATGGCGCAGACGCCCGAGGATCTGCTGGCGCGCCGGCGCCGGACCTTCCTCGTCGAGGAGGGTAACGGCGAGGCCGCGGCAGGGCCGCTGGCCAGTTTGTTGGCGGACCTCCTGGGGAGATCCGGAGACTGGGCCGAGGAGATCGCCGGGAGCTATTTGGCGACCGTCCGGGCGCACCGCGGCGCGGTCTGAACGGTTACTGGGAGTTGTTGGCCGGAGGGTTGCGGTGGCGGGCTTCCAGGATCAGCTTTTCGCTCTGCGGCATCAGCGGAGAGAGCGCGAAGTCGCCGCAGCGGGCGGTGATTTCCAGCCCGGCGTGTTCCAGCAGCAGGGATAGTTCCCCCGGAAACACGGGACGCGTTTTGTACTCGAAGACGATGGTGTTCTCGCGCGTGCGTTCGGTTCGCGGCGGGGCGAACTCGTGGTGGAACATGATCCGCTGGAAGTTGGGGTCGACCACCGTGGTTCCCTTGTATTGCAGCGTTTCATTCAGGTGCTTGTTGAACACGTGCCGGGGGCGCTCTTTCTGGACGTGGTACTTGCCCGTGCACTCCAGATAGGGCGACTGCTTGTAGGTGATGTACAGCGACCCGTCGGGATCGAGGTGATCGCGACAGCTTTGCAGCGTCAGCAATATGTCGGCGGGGTTTAGCAGGTGCGCCAATGAGTCGGCGCCCAGGAGGATGAGCCCGAAGTTGCGCCGCCGTAGTTTCATGTCCTGCATTCGACGGCGAAAAAAGACCGCCCGCTTCTGCAGTTCGAGATGCTCCGCCTTGGCTTTGGCCAGCTTGACCATTTCAGGGTCGAAATCGACCCCGGTGACCCTGAAGCCGGCTTCGGCCAGCGGGATCGCTACGCGTCCGGTGCCGCAGGCAACGTCCAGGATTGTCGGGCTGCCGCGCTCCTCGGCCAACTTGATGTACATGGGCACGTCACCGCGGAAATCACCGGTAAGTGCTTCGTAGAAGTGGGTGAAATCCTTGGGCCACGCGGGTAGGGTGTCGGGATCGGAAACAGGGCTAACAGCCAATGCGGCGACTCCGTAAGGCGGTGCTGGGACGGTGCACGGGGAAAGACTCGGTGAATGATTCTCGGCGAGTCTGGGTCACGGCATGGCGCGCCAGCGTATACCATTGGCGCGAGAAGGAGTGTAGCTCAGTTGGAAGAGCAGCGGTCTCCAAAACCGCCGGTCGGGGGTTCGAGTCCCTCCACTCCTGCCAAGGCCGAAGTGGCGGAATTGGCAGACGCGCTGGTCTCAAAAACCAGTGAGGGCAACCTCGTGTCGGTTCGAACCCGACCTTCGGCACCCCGACTAGCCGGGACGCTGTTTACTGGGCGTCGATCTCCGGAATATCCAGGTCCATCCCCGGATAGATGGTGTTCGGATCAGCACCATCGAAGCGCCACTTGTTCTTCTGGAAAATGATTTCCCACTTGGTTTCGTCGCCGTATTCGCGTTCGGAGATCGAACGCAGCGTCTCGCGCGGCATCACCTTTACGGTGTGGCGCACTGGCAGATCACCTGACGACTTTTTGCTTCCGAAAAACCCCAATTTCCACCTCCTGGACGGCGCCCCGACACCGGTCTGCGGCCACTCCACATTTGGAACACGGTTTGCATTCTAAGCGCGCCGCATTGCCGTCGGTGGCAGCAATCTCGGCGACCCGCCGCCTCCGGTTGAGGCCCAGTGCGCCGCTCGATTCGGGCTTTAATTTGGCCGCGGTCAATTGCAAAGGGATTTGCGGGCGATTGAGATTCGAGGACGTGGTGACGAAAAAGTGCCACGGGGGCCGCAATGGGCCCGTTTAACCGGCGCCTGGCGGCTCTGAACCGCAGCGTCGATTCATTGGTGTGCGTGGGCTTGGACCCCGATCCGCAACGCCTGCCGGCTGACCTGCCGGCCGACGCGGGCGGGGTGGAGCGATTCGTCTTAGCGGTAATCGATGCCACTGCCGGATTTGCCTGCGCATTTAAACCGAATCTGGGTTTCTACTTGGCCATGGGCGCCGCAGGGGCGAGGCTGCTGGAAAGCCTGCGCGAGCGGGTCGGGCCCGACCGACTCCTGATCGGCGATGCCAAGTGGGGCGACATCGGCAGCACGATGGCCGGCTACGCGCGCGCCCGCGACGCATTTGGATTCGACGCGGTAACCGCCTCCCCCTACATGGGCTGGGAAGCGGTAGCCGGCCTCGGCCTGGACCCGGCGCGCGGAGTCTTTATGGTTTGCCGGTCTTCCAACCCGGGCGGCGGGTCGGTTCAGTTGGCCGGCGATACGGCCGAACCCATTTATCTGCAACTGGCGCGCCAGGCCGCCGCCGCCAACGTGCACGACAACTGCGGGCTGGTGCTGGGCGCATCCGATGTCGACTCGTTGCGCAATGCGCGCCGCGCGGCCCCCCGGCTATCGGTCCTCTTGCCCGGAATCGGCGCCCAGGGCGGCGATCTGGCGGCCTCGCTCGATGCATTGGCCGCAGACCTTGGTCCCCCGCCGACGCTGATTAACGCCAGCCGCAGCATCATCTACGCGGGTTCGGGTCCCGACTTTGCGTCCGCGGCGGCGACGGCCGCCCAGAGCATGCGCGACCGGATCAACTCCGCCCTTACGGGTTTGTAGACTTTTGCCGCACTGCAAAGGGCGCATAGCTCAGCTGGCCAGAGCGCCACGTTGACATCGTGGAGGTCACAGGTTCAAGTCCTGTTGCGCCCACCGAGCAGGCTGCTACATTCTTTTCGCGAAAACACGCGAATCGGAACAGTCTTCCAACTAAACTTCAACAGCTTTTCTGCTGTGCAGTCTCTAACCCGCCTATGGCATTGAGGTATAACGTGGCCTACTCCGTCGTCAGCAACAAATCAGGCAAGACCTACTTCCTGCATTCGCGGGATGTCGAGCTGAACGGGGGTCGGATGCAGACCATCTACTATTTCGCTGGCGATGCCCGCCCCAACGCCATTGATGCCCTGCCCGCCGGCTACGAAGTGACTGAAAACGCCCGCACCGGACTGCCGATCCTGCGCAAGAAGCGTTAAGCGTCGCGGCCGGCGTCCGGGAGGGAAGCTCCCGGGCGGACGCCCGGCAGGAGGCCGGCGAACCTCAATCGTCTTGGAGCCGGTCGACCTGGGCGGCCAATTCGAAATCCAATTCAGTCAAGCCGCCGGCGCTATGCGTGCTGACCGCGATCCGGACCCGCCGGTATCTGATGTCGATATCCGGATGGTGATTTAGGCGCTCGGCGATCGCGGCCACTCCGCCGACGAATTCGATCGCGGCCACGAATGTCGCAAGGGTAAATTCCCGCGCGATCTGCCCGTCGGCAACGCTCCAATCGGGGGCGTCCTTTAGGCGCTCGGCCAGTTGTTCAGGGGTCAGTAAGTCGGGCATCGGCAATCCTGTTTCGCTTGTAAAATCCGGGCGGCGCACAAGGGCGGCTTAAAAGCCGGCGAGGAGCACCCCGAATCACCTACATCATCACCGACGCCTGCATCGGCACCAAAGACGCCTCCTGCGTCGATGTTTGCCCGGTCGACTGCATTCATCCGCGGACCGACGAGGATGAATTCGAATCGGCGGAAATGCTCTACATTGATCCGATCGAGTGCATCGACTGCGGAGCCTGCGAGCCCGCGTGCCCGGTGGAGGCAATCTACCCCGACTTTGATCTGCCCGACGACAAAGCCGAGTGGCTGCAGGTCAATGCCGACTACTTCAAGTCCGAATAGGGACTCCCCGCCCTACCGAGTCGGCTAGGCGCCCCGAACGGGGCTAGCAGAGTGGGCGCCGACAAGTTCTTAGACGGCGTGCTGGTGCTGGACTTTTCACGGGTCCTGGCCGGGCCGTTCTGCACGATGACGCTCGGTGATCTGGGCGCCCGGGTAATCAAAGTCGAACCGTTGGGTGGCGACGAGGCCCGTGGCATGGGTCCGTTCCGGGACGAACAGAGCCTGTACTTTGCCAGCGTCAACCGCGGCAAGGAAAGCGTGAGCCTGGACCTGAAGGACCCGCGCGCCCGGGCCGCCGCCCAGACGCTGGCCGGCCGGGCCGACGTCCTGGTCGAAAACTATCGGCCGGGGACAATGCAGCGCCTGGGTCTGGGGTACGAGCACCTGGCGGCCCGGAATCCGGCCCTGGTGTACCTTTCGCTCTCCGGCTTCGGGCAGACCGGACCGTATGCGGACCGCGGCGCCTACGACGTAATCGTGCAGGCGCTGAGCGGGCTAATGAGCATCACCGGACCGGAAGGCGGGCCGCCGACCAGAGTGGGGGCGTCGCTCGGGGACCTAGTTCCGGCCCTTTACGGGGTAATCGCGGTCCTGGCGGCGCTGCTGCAGCGGCGCTCCTCCGGCCGCGGCACCTGGATCGACCTGGGCATGCTCGACTCGGTGTTCGCGGTGCTGGAAAACGCCCTGGCGCGCTTCCAGGCCAGCGGCCAAAACCCCTCCCCGCTCGGCAACCGCCACCCATCGATCACCCCGTTCAGCACCTTCGCTGCGGCCGACGGGCCGATCGCGATCGCCTGCGGAAACAACGCCCTGTTCGAGCGCCTGTGCCAAGCCCTGGATGCCGGCCGGGTCGCCGAAGATCCGCGTTTTGCCAGCAACGCCCTGCGGACGCGCAATCAGGCCGAGCTGGCGCTGGCGATCGAATCGCGGCTGGCGACCGGCACGACCGCGGACTGGGAAAGACGGCTGCTGGCCGCCGGGATTCCGGCAGCGCGGGTGAACCAGATCTCGGACCTGCTGGCGGACGAGCACCTGCGCGAGCGCGGGATGCTGACCCAATTGCACTTAGACGGAGAAGCCGACGCGATCACCATTCCGGGCACGCCATTGCGAGCCAGGGGATTCGACCGGGCGGTGGCGGAACGGGCGCCGACACTAGGCGAACACACCGCGAGCGTGCTGTCCGAACTGGCCGACTTCGATGCCAGAGCGCTGCGCGAACTACTTGACGGCGCCGTGGCCGGTGACGGCGGTGGCAACCGAAATTAAGCTCGCCCGCCGCCGGCTGCTGCAGATGCTGGGAGCCAGTGCGGCGGTCGCGTTGGCCGCCTGCGACGGTCCGGGTCGGTCCGCCCCGGCAGCGGCCACGGAACCGCCCTCGCCGACCCCTTCGCCACCGATCCTCCGGCCAGCGCCGGCTCCGCCCGCGACGCCGGGCCCGCCGCCAACGCCGCTGGCAATCGAGGTGTCCGAACCCCGGCCGGTAGTACTGGAACTGGAACTCGCCCTATCCTGGCCCGCCCGTCCGCTCGGGGCCTTGGCGGAGAGCCTCGACGGGACCCGCTGGCAGGCGTCGATAACCCCCACCGCGGCGACGGCGATCGACCAGCTCCACGGGGCGGCCGCGGCCGCCGACCTGGTTTCCCCAACCTATCCGGCCGCGCTGGCGGCCACGGGCGCGCTGGCCGTGCTGCCGCCGGGGACGGTCCGATCCGGACGATCCAGCTGGCATCGCGCCGCGCTGGCGACCGGCAACGCACCGGATCAGAGCACCGCGGCGCTGCCGCTCGCGATGTCGGCGAAGCTGTTTACCTACCGGCACGACCTTCTCCCGCCGCCCGCGGACCTGCCCGCTTGGCGCTCGGCGGCCGCGGACCTTGCCCGTCACGACGAGCGCTTCGTGCGGTTTGCCGGCATCGATCTGACACCGGCGGTGCATGATCCGCGCTGGCTGCTGTTCGCCGGCCCCGATTGCGGTCCGGATGGCTGCTACTCGCGCCGCGGATCCGGGTTTTTCCGATCGCTGTTCGCCGACCCGGGCATCGCCTTCCGGCGCGACCACCCACGCACTGAATGGCCGCTCAGCGCGCTGGCGGCCGGAGCGGCGGCCAGCGGGCTGGAAGACTGGCGGCGGGTCCGACGGCTGATTCGCGGGACGCCCCTGCAGGGGCGGCTGGCGACCGCGCCGCCGCCGCATGGGTTGGGCGCCCTCGAAGGGGGAGGGAAACTCTGGCTGGCAGTGCCGGCGGGATCAGGCGGGGCCGGACTCGAAGCCCTGGCCGACCTGGACCTGCACGCGATCAGCGCCGCCGTGGCGGAGGCCGGGAACTTGCTGCCGACTGATGTTTCGGCGTTGGCCGACCTAGCCGGCGAAGACGCCAATCTGGGCCCGCTGCTGGACCCGCAGCTGCGACTTTATGACTGGCGCATGGCTTTGGGACCGGTGCTGGGGGCGCTGGCGGGCGTGACCCACCGAGCGCTGGCGCTCGGAATTCAACCGGTAGAGGAACTGCTGGGGCGGTTCGAGCGGACGGTGGCGCAAAGCCCGCGATAGAGAATTGGATCGATCCCCTGAATCGATCACCCCTCTCCCCTATCCAGACCGTGCTCGAACAACTCTCGCCCCACCTCTATCGCTACCGCGACACTTGCAACGTCTACTTGGTCGTTAGCGGAAGTGCCGCCCTGGCGATCGATTTTGGGTCCGGTGAAATCCTCGGCGAATTGGCCGGGGCCGGGGTTGATCAGTTGGAGTGGGTCCTGCACACGCACCATCACCGCGACCAGTGTCAGGGCGACTGGCGACTGGACGGCACCGACACCCGGATCGCGGTGCCGCGCCGCGAGATTTCATTTCTCAATTACGCCGGGAGCTTCTGGCGCCACAAGCGCACCGTATCCAACTACGAGATGCAGTCGGAATTCCAGACCCTGGCCGAATCGTTGCCGGCCCACGCCCGGCTGCCCGATTTCGAATACTTCCGCTGGCGCGAGTACTCTTTCGAGGTCCTCCCCAGCCCCGGGCACACCAAGGGATCGATCAGCTTGCTGGCCGAGATTGACGGTCGCCGGGTGGCCTTCTGCGGCGATTTGATCGCCGCGCCCGGCAAAGTGCACCGGATCCATGACCTGCAATGGGGCTACAACGAGCTTGACGGGATAAACGCGGCCGCGGTCTCGCTGCGCACGCTGGCCCGGGGCCGGCCCGACCAGCTGCTTCCATCACACGGCGAGGCGATGGACGATCCGGCCGGAGCTATCGAACTGCTGCGGACCAACCTGACCCAGCTCTACAACGTCGCCAAACACACTCCCGAGGTTCCGCGCGAGCCGCAGATCTCGACCGGCCACTATATGCGGCCGATTTCCGAGCATGTTTGGGCCAACCGCAACAGTGAATCCAACTTCTACGCACTGGTGTCCGACAACGGGCGGGCGCTGCTGCTGGACTACGGATTTCCCAGCACCGACCACGGCTTTCCCTTAAGCCGCTTTGGCGATCACTCCTTGCAGCAGTTGAAAGAGGTCGCGGGAGTCGAAAAAATCGACGCCGTGATCCCCAGCCACTACCACGACGACCACGTGGCCGGAATCCCATTCCTGCAGGAGCGCTACGGCGTCGAGGTCTGGGCGCACCGGGTGTTCGCCCCGATCATCTCCGACCCCCTGCGCTACAACCTGCCCTGCCTTATGCGCGAACCTATCCGGGTCGACCGCGTGCTCGAAGACGGCGAGGAATTCGAGTGGGAAGGTTACCGGCTGCAGGCCTTCCACGCCCCCGGCCACACCCACTACGCCAGCCAAGTGTTTTTCTCCGCCGACAATATCCGCTACGCGCTCACCGGCGATAACATCCTGGGCTCGCAGACCGGGCCGCGGCTGGGCGGTCCGATCTACCGCAACCGCTACAACGTCGGGAGCTTCCGGCCGACCCTGCGGGCGCTGTCAGAGTACTCGCCGCAGCTGCTTTTGACCGGACATTCCGGGGCATTGTCGGTCGATCACGAGCAACTGGACGAGCTGATGGCAAAGACCATCGATCTCGAACGTGCATTCAAAGACCTGGTTGTCGATCCCGACGAGGTCAACTTCGCGCTCGATCCGCAGTTTTTCTTCGTCCGTCCTTACTGGGCGTTCGCGTCCGCCGGCGAGGAAGTGGAGCTGGAAGTCCATCTGACCAACCACTGTGCGCACGCGGCCGAATTCGACATCCGCCCCAATCCGCCGGAAGGCTGGGCGTTCACTCCGGACCGCATCAAGGGCAGTCTCCGGGAAGGCGAGTCGGTCCGCCTGCAGCTGCGCCTCAGGGTCGCGGCCGACGCCGCGCCGGCGCGGCGTCGGGTGGCCACGTACGACCTGACTCTGGCCGGCCGGCGGTTCGGCCAGGAGGCCGAGAGCCTTATCAGCGTGTCCGCCAACGACTGACCGGCCGCTGATGTTCGGGCCAATGCGACGCCCGGTGCAACGGCGCTTGGCAAGTGTTGGGCGGCCGGGCCGGGTCGCTGCCGGCGCGGCGATCCTGGCCGTGCTGCTGCTGGCCGGTTGTGATCTGGGCGGGGCGGAGACCGTACGGCGGGTTGCGACCCTGCCTTCGCCCCCGCCGCCGACGGTTGCCCCGAAGCCGGAGCGACTGGAGCTGGTGCTTGACCGCGGTCGCCTCAGCTGCGGCGTCAGCGATTCCCGGCCCGGTTTCGCAAGCCCCGGGGACGACGGGGCATACGACGGGCTGGAGGTGGACTTCTGCCGCGCCCTGGCCGCCGCCCTGCTGGGCAACCGCGGGGCACTGGACCTGGTTCCGCTTGGCGGGGACGACGCGCTGGACGCGCTCGCCGAGGGACGGGTCGACGTGCTCCTGGCCGGTACGGCGCTCACCCAGGGCGCGGATGTGCAGGCCGGGCTCGATTTCGCCGCCCCGCTCTACTTCGACGGCCAACAGCTGCTGGGCCACGCCGCGCGTGGCTACTCGGCGGCCAGCGACCTGGCCGATCTGGCCGGAGCGGTAGTTTGCGTGCATGCCGGCTCGGACGCCGAGCGGCGGATCGCGGCGGCCGCCGAGGGAATCCGGCTCAGCTCGCAGCTGACGGCCGCGGCGGCGCTGGCCGAGTTCGCGGCCGGCAACTGCGACGCCGTCACCAACGACAGCTCGGACTTGATAGCGGCCATGGCGGCCAGCCCCGAGGGGGCCGACTGGGCCCTGTTCCCAACCAGGTCGCTCACGGTGCGGCCGCTGGCGGCGGCCGTTCAGGATGGCCAGTCGCGCTTTGCCGACGCGGTGCGCTGGACCCTGTTCGCGCTGCTGATCGCCGAGGAGCATGGCATTAACTCGCAGAACCTGGACCTGGCCCTGATCGATGCCGGCGTTGATCTGGCGCGCCTGTTCGGGGTCGGCCCGTCCGAGATGCAATCGGCGATGGGAATCCCGCACGACGCGTTCTACCAGGCGGTTTCGCAGGTCGGCAACTACGGCGAGATCTTCGAGCGGAATCTGGGCCGTCTGGGGGTGGCCCGAGGGTGGAACGGCCTGTACCGCGACGGCGGACTGCACTACCCGGGGCCGGTCCGCTAGGGATCCGGCTCGGGCAAAATTTCCCGGTCGCTTTCGCGCCCAGCAACCAGCCCCGGAGCCGCAACCTGCCCATGTCACCCCAAGATCCCATCCGCCTGGTGGCGATAGATCTCGACGGAACCCTGGTCGACGACCGCAACGAAGTCTCCCCGCGCGTCGCAGGCGCCATCGAGGCGGCCCGTGCCGAAGGGGTGGAAGTTGTGATCGCGACCGGGCGGATGTTCCGCTCGGCGCTCAAATTCGTCGACGAGCTTTCACTCACCGCACCAGTGATCTGCTATCAGGGGGCCCAGATCCGCGACCCGGCGTCGGGGGCGGTCCTGCACGAGCGGCTACTGGGTCAACGGCACGCCGCCGCGGTGATCGAGTTCGCCAGACGGCATCGGGTGCATGTGAATGCGTTTGCCGGCGACGAACTCTACATGGCCGAACTGACCGCCGAGGGTCGCTTTTATTGCCGGCTTTCCGGGATCGAACCCCGGCTGGTGGGCGACCTTGGCGCCTGGCTGGACCGGGACCTGGTCAAACTGGTCCTGGTAACCGACAGCGGCGATTCGCGCCAGCTGGTCGGACGGCTCGTCGAGGCCGTTCCCCGAGAGATAAACATCACCCGTTCGCACCCTCGCTTGGTCGAGGCAATCGACGGGCAGGTGGACAAGGGCGATGCTCTCGCCAGACTCAGCCAGATCATGGACATCCCGATCAGCCAGATCATGGGGATCGGTGACAACCTCAACGACCTGCCGCTGGTCAAGGCGGCCGGGTTCGGGGTTGCGATGGGAAGCGGGGCGCCGGAGACCAAAGCGGCGGCCGATTTCGTTACCGCGCCGTACGAGGAAGACGGCGTCGCGGTGGCGATCGAGCGCTTCGTACTGGGCTGAACGGGATGCCGGGTGCCGACCTGGACCGCGGTGTCGCCCTGCTGGAGGCCGGCGGCGTGATCGCCTACCCGACCGATACCGTTTTCGGATTGGGGGCCCGCATCGACCGGACGGAAGGCGTGGCGAGGATCCTGCAGATCAAGGGCCGCGATCCGGGCCGGGGCATGCCGGTCCTGGTGGCCGATCGCCGGCGAGCGCTTGCCCTCGGACTGGCCCGCCCCGGATTCGCAGAGCTCGCGGGGGCGTTCTGGCCGGGGCCCTTGACTCTGCTCTTACCGACCGCATCCCCGATCGATGCGGTGGTGGCCCCCGGTGGCGTGATCGGCCTGCGGGTGCCAGACCACGGGGACCTGTTGGCCCTGCTCGATCGGCTCCCGACCGGGATCATCGGCACCAGCGCCAATCGCAGCGGCAGCCCGGCGCTGACTTCGCCGTCGGCGGTGCGGGCCGAGCTGGGTTCGGTGGTCGACTGGATCCTGCCCGGCCGGTGCCGGCTAGGGGAGCCCTCCAGCGTGGTTGACCTGACGGTCGATCCGCCGCGGATCCGGCGGGTCGGGGCGCTGGCCGGCGCCGAGCTGCGCGCAATCTGGCCGGCCCTAGCCGCCGAACCCTAATCTGAGGCCGGGACGCCCGCTCGGAATTTGAGGACCATGAAATGAATATCGCAGTCACGGGGGGCGCCGGCCGGGTTGGCGAGGTAGTCTGCGCCCACGCCGCCGCGCGCGGGCACACCCCGATCGCGGTCGACAGCGACCTGCAGCGGCTGCTGCGGGTCGGTTCGGGCGCCGAATTGCGCCGCGCCGACGTTTGCGACCTGGGACAGGTGACCGCGGCACTCGACGGGGCCGAAGCCGTGATTCACCTGGCTGCGATAACGCACCCGCGGTGGGACTCCGCCCCCGAGGTATACGGTCGGAACACGCGCATGACGATGAACGTTTTCGAGGCGGCGCGCCTGCTCGGGATCGGGCGCGTGGCGCAGGCTTCGAGCGAGTCGACCCTGGGGTTCAGCTTTGCCTATCGGCGCCACGGACCGGACTGGTACCCGATTACCGAGGACCATCCGTTGCGCCCCCAGGACGGTTACGGCCTAAGCAAGCTGGCCGCCGAACAGATTGCCCAGGCCTACCAGCGTCGCTGTGAGATTGACTCGGTCAGCTTTCGCTTTTGCCGCATCATCTACGCCGACGCCTGGGAAAAGGTGGTAGCCCCTCTGCGGCCCGCCACCGGTTTGGGGGCGCACCAGCTCTGGTCCTACGTTGCGGTCGAAGACGCTGCCGATGCCCTGCTCGCGGCGATCGAAGCGCCCCTCCGGGGGACCCATGCGGTGTACGCCACGGCCCCGGATACGTACATGGACGAGCCGACCGCCGAATTGATGGCGGAGCACTATCCCGAGGCAACCCTTCGGGGTGGACCCCATCCGGCCAACGTGGCGGTCATCAGCTCGCAGCGGGCGATGGACCTGCTGGGCTGGCAGGCCGGCGTGAATTGGCGGTCGCGCCTCAAATAGCTGCGGCCCCGGCCGCGGTCAGGTGCAGGGCAGCGAAACCGGGGCGGCGTCCGGGCCATCAAGGGTTGCGGTGTCACCGTCGTTGTTCCAGACGTTGCGTCCTCCCCAGGGTTTGACGTCGCCGCTGGCGCGGCCGGATGCGACCACCAGCGACCCCGAAGCCGGGATCTGGGTACCGGGTGCAAACGTGTGTTCGTTGCGCCTTCCCTCGTCGGAAATAGTCCAGCCCGCCAGCTCAAACCCGGCCGGCCCGGTGATGACCACCAATTCACCGCCGGCGTCGCAGCTGGCCAGGGATAGCGCGCCGGCGTTGTCGACAGCCGGCGGCTCGGCATCCGGCGGCGGCCGGGTGGCGGTCGTTTCTTGAGTCGGGGTCTCCGGGGTGGGGCCAGTTTCCGGGCAATTAGTCAGAATGCGCCCCAGCGCGATCAACTCGTTTACGTCCACGCTCAGCGACCAGCGGTGCTTGACCCGGACCCAGGCATCGGCGTAGAAGCAGTGGCTGCCCGCATCGGGAGGCAACCATTCGCCCGGGTCCTTTTTGCCCTTGGAGCGGTTGGATGACGCCGAGACCGCGATCAGCGAGTGGGCGTAGGTCTCGTCGTTGGCAAAACGCTGACTGGTCGAGCGGTCCCACTCCCAGCCGCCTGACTCGTGCGCCTCGGCCAACGGGACCAGGTGGTCGATGTCGAATTCGCGTGCGACGGTGGTGGAGCGCCCGTCAAACACCGAATACCAGCTGCCGTCGGGAAGACGTTCGGCCGCCAGTACCTCGCAGCGGGTGTTGCAGCCGTCGCGGTCGAGATCGCTCCAGTGCGGCCAGTCGTCGCGGTCGTATTCGGCGTCGTGTTCGGGTTTAACGTCGAGCTCATTGAGCAGCGCGGCGGCACCCGGTTCAATCGGAATCGCAGTCGGTGCCGGTGTCGGCAGCGGCGGTTCCGGCGGCGGCACTCCACCGACCGTCACCCGGTCGCCGGGGCCAAATCCCATGCTTGCGAACCAGCCGCGGTTGACTTCGAGCGCGTACCGGTAGGGTTGCCCGGGGTTGATGGACTCGAGACTCTCGGGTTCGCCCGGCAGGACCGTCAGGACGACTCCGTCGGCGTCAAGGAAGGCGATATCGAGGCCCAGGTACGTATTGCGCATCCAGAATCCGCCGCTGGTGTCGCTGGAAAATTCGAACAGCATGCCCTCGTCATCGCCGAGCGTGCTGCGGAACATCAGGCCGCGGGACCGGAGTTCGGGCGAATCGGCGATCTCGACGCTGAGTTCGACGATCCGGCCGCCGGCGCTGCGGACTTCCACCTGCCGGATTGCAAATTCGCACGGCGTCGGTACCTGGGTGCTGCATGTTGCCTGCGGAGGTTGCCGGGCCGTGCCTTCCGCGGACTCCGCGCCGTCCGGCAACGGTTCGTCGGCAGCCTCGGGACCGGGTGTTGCGGGCGCGGTGGGGGTGGTCGCCGGAACAGTCGGCTGGGCGCCGGGTCGATTGGGATCGCCGCCGCCTGCGGTCGTCGGGGCGACCGGTGCGGCAGCCGGTCCGGGGTCCGGACTCGGCGGCGGCGACGGCTCGCCACAGGCCGTCAGCAGGCAAAAAACCGATAGCAGGACGGCGGCCCGGAGCAGGCGTCTGCGGCCGCTCCCGGGCGGGATTCGGCGACCGGCTTCGGCTTTACTCAACCGTTACGGTCTTGGCCAGGTTGCGGGGCTGATCGACGTCGCAGCCGCGGCGCACGGCAATGTGATAGGCCAGGAGCTGGAGCGGCAGGACGTAACCGATGGGGTTGAGCAACCTCGGCAGTTCCGGCAACTCAAACATCCAGTCGGCACGGCGGGCCAATTCGCCGTCGCCCGCGGTGCCAAGCGCGAGGACCGGCCCGTCGCGGCTCTTGACCTCCTCGAGGTTGGAGATCATCTTGGATCGCATGTCGTTTGAAGGCGCCAGGACCACGGTCGGCACGCGATGGGTGATGAGGGCGATCGGTCCGTGTTTGAGCTCGCCGGCGGGGTAACCCTCGGCATGGATGTAACTGAGCTCCTTGAGTTTCAGGGCCCCCTCCAGGGCGGTGGCGTGCATGGTGCCGCGGCCGATGAAGAAAACGTGCTCGACCCTCTCAAGGGGATGGGCGATCTGCTCGGCCTGGCGGTCCAGCTCCAGCAGCCGGTCAAGCTGCTTGGGGAGTTCGGCGATGTCCTGGAGGAGCCGGGCGGCGTCTTCTTTGGCGAGATGGCCGCGGGCCTGTCCAAGCGAGACCGCCAGCAGGTACAGCAGCGCCATCGAAGCGACGTAGGTCTTGGTCGAGGCGACCCCGATTTCCGGCCCGGCGCGGGTGCTGATCGTGGCCTGGGCGGCGCGGGCCAGCGACGACCCGGGAACGTTGGTCAACGCCAGCAGGGCGGGCTCGCCATCAATCGCCGCAACCGCCTGCAGGGTGTCGAAGGTTTCGCCGGACTGGGAAACCGCCACCACCAGGGTGCGGGAACCGGGCGGGACCGGTCGGTGCTGGAATTCGGCCGCGTTTTCGATCTCGGCCGGCACCCCGGCGATGTTCTCCAGGTAATGCCGGCCGACCAGGGCGGCGTGCAGCGAGGTTCCGCAGGCCAGCAGCAGGACCCGCTCGATCTCGGCCGGCGGCACGGCGAGTTCGGCCAGGCCGCCGAGCTCGACACGGGACCGGCCGGCCAGTATCCGTCCCTGGAGCGTGTCGGCCAGGGCCCGCGGCTGCTCGAAAATCTCCTTCTGCATGAAGTGCCGGTATGTGCCGCGCTCGGCCAGGGCCGGGGTCCAGGGGGCGTGGGAGATTTCACGCCGGACCGGCCCGTCGGGCCCCCAGACTTCGATCGCGGAGCGGCTAATCCGGGCGACGTCGCCGTTTTCGAGGTGCATTATTCGGCGGGTGTGGGGGATCAACGCGGGAACGTCGGAGGCGATGAGGTTCTCGCCCTCGCCGACCCCGATCGCCAGCGGGCTGTACTGGCGCGCGGCCATGATCACGTCCGGCTCGCTGGCCCAGAGTGCGATGAACGCAAAGCTCCCCGAAAGGCGGGCGGTGGTGCGCTGCACCGCCCTGGCGAATCCGGCTCCTTGCCGCAGCTCGCGCGCAATCAGGTGGACGATTACCTCGGTGTCGGTCTCGGACGCAAAAACTACGCCTTCCTCGGCCAGCTCGGCGCGCAACGGCCGGAAGTTGTCGATGATTCCGTTGTGCACGACCGCCACCCGGCCGCTGCTGTCGGTGTGCGGATGGGCGTTGGGGATGTTGGGCCGTCCATGAGTGGCCCAGCGGGTATGCCCGATTCCGGAATTGGCGGCGATCGGCTGTTCGTGTACCGCCGCCACCAGGTTCGCCAGCTTGCCGACCCGCCGAATTACCTGCAGATCGGATCCGTTGGGAAAAGCCACTCCGGCCGAATCGTAGCCCCGGTATTCGAGCCGCCGCAGGCCTTCTATCACGACCGGCGCAGCCGCCTGCGGGCCGCAGTAACCGACTATTCCACACACCCTGGATCAGGTCCTTGCGAAGCTGGCGGAGACCGCGGGTAAACCCATTAAAAATCTAAACTCGTATTACCAACTAACAACGGGGTTAGGGGGAGGTGGACGATGGGTCCGCTTGAATCTGCACTGGCGCAGTTTGATGCGGCGGCCGACCGCATCGATTTGGACGAGAACCTGCGGCGCAGGTTGCGCGCGATTAAGCGCGAACTGACCGTGAATTTCCCGGTCGAGATGGACGACGGGACCGTAGAGGTGTTCCGCGGTTATCGGGTTCATCACAACATCTTCCTCGGACCGGCCAAGGGCGGACTACGCTACCACCCTGAGACCGACGCGGGCGAGGTGCGGGCGCTGGCCATGCTGATGACCTGGAAATGCGCACTCGTGGGCTTGCCCTTCGGCGGCGCCAAGGGCGGCGTGGCGGTCGATCCGGCTCGGCTCTCGAAGGTCGAGCTCGAAAACCTGACACGCCGTTACGCTACCGAAATAATCCCGCTCATCGGGCCGGAAATGGACATCCCGGCGCCCGACGTGGGGACCGACGCCCAGGTGATGGCCTGGATCATGGACACGATCTCCATGCACCGTGGCTACTCCGTTCCGGCGGTCGTGACCGGGAAACCGGTCGAAGTGGGCGGGTCGGTCGGCCGGGCGGGGGCGACCCCGCTGGGAATCCTGCACTGCACCCGCGAGCACCTGGCCAGCAACGGAAAGTGCGGCGACGGGATGACGGTGGCCATCCAGGGCGCCGGCAACGTCGGGTTCGGCGCTGCCCGGCAGTTTTCGGCCGGCGGATTCAAGGTGGTGGCAATCAGCGATGTGCAAGGCGGGATCTACGATCCGCGCGGAATCGACGTGGACCGTCTGGAGCGGCACATGGCCGAGGCGGGAATGGTGCCCGGCCTTGACGGTTCGGATGCCATCAGCAATGCCGAATTGCTGGCCCTGGACGTGGACCTGCTGCTCCCGGCCGCCCTGGAGGGCCAGATTCACGCCGACAACAGCGAGTCAGTTCGCGCGGGTCTGATCGTGGAGGGCGCCAATGGCCCGGTCGACTTTGAAGGCGATCGGATCCTGCGCGAGCGCGGAATTACCGTGCTGCCCGACATACTGGCCAACTCCGGTGGAGTCACGGTGTCTTATTTCGAGTGGGTGCAGGGGCTGCAGCAGTTCTTCTGGGACCGCAAACGGATCGTGACCGAACTAGATCGCCATTTGCGGCAGGCCTACCGTCAGGTGCGGGCGTTGGCCGAAGACGACGGCTGCACCCTGCGCGATGCCGCGTGGGCGGTGGCCGTCCGGCGGGTCGCCGATGCCGCGCGACTGCGCGGCGTATATCCCTAGCACCGGGCTGCGATTCCCAACCGGCAGCCTACTCGACGGATAGGTGCATGTCGGCAAAGTCCAGAAAGCACCGCCAGTCGTATTCGGTGACGGCGTGCCCGCCAGTTCGCACGTGGTAGCCGACGTCGTGCATGACCGGTTCATCGACCGGTGGCCGTTCGGTTACCCTGAGCCCGCGTTTGCCGAGCAGCTCGTAGGCCGGGCCGGCCTCGCGGGTCGCCAGGAACTCACCGTGCGGGTCGGCCCAGACATCGTCCTCTCCGCTGGCCACGTACACGGGTCTCGGCGCGACCAGGGCCAGGAGCATGTGCTGGTCGAACGGCATTTCGTTCTCGCGTCCGTTGTAGGCCTTGTAGTTCCCGCAGAACCAGTGCGGGAATCGCACGTTGCAGATCTCGACCGTTTCCCCGGAAATGTGCCGCGAAAGGGCCGCCCCGCAGCCGCCGGAGTTGATCGGGATCACCAGCGCGAAGCGCTCGTCGGTTACTCCCGCCCAGAGCGCGGTCTTGCCCAAGCGAGAGTGGCCCATGACGGCCACCCGGGACGCGTCGACGGCAGCGTCCAGCTCGAGGTAGTCGAGGGCCCGGCTCAGCCCCCACGCCCAGGAGGCGATGCTGCCCCAATCCGAAGGCGTACGGGGTGGGAATAGACGGTGGATTCCATTCTTGAATCCGTCGTCAAAGTCGGGATCTATGTCTCCGTAGCAGGCGGTCGCGAGACCGTAGCCACGCAGCAGCACGTTCTCCAGTTGCCAGCGCGGCGCCGATTGGCCGCGGGCTTCGACGTTCCGGTCGGGGGTAGGGAGCACCCAGCCGCTCGGGCGGCGGATCGCCGGGTCATCGTGCACTCCATGGTTGCCACGGAAGTTAAGGCCCAGGAATGTCGCCACCGGAGCGTCGTTCCCAGCGGGGGTGTAGAGCAGAAGTTCCATGCCCGGGCCGTCCGGGTCGGCAGAAAAGTCGATCCTTACCTGCTTGCGGTGGGCCAGGCCGCCGAGGGCGTTGGCATCCTGTTCCAGGACCCTGAATCGGACCTTGTCGGGGGGCGGCGGGGCTGCGCCGAACATCTGATCGGTGAACAGATTGAGCAACTCGGCGCGTCGGGCCGTCCATTGCTGAGGGGTCTCCACCTTCTCCCCGTCGGCCATTTCAAGTAGCTCAGGCAGCTCGTACGGCGGAACGGCTTGCTCGTCGAAGTTGAAACCGTAGGGACAACTGTGAATAGAAAAGTCGGAAAGCTCGTCCGGATTGAGCGAGACCAGGTCCCACCAGAGTTCGGCGCCGCGACCGTGGCGCGACCAGGCGCCAAGCGCCAGCACTGATACGGGCGTTTCGGCTCCGGTCGGTTCCCCGGATTGACCAGCCTCTGCCACCGTTTCATCCCTCCCCGACACGCTGCGCCGCTAGCGCAATACCGAATCGGCCGGCCCGGGCCGGCGCAACGAACCATTCTTGCCCAATTGCGCAGCCGGACTCCGTGGGCGCGGACGGCCGGTTATTGGGGCGGGTCGCGCCCTTCTTCCGAGTCAGCCGCATCGGCCTCGGCGGGCTCGGCCGAGCCATTTGATCCATTGGCGCCGTTGGACCCGTTGGGGGCGATTAGCTGCGGTGCCGGACCGCCAATACCACCGGCGCCCATCAGCGCGTATTCGGGCAGAACCCGCGGTCCGCGCCCGGATGCCAGCAGGTCGTCGTGCTTGGCGATGATGTCGATAACGTCCTGGCCGTCCAGTTCGTCGCTTTCCAGCAGCCCCTCGGCTATCTCGTGGACCGCTCCGGCGTAGGTCGTCAGCAGGGTCTTGGATTTCTTAAATTCCTGCTCGAGCACCTGCTCGATGCGGGTCTTGGTCTCCGGATCGAGCTGGCCGCCGCCCCAGGGGGCGTAGGAGAAAAGACCACCGTCCATGCCCCACTGGGTGAGCATGAAATAGGCGGTCTGGGTCGCATGGTGCAGGTCGCCCGAGACCCCGCTCATGCGGGTTCCGAGGAAAAGCTCCTCGGCGGCGCGCGATGCCAGCGAGATCTGGATGTGGGCCAACGCCTCCTCGCGCACCAGGGTGTAGCGCTCCTCGAGCGGTTTGGCCGCAGCGAATCCGAGCGCATCGCCGTGGCGGATGATCGTCACTTTGGCGATGCGGTGGTGCGGCAGTAGCTTTACCTGGGCGATGGCGTGGCCGGCCTCGTGGTAGGCGATCCGGCGGCGCTCATCCTGCGACATGTTGCGGATCGGCTCGCGCAGACCGTATTCATGGTCCTCGCGGGCCCGCGTGAAGTCGGCGTAGTTGATGGCGTCGCGCCCGTCGAAGTGGGCGTGGATTACCGCCTCGTTGACCAGGTGCTTGATCCCGACCGGCGAATAGCGGATGGTGTCGTTGGCCATCCGGTCCAGCGGCATCTGCTCGTGGCGGACCTTGGCCAGGTAGTAGGCGATGATGTCCTTGCGACCGTCAAAGTCCGGGAAGTCGATGTGGATCTTGCGGTCGAAACGGCCCGGCCGCAAAAGCGCCTGGTCGAGGGTATGGGCCAGGTTGGTTGCCCCTACCGTCAGCACCGGGGGCGGCGTGGCGCGCTCTTTTTTCAGGCCGAGGCGGCGCAGCAGTCGGGCCCGCCAGTCGTTGTCGAAATTGGGCGGGTCCATCTGCAGCAGGAGTTCGTTCAGGATCATCATCCCGGGGTTTCCGAAAAGGCCCCCGACGGTGCCTGATCCCTGCCCGGAGGTCTGCGCCGAGCGGGCCATGCCGATGGCGTCGATCTCGTCGATGAATACGATCGCCCCGCCGTGTTTCTTGGCCATCTTGCGGGCTTTGGAGTAGAGCATCATCACGCGCAGGTTGCCGACGCCGAAGAACATGTTCGAAAAACCGGGTGCGGAGGCGTAGGCGAACGGCAGTCCGGCTTCGGTAGCCATGGCCTGGGCCAGGTAACTCTTGCCCGAACCGGGCGGGCCTTCCAGCAGCAGGCCGGCAGTGTAGGTGCCGCCCATCTGGCGCACGTCGCTCTGGCCCCTCAGGATGGTCACGACCCGGCGCGCGACCTCCAGGATCTGGTCGTTGCCGCGGTAGTCAGTGAATGTGACGCCGGTTTCACCGGGTTGGACCCAGTAGATCCGGCCGCGTCCCAGGAAGAGGAACAGGGCCGCGAACTGGACGATCATGAACGCCGCGCCAAGCAGGAACTGGGCGATCGTCAGGAAGATTCCGGCCATCGTCTCGGTGGCCGTCACCCAGAGGGTGATCATCGCCACGGTTACGACCAGCCACAGGACGGTCTTGTACTTGTTGGCGATGACGAAGTCGATCAATCCACCCGAATTCGCCAGGCTCGCCCGCTGGCGGATGTCCAAGCCCTTTTCGTATTCCTCCGCCATCTCTATCCCAACCCTCGATGTGCGTTATCGACTTAAACCGCGGGACCGCCGAGCGCGGTCGCGCCGTGGGCGATTCTAGGTTCTAGATAAAGATGCCGGGCTCCCGGTTCAGATGCCCAGTTCCTCCGCCAGGGCCACCAGGTCGGGCACCTCGAGGTCGAACCCGGAGCCGTCGTCGGGCTCCTTGCCCGGTCCCCATTCGGTTGGACGGTGCACGAACGCGGTGCGCATCCCGCAGGAACGGGCCGCCTCCAGGTCGTTTGCATGCGCGGCCACCATCAGCACCTGGTCGGGCCGCTGCGCGCCGACCAGTTCGATCGCCTTGTTGTATGCGGCCGGTTCCGGCTTGTAGGAGTTGGCCATCTCGACCGAGATCACCATGTCCCAGCCGAGTCTGGCGAATTTACCCATCGTGGCGAGCATGTCGCTGTCGCCGTTGGATAACGCACAGACCAGGTAGCGCTGGCGCAGCCGCCAGAGTCCGTGCGCCGAGTCCGGCCAGGCGCGCAGGTGGTGCCATACCAGGTTGAGGCGGTCCAACTCGGCGTCCGGCAGGTGGTCCAGTCCGAACGCGGGGGCGACCTCGGCCAGGATCTCGCGGTGCAGGTCGTTGAGGCGCTCGCGCGGGCGCTGCCCGGAATTTACCTCCGCCAGCTTGCCCGAATAACCCGAGCGCCATTTTTCGGCGAACTCGTTCGCGTCAAGGTCGATCCCGTGGCGACGGGCCAGCTGGCGGCCGGCTTCGGCCACCGACGTGCGCCAGTCGACGACCGTGCCGAAGACGTCGAAAGTGAGCGCGCGAATCCCCGCCGGGGCAATGTCTTTCACAACGGTTTGCTCCTAACCCTGGTCCTCGGTCCAGCGACGGAAACGGGCCGCCTGGGGCGATGCGATCAGCGCGTCGTAGTCGCCGACGCCGACGTCTTGGGCCCACTGCGAATATGCGTCGACGAGACGGTCGCGCGTCGCCGGGTTCGACTCGGAGATGTCGCACAACTCGGTGCGGTCGGCGGCCATGTCGTAGAGTTCCCACCCGCCAGGATGGCGGTTGACCAGCTTCCAGTCCCCGTCGCGCACCGCGCAGTTGTTCTCGTGCTCGATGATGATCGGCCGCTCCCGGCCGATCGGTTGTCCAGACAGCGCCGGCAGGAAACTCTCCCCGCGCACCGGGGTGATCGCATTACCGTCGTACTCGCTCGGATACTGCTGACCGGCCGCGGCCAGGAACGTGGGCATGAAATCGCCCACCCAGGCCGGCTGGTGGCCGATCGAACCGGGTTCGATCACGTCGGGCCAGTGGGCCACGAACGGAGTGGCGATCCCGCCCTCGTGGGTGTAGTGCTTGTAGAGCCGGAAAGGAGAGCAGGAGGCATTAGCCCAGGGCAGGTCGTAGCTCATGTAGGTGGTCTCCGGGCCCGGCATGAGTCCGGGAACGTTGCCCGATTTGACCGCGCGTCCGTCGCGGGTGCGGGCCGGGGCGGTGTCGGGGATGCCGTCTTCGCGGAGCATCTCAGCGCAACCGCCGTTGTCGGACAGGAACATGATCAGAGTGTTGTCCCACTGGCCGGAAGCGCGCACCGCGTCCAGGATCTTGCCGATCCCCTGGTCCATGCGATCGACCTGGGCCGCGTACACGGCCATGCGCGCGTCCTCCCAGTCCTTGTCGGAAACGTCCTCCCAGGCCGGGGCGATGGGATCCCGGGGGGTGATGTCCCAGGTCTCGGACAGGATTCCCATCCCGTTGAGCTCCTCGTGGCGCCGCCTGCGCAGTTCGTCCCAGCCGATCCGGTAGCGCCCGCGGTAGCGGGCGATGTCTTCTTCCAGGGCATGCAGCGGCCAATGTGGAGCGGTGAAGCTGGCGTAAAGCAGGTACGGGTTCTCGCCCGAGTGTTCGCTAACGAAGGCGGCCGCGTTCTCGGCGATGGCGTCGGTGAAGTAGTAGCCTGGGTATTCAATGTCGCAGATCTCGTCATCGCGCATCAGGGAATGCGGATCGAAGAAGTTGCCCGAGCCGGCCAGGATCCCGTAGAAGCGGTCAAAGCCGCGCTGCCGCGGCGTGGGGTGGGAGTCGTCTCCGATGCTGGGGATCACGTCACGCCAGGTGCTGCAGGGATAGTCGCCGCCGACGTGCCATTTGCCGGCCATGTACGTGGAATAGCCGGCCGGCTTTAGAGCTTCGGCCAGGGTCACGCAGCTGCGGTTCAGGTATCCCTGGTACTGGGGCGGCCCCAGCGCGACCGACATGTGTCCGATACCGGCCTCGTGCGGGGCCAGCCCGGTCAGCAGGGCGGCCCGCGTCGGGCAGCAGCGGGCGTAGTTGTAGAACTGCGAGAACCGCATCCCGCCGGCCGCCAGCGCGTCGAGGTTGGGAGTTGCAATCTCCGATCCGAAGCAGCCGATATCGGAGTAGCCCATGTCATCGGCCATGATCAGGATGATGTTTGGCCGGGCCGCGGCGCCGGTGGGATTTTGATTGGCCATGACCGAAAGTGCCCCCGCTTGGACATGTTGCGACAGCGTATTTGAATGTCGGATGTGCCGCCGGGTGCCATTTTCGGCATCGGGGAGCGCGCGGAACGCGGCCCTACCCGGTTTACGGGCGCGGTTTTCGAAAATTTGGCAAGTTGCCGGGAAGGGGCGGTATCTGATGGCTCGCACATGGGCGGTTCGATGCTGAGACTATTCGGGCTTCACCCGGTGGCAGCCGCAGGCGTAATTGCGGTCGACGTCATGCTTTTTGGTGCAACGTCCGCGACGCTGGGAACGGGTTGGGTAGTTTCGGTCCCGGTCGGGGCCGCCCTGGGCATCGCGATTGCTCTGATTCAGGTGCGGGGGTCGCCACGCGACGACCTTGGAGTTGCGGTCGGAAAGGGGATTTTGGTGGCCCTGCTTACCGCGATTCCAACCCCCTTGCCATCCGTGATCGTGCTCGGCGCGGGCGCCGCCGGGGCGCGGTCATGGCTGGCGGCGCGGAACGATCGCAGAAAGCTGGACCGGCCGGCTCCCCGCTGATTTGATTGGACGAGTCTGCCGGATGAATGACTTTCCGGGCGCGGTTGATCTCGCCGACTTGATTGCCGGTCAAAGCCACTCGCGGTAGCGGGCGGCTTGCGGCAGGGCGATTAACTGGCTCCAATCGCTGACCCCGACCTGGTCGGCCCATCGCTGATAGGCGTCGAGCATCGAGTCGCGTTGGCGGGGGTTGACGGCGGCCATGTCGCATAGCTCGGTGCGATCCCGGGCCAGGTCGTAGAGTTCCCAGTCTCGCCCGTGGTGGGCAACCAGCTTCCAGCGCCCGTGGCGCACCGCGCGGTTGTCCTCGTGTTCCCAGAAGATTGGACGCTGGCGGCCGATTGATCCTCCAGTAAGCGCCGGCAGGAAACTCTCGCCGCGAACCGGGGCGATCGGGTTGCCTTCGTGCTCGCTCGGGTACTTTCCGCCAGCCGCGTCCAGAAACGTGGGCATGAAATCTCCGACCCAGGCCGGCTGGTGGCCGATCGCGCCGGGCTCTATGGTGCCTGGCCAATGAGCAATGAACGGGGTGGAGATCCCGCCCTCGTGGGTGTAGTGCTTGTAGAGCCGGAAGGGCGTGCAGGAGGCGTTGGCCCAGGGCCTGTCGTAGCTGAGCCAGGTCGATTCGGGCCCGGGGACTAACCCCGCGTGATTGCCGACCCGGATCTGATCGCCCAGCCGGGTCTGCCGCGGGGCGGCGTCGGGAATTCCGTCTTCTCGCAGGAATTCAGCGCAGCCTCCGTTGTCGGAGAGGAACATGATCAGGGTGTTGTCCCACTGGCCTGATGCGCGCACCGCATCCAGGATCTTGCCGATTCCCTGGTCCATGCGGTCGATCATCGCCGCATATACGGCCATGCGGGCGTCTTCCCAGTCCTTGTCGGATACGTCCTCCCAGGCCGGGGCCGCGGGGTCGCGCGGAGAAATATCCCAGGTCTCGGACAGGATTCCCATCCCGTTTAGCTCTTCGTGGCGACGTTGGCGCAGTTCCTCCCAGCCGATCCGGTAGCGCCCGCGGTAGCGTTCTATGTCCTCTTCGAGCGCGTGCAGTGGCCAATGGGGAGCGGTAAAGGCTGTGTAGAGAAAAAAGGGGCTGTCCCCGGAGTGCGCCCGGATGTAGTCGGCTGCGTTGGCGGCGATCGCGTCGGTTAGGTAGTAATCTCCGTATTCGATTTCGGTGAGTTCATCGTCGCGCATTAGGGTGTGCGGGTCGAAGTAATTGCCCGCGCCGGTCAGGATCCCGTAAAAGCGGTCGAATCCGCGCTGGCGCGGAGTCGGATATCCGGCCTCGCCGATGCGGGCTTTCTCGCGCCAGGTCCGCATCGGAAAGTCCCCGCCGACATGCCATTTGCCGGCCATATAGGTCGAATACCCGGCCGACTTCAAGGCTTCGGCCAGGGTGATGCAGTTTCGGTTCAGGAACCCTTGGTAATGGGGCGGCGCAAGGTTGATCGCCATGTGACCGATTCCGGTCTCGTGCGGGTAGAGGCCGGTCAAGAGTGCGGCCCGGGTCGGGCAACAGCGGGCGTAGTTGTAGAACTGCGAAAACCGCATCCCGCCGGCCGCTAGCGAATCGAGGTTGGGGGTGGCGATCTCGGAGCCGAAGCAGCCGATATCGGAAAAGCCCATGTCGTCGGCCATGACCAGAACGATGTTGGGCCGGGCCGCGACACCGGGCGGTTGATCGTCGAGCCCGGATCGATGGTGGCTGGGATCCGGGGAGATGCGAGAGGGCCCGGGCGCGGCGGATGGAATCAGTCGGGCCGCGACTCGGCAGCGCGGCGAAGTCGCTCCTTATCGTCTTCCTGCCAGCTGCGCAAGCGCCCTGCCTGGGGCATTGATATGAGCTCTTCCCATTCGCGTACTCCCAATTCGCGTGACCATTCGGCGTGGGCGGCGGCCATCACGTCGACTTGTCGGGGGTTGGCGGCGGCAAGATCCTGCAACTCGGTGCGATCGGCATCCATGTCGAACAGCTCCCAATTGCCGGGGTGGCGGCTCACCAGTTTCCAGTTGCCGTCGCGCACCGCACGATTGGATTCATGCTCGAAGAAGATCGGGCGCTGTCGACCGATCGAATTCCCGGACAGGGCCGGCAGGAAGCTCTCTCCGCGCAGCGGTTTGATCTCTTCCCCGCCGCGCTCCCGCGGATAGCTGGCGCCGGCTGCTTCAAGGAAAGTTGGCATAAAGTCCCCGACCCAGGCCGGTTGATGGTCGATCGAACCGGGCTCGATCACCGCCGGCCAATGGGCAATGAACGGAGTTGAAATCCCGCCCTCGTGGACGTAGTGCTTGTAGAAGCGGAAAGGCGTGCAGGACGCGTTCGACCAGGGCAGGTCGTAGCTCAGGCAGGTGGTCTCCGGGCCGGGGATACGACCTATTTCATTGCCGATTTCAATTGGGCGACCGTCGCGGGTTCGCCGCGGGTGTTGGTCTGCCACCCCGTCCTCGGAAAGGAATTCGGCGCTGCCGCCGTTATCGGACAGAAAGATGATCAGGGTGTTGTCCCACTGACCGGAAGCGCGCACCGCGTCCAGGATCTTGCCGATTCCCTGGTCCATGCGGTCGACCATAGCAGCGTAGACGGCCATGCGCGAATCCTCCCAGTCCTGGTCGGGCACGTCTTCCCAGGCCGGGGCCTCGGGATCGCGCGGCGAGATTTCCCAGGTCTCGGACAGGATTCCCATCCCGTTGAGTTCCTCGTGACGCCGCCTTCGCAGCTCGTCCCAGCCGATCCGGTAGCGGCCCCGGTAGCGCTCCACGTCCTCTGCGGGGGCGTGCAACGGAAAGTGCGGGGCGGTAAACGCAACGTAGAGCAGATACGGGTCATCGGCGACGTGCTCGCGCACGTATTTGGCCGACTCGTCGGCTATCGCGTCGGTCAGGTAGAAATTCGGGTAGTCGATCTCGCAGAGCTCGTCGTCACGCAGCAGGGTGTGCGGGTCGAAGAAGCTGGCCCCGCCGGTCAGGATTCCGAAGTAGCGGTCGAATCCACGCTGGCGCGGGGTGGGATGATCGGGTTCGCCCATCCGCATCTCCTGGCGCCAGGTCCGGAACGGATAGTCGCCGCCGACGTGCCACTTGCCGGCCATGTAAGCCGAATACCCAGCCGGCTTGAGGGCCTCGGCTAGGGTGAGGCAATTCCGATTCAGGTAGCCCTGGTAGGGCGCCGTGCCCAGGTTGATGATCATGTGCCCGATCCCGGCCTCGTGCGGGTAAAGACCGGTGAGCAGCGAGGCCCGCGTCGGGCAGCAGCGGGCGTAGTTGTAGAACTGCGATAACCGCATCCCGCCCCCCGCCAGCGAGTCCAGGTTGGGAGTGGCTATTTCGGAGCCGAAGCAGCCGATGTCGGAGAAGCCCATGTCGTCGGCCATGATCAGGATCACGTTGGGACGGGCTCCCGCGCCCGCGGTTCGCGGGCCGTTGCCGGGCCGGGTTTCGGTCATTGGTTCGGGTCGGCGACCCTTCTAATCCCCCTGGGTGGAAGCGGTGTTCTGGAGGCGCTGACGCTGATAGGCCATGTCGTCGCGGGCGATGATCTGCTCCCAGGGAACGACCAGCGCGCCGGGCGCCCACCCGTCGTAGAGACCGACCAGCTCGGCAAGCCGGGCCCGATTGCTGGCGGTCAGGTCCTCCTGCTCTGTGCGGTCCAGCGAGAGGTCGTAAAGCTCCCAGTCGCCGGGGTAGCGGCGGACCAGCTTCCACTGCCCCAGGCGCACCGCCTGGTTGCCCTCGTGTTCCCAGTAGATCGGCCCGTCGCGGCTCCAACGGGCATCCTGGAACGGCTCCAACAGGCTCTGCCCGCGCAACGGACGGACGTCGTAATCGTTGTAGGTGCCGGGATAGGCGGCCCCGGCGGCGGCCAGGCAGGTCGGCATCACGTCGATGAGGTGGCAGGGCGAGTCGACACGCAGTCCGGGACGGATCATCTCCGGCCAGCAGGCGATGAACGGGGTTGAGATTCCGCCTTCGTGGGTCCAGTGCTTGAAGCGCCGGAACGGAGAGTTGGAGGCGTTGGCCCAGGAGATGTCGTAGCTCATGTAGGTGTTTTCAGGTCCCGGCAGCACCGACTCGGCGTTGCCCAGTTTCATCGGGCTCCCGTCCCGGGTGCGGGTGGGCGAGAACTCGAAGAATCCGTCCTCCTTGAGGAACTCGGCGCAGGCGCCGTTGTCGGAGAGGAACATCACCAGGGTGTTTTCGGCAATCTCCATCTGCTCGAGCTTGGCCACGATCCGTCCGACGCCCTGGTCCATCCGGTCGATCTGGGCCGCATAGACCGCCATGCGGGCGTCCTCCCAGTCCTGGTTGACCACAGCGTCCCAGTCCCGCTGGCCCGGATCGCGCTTGCTGATCGGCCAGCTTTCGTCCAGGATGCCCATCCCTTTCTGCTCTTCGTGACGGGCCTGGCGAATCTTTTCCCAACCCTCGCGGTAGCGGCCGCGGTAGCGCTCGATGTCTTCTTCCAGGGCGTGCAGCGGCCAGTGCGGGGCGGTGAAAGCAACGTAGAGGAAGAAGGGATCCTCGCCGGAACCGTACTCGCCGATGTAGTCAACCGCCCGGTCGGCGATCGCATCGGTGTAGTAGAAGCCCTCGGGCGCTTCGAGCGGCTCGCCGTCCTCGGTCAGGGTGTGCGGGCTAAAGTAACTGCCGGCCCCGGTCAGGGTACCGAAGAAGCGCTCGAATCCGCGGTCGGTCGGCTGCGGCCAGCTCTCGGATCCGACCGAAGGGATGTCGGGGTTGGACATGAGGTAATCGCCGCCGACGTGCCATTTGCCGGACATCAGGGTGCGGTACCCGGCCGGCCGCAGCGCCTCGGCGATCGTTACCGCGTTGCGCGAGAGATAGCCGCGGTAGCCGGCGATGCGCAGGTCGGTAGTCATGTGACCGACGCCGGCCTCGTGCGGATAAAGACCGGTCAGCAGCGAGGCCCGGGTGGGGCAGCAGCGGGCGCAGTTGTAGAACTGCGTAAAGCGCGCCCCGCGACGGGCCAGGGCGTCGATGTTGGGCGTGGAAATCTCCGAACCGAAGCAGCCCAGATCCGAATAGCCCATGTCGTCCGCCATCATCAGCACGATGTTGGGTCGTGCGTTTTCTCCGGGTGTTGGCAAGCTCGCTCCGCCCTTCACTGTCAAGGAACTGCCGGCCCGTGCGCCGGTGCCGGCATTATCAAATCCCCGCCGGAAGGAGTCCCGGCGGGGATGCTTTTCGGGTCGCCCTGCCGCTATGGCGGGGCGGTTCGGGGCCTAGCCGGCCAGTGAGTTGTGCAGACCGGTCCAGTCGTCGAGCTGGTTCAGCGTCACCGCGTCGGTGATCGCCCCGTCAGCGTTGGCGCCCGCCGCATCCGAGATCGCCGATACGGTCTCGGCGGCGTGGTTGTAACCCGCGATCGCCGCGTTTGAGGCGTCGATTACCGATTGGTCGATGCTGCCGCCGTTCTGGTCGATCACCCACTGCTCGAATTCCGGATACGAGGGCTTCTCACCGCGCAGGTAGGCCAGGGCCGCGTCGCGATCGACGCCGAGGCCGTCCAGCACCATTTGGTCGAAACCCATTCCGCATTCGTCGTACTCGTCGTCGAGCATCCCGGCGGTTGCCAGGGTCACTTTCAGCCAAAGCCGCGGCAGATGCAATGCTCCCAACGGGCCGACTTCGCCCGATCCGATCAGCGGAATCATCTTTGCCATGATTCGCTCCTTTCAAAGGCCGCTTCCCAGCCCCTAGTATGGCGACCGGTGCGGGGCGAACGTGGATTCATGGCAGGGCCCGGCCGGGGCTGGTGGGAATCACCGTCCGGATTCGGGTCGGCGGCCGCAATTTCTATCAGGATTGATATTGCGTGCGCGGCCGGAGTTTGGCGAAGGGAAAACCATGCGCCGAAAGCCGGCAGCGGCTTGATTTGCAAAGAGCCCGGAGAACCGGAACCATCAGAAATCTCGCCGACCCTGACGACCCGATGGATCGCTTCGTAATCTTCAACCCGGCCGCGGGGCGCGGCGCAGGCGCCCGCCGCCTTCCGATCTACAGGGAACTGCTCGACCGTCACCTGGGGACGTACCGGTGGGCGTCGACGACGGCTCCCGGCGAAGAGGCCGCGCTCGCGGGGGCGGCCCTGGCCGGTGGCGCCCGGCTGGTGGTCGCGGTGGGCGGCGACGGCACGTGGAGCCAGGTTGCCGATCGCGTGGCGTCGAGCGGGCGTTCCGACGTCGACCTCGGATTGTTGGCGGCCGGGACCGGGAATGACTTCGCCAGAAGCCTCGGAATCAGTTACGACGATCCGGAACGCGCGGTGGCGGCGCTGGCCGCCGGCCGGACCCGCCGGATCGACGTGGGCCGGGTGGACGCCGAATGGCGCCGCTGCCCACGGCCGGAGGCGGCGGGCGCGGAACCATGGCGGACGGCGCCCCGTCATTTCCTCAACCACGTGGGGTTCGGCTTCGACGTGGCCGTAATCGACGCCGCCCTCCGCCTGCGCTTCCTGAAAGGCGGGTCGCTGTACCGGGCCGCCGCCCTGCAGCAGCTTTTCTTGTATCGCGGTCTCCACCTGCGGGCCTCAGACGGGACAGACTGGAACGTTGATGGGCGGAGGCTGTTGCTGACGATATCGAACGGCCGCGTTTTTGGCGGCGGCCTGCCGATCGCCCCAGATGCCGACATGGAGGACGGACTGCTGGACGCCTGCGCGATCGCCGATGCTTCCCCGCTGGGTCGAGCCCGTCTTTTCGGCCTGGCCGTCAAGGGCCGACACCTTGGCGCCCGGGAAGTCTGCCACCGCCGGCAGCGAACCTTCACCGTACGGCACGACGGCCCGTTGCGCTATGAGGTTGACGGCGAAGTCCTGCAGACCCGATCCGGCCAGGTCCGCGTTAGGGCGGTACCGGGGGCGTTGTCGGTAATCGTGCCGTAGCGAGTGGCCGCAAAGAATTGGCCCGAATCGGAGCGGTCGATTACGCGATGATCTAGGCGGGCCGACCGATATGAATCTGAGCCGCGAGGCTCTAGTGGGCAGTCCCTAAAAGTTGTCGCGGGGCGGCGGCTGGCAGGACCCGGGCGGGCTGAAGTACCGGGTTCGGAACTCGTGGCCGTACTGGCCGAAATCCCCAAGCGCGTAGGCACAAACGATGCAGATCACCGAAGTAACCCCCCTGCTGGCCGATGGCGGCTGGGCGCCGTATGCCTACGTGAAGGTTGCCACCAATGCCGGGATCACCGGCTACGGCGAATGCACCGACTGGCGGATGCCGTACGCGCTGACAGGGGCGGTGCGCGACCTAGGACAGGCTCTGGAGGGCAAGAACGCTCTCGACATCCCCGCCCGCATGCTGGAAATGCAAAAACTCACCGAGCAGTCGCCTGGCGGAATCAGCCAGCGCGCTATCGCCGGGATCGAACTGGCCCTTATCGACGTCAAGGGCAAGGCCTACCAGGTCCCGGCTTACGACCTGATCGGCGGCAAGGTGCGCGACCGGGTGCGGCTCTACTGGTCGCACTGCGGGACTTACCGGGCCCGCTGGGCCGATTTCTTGGGCACTCCCCCGCTCAGGACCTACGACGACATTGAGGCCCTGGGACGCGAGGTGGTCGACCGCGGTTACACGGCGCTGAAGACCAACATCCTTGTTCCCGGAGACCCTCCCTGGACCCAGATCACCGAAGTACGCGAGTCAATCAAACCCACGATCGAACGCGCCCGCACCCAGCTCGAGGCCTTCAAGCGGGGCGCCGGCGACTATTTCGACACCGCCCTGGACATCAATTTCTGGTTCACCACCCAGGAGGCGATCCGCATCGCCGAGGGACTTGAGGACCTGCACATGCTCTGGCTGGAGGTCGACTCGTTCGAGCCGGACTCGATCCGCCAGATCACCGACTCGACTTCGTTGACGATCTGCTCGGCCGAGAGCGTGAACACCTACCGCGACTACAAGCGCTTCCTGGACATTCGGGCGATGGACGTGGCGATGTTCGACCTCCCCTGGGCGGGCATGGCCGAATCGCTGGCGATCGCCGCCCAGGCGAAGGTGCAGGAGTTGGACGTTGCCCCGCACAACTATTACTCCCACCTGGCCACGTTCATGTCCGGCCACCTCTGCGCCACCCTGCCTCATCTGAAGATCATGGAAACCGACGTGGACGCCTGTCCGTTGCGCGAGCTCTACGTGACCGAGCAGCCGAAGATCGAGGACGGCTACCTGGTCGTCTCCGACGCCCCCGGTTGGGGTACCGATTTGGACGAGGCCGCCATCGCCGCCAATCCGTGGCGGGGCAGCAAGGTGGGCACTTGGGACGACATCCTCAAGCGCAAGGCCCGTTAGGGTTGGACCGCTGTCCTATATTGAAAACTTGGAAGCAATGACAATTCCGCGGCCGCACGATTCGTTCGCCGCGCCGCGCTAGGACCGGCTGATGCACGAACTCTCCGCCTCACAGCAACAGGGGACCCTGGTGCTCTCGGTGGTCGGCAGGGTCGAGGCGGGCAACGCTCCGGAGTTGGAGCGCGAAGTGGTGGCCGAGATCGAAAAAGGCTCAACCAGCATGGTCCTGGACTGCAGCCGCCTGGACTACATCGCCAGCGCCGGGCTGCGGGTGCTCCTGGTTGTGGCCCAGCGAATCAACGACGATGGCGGGCGGTTCGCGGTCGCGGCGGTCCCGCACCGGATTCGCGAAATCCTGGCGATTTCAGGGTTCGATCAGGTGATTGCGGTCGCCGACTCCCCCGAACAGGCGATCTCGGGATTTAACTAGGCCGCCGCGCCCTACTGGGCGTAGCCGCCGGGACGGGAAGCCGACACCGCGTCGTCGCCGGCCGCCCAGCCCGATTCGACCACCATCCGGTCGAATTCGGCCCCGTTGACCGAGCCCACGCGCCGGGCGAATTCGTCGAATTGGGCACTCATCTTGAGCACCCGCGCGGGCTCGCTTTCGGCCAGGTTGGTCAGCTCGGTACGGTCTTGCTCGAGGTTGTACAGCTCCCAGGGTCCGGGGTGCCGGCGCACCAGCTTCCACTCGCCGTCGCGCACGCAGCAGTTGGCCTCGTGCTCGATGAATATCGGATCCTGGCGGCTCCAGGCCTGGCCGGCGAGCGGTTTGATCAGGCTCTCGCCCTCCATGGGGATGTCGCGGCCGGCGGCGGCGGCCGAATAGTCGGCGCCGGCGGCTTCGACGAATGTCGGCATCAGGTCGAGGATGCAGGCCGGCGAATGGACGATCCCGCCGGCCGGAATCTCCGCCGGCCAGTTGGCCACGAAGGGGGTGGAGATCCCGCCCTCGTGCACGTAGTGCTTGAACAGCCGGAACGGCGTATTGGAGGCGTTGGCCCAGGGCAGGTCGTAACTCATGAAGAAGTTTTCGGGACCGGGCTCGGCGTCGTAATGGTTGCCGTAGGTGACCGGACGCCCGTCGCGGGTCTGGGTCGGGCAGATACCGATGTGTCCGTCCTCGCGCAGGAATTCGGCGCAGCCGCCGTTGTCGGAGAGGAACACGATCAGGGTGTTGTCGCGCTGCCCGGTCTGCTCCAGGCGGGATACCAGCCTTCCGATGTTGCGGTCCATCGCCTCGATCTGGGCCGCATAGGTGGCCATGCGCGAAGCTTCCCACTCCTGGCGGGGACTGTTCTCCCAGGCGGTGGAGAGTTCGTTACGGGGTGCAATGTCCCACTTTTCGTCCAGGATCCCCTGGCCCTTGAGCTCCTCGTGGCGACGCTTGCGCAGTTCGTCCCAGCCGACCTGATAGCGCCCCTGGCAGTTGGCGATGTCCTCGGGACGGGCGTGCAGCGGCCAGTGCGGGGCCGTGTAGGCCATGTACAGGAAGAACGGGTCGTCGGGTCCGCCGTGGCCTTCGAGCATTTCCAGGGCGGCGTTGGTGATCGCATCCGTCAGGTAGTAGTCCTCGCCGGCGCTGACCGCCACCGCGCAGTCGTTGCGAACCAGGGTTATCGGATCGAAATAGCTGCCACCGCCGGTGAGGATCCCGTAGTGCTGATCGAAGCCGCGGGTGTAGGGAGTCGGGTGGGTCGGGTCGCCGGCTTCGTCGGTCCCCTCGCCGTAGTCGCCGCCGACATGCCATTTGCCGGCCATAAATGTGTTGTAGCCGGCGGTCTTGAGGGCCTCGGCGATCGTCACGCAGTCCTGGTTCAGATAGCCCTGATAGGGCGCGACGCCGAAATCGGCGGTCATGTGACCGACCCCCGACTGGTGCGGGTGGCGGCCGGTGATTAGCGCGGCCCGGGTCGGGCAGCAACGGGCGTAGTTGTAGAACTGCGAAAAGCGAGACCCGCCGCGGCCGAGGGCGTCGAGGGTCGGCGTATGGATCTCGGACCCGAAACAGCCTATGTCCGAATAACCCATGTCGTCGGCCAGGATCAGGATGATGTTGGGGCGGTCGGCGGGCATGGGGAGGAGTGAACTTCCGGAGGAGGTGGCGGTGTGATACCGGTCGCGGCGGTAGCCAAATTGTGCCGTGGCTGCGCGACGCCACCGCCCGCATAATCGGGCCGGAGCCGCAACCGGGCGATACCTGCAGTCAGGAGCAAGCGATGGCCGGCAACGGGCAGTACCTGATCGACTATGCGGCCTCGCCGAAGGCCCGGATGACACCGGTCCCGATAGGAGCGGTAACGCTCGAGGATGGATTCTGGGGCCGGGTCTTCAAGACCAACTGGGAAGTGACCATCCCGCACGTGTTCGAGCACGTGCGCGAGGACTTGTTCGATAAATTCCGCCGGGCCGCCGACCCCGGATTCAGGCCCGCCGGCGAACCCTCGGGATCGAACCGGGCCCGCGAGGCCAACCTGCACCGCTGGATGGAGGCGGCCGCCTGTTCGCTCTCGCACCCCCACAACGAAAGCACCGCCGACTGGATTCGCCAGGCCCTCGACCTGATCGAGCCGGTGCAGGACTTCGACGGTTACCTGCATGTGAACCTGGCTCCGCGCAATCTGGCCGACCGGCGCTGGCGCAACGGCGGCCTTAACGAGCTCTACGCCTCCGGGCACCTGATCCAGGGTGCGATCGCCCACTACCGCAACACCGGCAGCGAGCGCTACCTGGCGATTGCCCGCCGGGTGGCCGATCACATGTGCGATGTGTTCCTGTCCGCCGGCAGCCAGATGCAGCCGTCGCACCCGGTGGTCGAGATGGCCCTGGTCGAGCTGTACCGGGTGACCGGCAGGCAACGGTACCTGGAACTGGCCTGCCACTTCATAGAGCATGTCGGGACCCTGGAGATGGAGGAGATTGCCGGCCACTCGGTGCACATCACGTTCCTGGCCTGCGGAATCGTCGACGCCTACGCCGAGACCGGCCGGGCCGAGTACTGGGATGCCTCCGAGCGCCTCTGGCACGACATGGTCGGCCGCAAGATGTACGTGACCGGGGCTCTGGGCGGCCGCCGCGTGGGCGAGGCCATGGGGCACGATTACGAACTCCCGCACGAGCATGCCTACGCCGAAACCTGCGCGGCGATTGGGTCGGCGATGTGGAGCCTGCGGGCTCTGCAGGTCAGCGGCGAGGCGCGCTTTGCCGACCTGATGGAGCTCTGCTGGCACAACTCGATCCTCTGCGGGGTCAACTTGGCCGGCGACCGCTTCTTCTACGACAACCCGCTGCAGTCAAGCGGGCGCGGCTACTTCGATCCCTGGCGGCCCAAGCTCTCCCCCTCCAACCACGACTACGAGTACTACCACAGCTGGCTCTCGGGACCGACCCGCCAGGAGTGGTTCTGGGTCGATCGCCCGCGCTACCGGCACATGTACCGGGTGGCCTGCTGTCCGCCCAACCTGACCCGCAGCATCGCCCAGCTGCCAGCCTATTTCTACTCGCACTCCCCGGGCCGGCTTTGGGTCCACCTATACGGCCGGAACCGCCTCGACTTGAATACCGCGGAGGGTCGCCTGAGGCTTCGCCAGGAGACCGAATACCCCTGGTACGGGCGGATCGAACTGGAAGTTGAGCAGTGCCCCGAAGGCGAGTATTCGATCCATCTGCGAATTCCCGGCTGGGCCCGCCGGGCCCGGGTCGTGTGCGGCGGCCAGGAGCGGTCGGGAACCCCGGGCAGCTATCTGGAGATTCGCCGGCGCTGGGCGGCCGGCGAGAAGATCACGCTGGAATTGCCGATGCCGGCCGAGTTGATCAGCGCCGATCGGGCAGTCGCTGAGGCGCGCGACAGCGTGGCCTTAAAACGCGGCCCGCTGGTGTACGCGATCGAAGAGCCGGACCATCCCGGCGAGGACTTTCGGCGCCTGCGCGTCCCGGCCGGGATTTGCGCCGAGGACGTTTCCGTCGTCCCCGAAACAGACCTGCTGGGCGGGACGGTCACGTTGCGGACTCCGGGCCTGCGGGCGCCCAATGGGGAGCGCCCCCTCTACGCGCCAGCCGATTCCGATTCGCCGGCGGCGGAAGCGGTGGACCTGAAAGCGGTGCCGTACTTTGCCTGGGACAATCGCGACCACCACGCCCAGATGGCCATCTGGCTGCCCCGTCACCGGGGCCCCATCGGCGAGAGCTCCAGCGCCTAGCCCCGGCCCGAACCGGCGACCGGGATGCCGGAAATGAAGTCCGGCCTGTACCTGGATCACGTGCTGATCGCGGTGCACGACCTGTCCGCCGCCGCCGCCGCGTACACCGCGCTCGGGTTCAAGGTCACCCCGGAAGGCCGGCATCCCGGGCGCGGCACCCACAACCGGCTGATGGCGTTCGGGCCCGAGTACCTGGAACTTATTGCGGTCCATGATCGGCGGGCGCAGCCTTTCCGGCCAAGCATGGACCGATTCCTGAGCTCCGGCGAAGGGCTGTACATGTTTGCGCTGGGAACCGGCGACATTACCGCCGCCAGCGATGCCATCCGGGCGCGCGGTACCGACGTAGGCGATCCGGTCCCGGGGCGGCGGGACGCCGGCGAGAGCCCCGGATACACCTGGCGGAGCGCCGACCTGGGCCGGGTCCTACCCGGGAGCGAGTGCTTCCTGATCCAACACGACCACTCGATTACCGAGCGTTACACGCAGCCACCGCAGCCGCTTGTCCACCCCAACCGGGTCAGCGGCATCAGCCATATCACCCTGGCGGTCCGCGATTCCGCCGCCGCCGCCCGGGCCTGGCACGCGGTTCTCGGAGTCAGGTTCGCGCCGCCGGAACCGCGCGAAAGGGCTTTGCGTTACCGCCTTGCCCTCGGCAACTGCTTCCTCGACCTGGAATCGCCGACCGGCCGGGGAGCCTTGTCGGAGTTTCTCGCCACCCGCGGCGAAGGGCCTTTCGAACTTGGGCTAAGGACGGTTGATTTCGAAGCCGCGACGACGACGATGGGTCTTTCCGGTTCGGTCGTTGAGACGCCCGAAGGCCGCTCCGTTGAGATCGGCTGCTCGCTGGCGGCGGGGGCCAGGCTGCGGTTGGTGGAAGGCTGACCGAATCGTCGGTCGGGCCGGGCCGCCCCGTCCGCGCCGCGAACGCTCAGACGTCGATCATGACCTTACAGGTGCCGGGCCGCCCGGCGCTGGCGAATTCGAACGCCGCTACCGAATCTTCGAGCGGGAAGCGGTCAGTCACCAGCCGGGCCACCGGGATCCGCCCGCTGGCGGTCAGATCGATCGCGGTCGGGTAGTTGTGGGCGTAGCGGAACACCGTGGCAAGGTCGACCTCCTTGACCATCGCCGCCACCAGGTCCAGGTCGGTCGGCTGTGGCCCCATCCCGACCAGCACCACCCGGCCGCCAGGGGCGGCGGCGTCGACCAGGGTCTGCGGGCCGCTTGGATGGCCGGAGCATTCGATTCCGACGTCGGCCCCCCTCCCGTTGGTGGCGGCCATTACGGCCGCGTCCAGCGACTCGGACCGGGCGTCGACAATGGTCTCCGCGCCCAGTTCGCGGGCGCGTTCCAGGCGGTCGGGAACCACGTCGGCCACCACCACCTGCGAGGCCCCGTAAGCGAGGGCGGCCATGAGGGTGACGCAGCCGATAGGGCCGGCCCCGTTAACCGCGACTACGCAGCCGGGCCCGACGCGGCCACGGTTGCAGGCGTGTACCCCCACCGCGAGCGGCTCCATGAGGGCGCCTTCGTCGAGGGTCATCCCGGCGGGCAGCTTGTAGGTCATCGCCGCCGGGTGCAGGGCGAACTCGGCCAGCACGCCATCTATCGGCGGGGTCGCCCAAAACCGGACGTCCTTGCAGAGGTTGTAGCGCCCGATCCGGCATTCGCGGCAGTCCCCGCAGGGGACGCCCGGCTCCATGGCCACGGCATCGCCCGGCGAGAGCGACCGCACGCCGTCGCCGACCGCTTCGACCACGCCCGCCGCCTCGTGTCCCAGGACCATCGGTTCCTCGACGACAAAGTCGCCGATCCGGCCGTGCTCGTAGTAGTGAACGTCGCTGCCGCAAACTCCCACCGCCTTCACTTTGACCCGAACCTGGCCCGGACCCGGTGCGCCGGGAGCGGGCAGTTCCGACAGCTCCAGGTCGAGCGGGCCGTTAAGTACTAGGGCCTTCATCGCACTCCCTTTCGCTGGGGCCGGGCGGGGGTCGGCTGCATGGAGCCGCCGCGGCGGGCGCGCCGGGCTTGGTCTGTCAAGTCTGGCCGAACCTGCACGAATCTTGGAGCTATCCCTTCCTGAGGTCGTGACTCTGCGGCGCGCGTCGGGCGCACCATGTCGCGCGGGAGCAATCACGCCGCGCCGCCGACTAGATTAGTTGGACGTTGGTCCGGGATTGTTCCAAACCCCGGGGAACCGAGAGGGGGCGGAGCCAGGTGCCCAACCGCAAGATTCCGGAAGCAGACCCTTACGACCGCAGACGCGTCAAGGTCCTCGACAGCGAGATTTCCTACATCGACGCCGGAAGCGGTGACGCAATCGTATTCCTCCACGGCAACGGCACTTACTCCTATGTGTGGCGGAACATCATTCCGTTCGCCGAGCCGTTCGGGCGTTGCCTGGCGCCGGACCTTATGGGATGCGGGGACTCGGGGAAGCTGCCCGGGTCCATGTATCGCATTGCCGACCAGACCAGGTACCTGGATGCTTGGTTCGAGGCGTTGGAGCTCGGCGATCGAATCACGCTGGTGCTGCACGACTGGGGCGGGCCGATCGGGTTCGACTGGGCCCATCGCAACCGGGACCGGATCAAGGGCATTGCCTACATGGAAACTCTGGTCCAGCCGCTGGAGTGGGACGATTGGCCTGAAATCAGGCGGGACCTGTTCAAGCAATTCCGATCCCCGATGGGCGAAGACCTGGTTCTGAAGGACAACTTCTTCATCGAGACGATAGGCACCCGCATGGTCGGCCAGCTGCCGGAAGCGGTGATGGATGCCTACCGGCGGCCGTACCTGGAGCCGGGCGAGTCGCGGCGACCCACGCTCACGTTCACCCGGGAGTGCCCGATCGGCGGGGAGCCCGCGGACGTTATCGAAATGATTGATCGGGTCGGTCGGTGGTTGTCGGCCAGCGAATTGCCGAAGCTTTTCATCAACGCCTATCCGGGCTCGATCCTGACCGGACGACAGCGCAACTTCTGCCGATCCTGGCCGAACCAAAAAGAAAGGACCGTGCTGGGAATCCACTACATCCAGGAGGATTCGCCGTTCCAAATCGGCGAGGCGATCGCCGACTTTCTTAAATCGATGCGCTGAGACGGAGCCCTTTGCGGCGGTCAGCCGATCTCGCGGAACTGGCGCGAGAACAGCGGCGGCACGTGGGCAAGCAGGCTGGCAAGGCCGAGCAGCTGCAGGCTTGCGGCGGGCCCGAGGGCGTCGGCCAAGAACCCGCCGAGCAGGTAGCCGGCCGGGACCATCTGGAACGAGAGCGCGAAAAGCGCCGCCATGCGCGCCCGCATCGGCGCCGGGACGGCCGTGATGATTACGGTCTGGACCGAATTCATCCAGAGCGGCGGCGAAAAACCCATCAGGATTCCCGCCGCGATCGCCTGCCAGAGCTCCTGCGACAAGCCGATGATGATCATCCCGGTCGCCCACAGGACCCCGCCGGCCAGCATCGCCAGACCCTTGCGCGGCAATTGGCCGTAAGCCAGCAGGGCGACCGTGCCGGCCAGGCTGCCAACCCCCTGGCTCGCCACGACCAGCCCGAATCCGGCCGCCCCGGCGCCCAGTTCGTCGCGGGTCATCGCCGGCAGGATGATCGAAAACGGCGCCCCCAAAATTGACAGCAGGGCCAGGTAAAAGACCCAGGCCAGACCGGGTTGGGTCCTGACGAAACCGATCCCGATCAGCACCTTGCGGATCAGGTTGCCGGTCGTTGGCGTTCCCTCGACCGGTGTCGGCGGGGTGCGCAGTATCAGCACCGTCGCCACCAGGTAGGCCAGGCCGAGCGCGTAATAGACGGAGTCGATGCCGAGCCGGGCGGCGGCGTACCCGGCCAAAGCCGGGGCGACGAAATTGATGCCGAACCCGAACCCGTTGACCAACGCGTTGGCGGTCAGCAATCGCTCGGGTCCGACCAGGCCCACGATATAGACCTGGTTGGCCGGGAACGCAAGATAGTAGGCCGCGTTCAGGGTCGTGGCCAGGGCCAGCAGCTGTACGGCGTCGATGATCTGGGCCGAGATCAGGAACCCGGTCAAGAAGCACAGGAAACCGGTCGCGCCACGGGTCCAGAGCAGCATCTGCCGAGGGTCGCTGCGGTCGGTAATCGCCCCGGCGAAGAAGGACAACGGACCGGTCACAACCACCGGCAGGCCGTTCACCAGTCCCACCCAGGTGGATGAATTGGTCAACTGCAGGACCAGCCAGCTCTGGATGGTCCCGCGCAGGAAATGGCCGGAATGGTAGATGCCGGTCGACAGCCACAACAGCAGGAACCCCGGTTGATGCAGGGTGTCGAGCGCCGTCGTCGGGCGATGGGGTCTCATGGGGCGGGGAGCGGTATTGGGATGGTCGGCCGGACCGGGTCAACCGATCTCGCGGAACTGGCGTGAGAACAGCGGCGGCGCGTGCGCGAGCACGCCGGCGACACCGAGCAGCTGCAGGGTAAGGGCGGGCCCGAACGCGTCGGCCAGTACCCCGCCGAGCAAGTAGCCGAGCGGGACCATCTGGAACGAAAGCGCAAACAGCGCCGCCATGCGGGCGCGCATCGGCGGCGGCACCGCGGTCATGATCACCGTCTGGGCCGAGTTCATCCAGAGCGGCGGCGAAAAACCCATCAGGATACCGGCCGCGATCGCCTGCCAGAGCTCCTGCGACAAGCCGATGATGATCATCCCGAGGGCCCAGACCACCGCCCCGGCGAGCATGGCCAACCCCTTGCGGCGAACCTCTCCGACGGCCAGGAAGACAGACGTGCATATGAGGCTGCCGATGCCCTGGCTGCCGGCGATCAGTCCGAATCCGGCGGCCCCCAGTCCGAGCTCGTCGCGAGCCATCGCCGGCAGGATCGCCAGGAACGGCGAACCGGAAATCCCCAGCATGGCGACGTAGAAGACCCAGGCCAGGCCGGGCTGGGTCCGGACGTAGGCGATGCCGGCCAGCACGTTCCGGAGCATGTTTTCGCCCGCGGTAGATCCCTCGACCGGGACCGAGGGCGTGCGCAGCAGGGTGAGGGTGGCGGCCAGATAGGCCAGACCGAGCCCGTAGTAGACCGAATCGATCCCCAGTTGGGCGGCGGCGTATCCGGCCAGGGACGGCCCGATGAAGTTGAAGCCGAACCCGAACCCGGTTACCAGCGAGTTAGCGGCCAACAACCGCTCCGGGCCGACCAGGGCCACGATGTAGGTCTGGTTGGCCGGAAAGGCCAGATAGAAGGCCGCATTGAGGGCGGTCGCCAGGACCAGCAGCTGGTAGACATCGATAACCTGCGAAGTTATCAGGAACGCGGTCAAGAAACAGGTGAACGTCGAAGCGGCGCGGGTCCAGATGATCAGCAGGCGCGCGTCGCTGCGGTCGGTAATCGCCCCGGCGAAGAAGGACATCGGCGCGGTAACGATCACCGGCAGGCCGTTCACCAGTCCCACCCAGGTGGATGAATTGGTCAACTGCAGGACCAGCCAGCCCTGGATCGTGCTGCGCAGGAAATAGGCCGAGAAATTGATGCTGGTGGAAATCCACACCAGCGCGAAGCCGGGCTGGCGCAGTGCATCTAGCGCGATCATCGCTCAGCCTGCCGCGGCGGGGCCGCAACGGTCGGGGCCGTCATGGACGGTTTGGAGAGGGACTGGTTCGGCTGGGCTAGGTTGCCGCCCGGCGGTCGGGCGCGCAGCGGGCGGTGCGCGGTCGGGGGTGCGGATCGACCCTCGGCAATGGACTGGTTCGCAGTCGGGTCACTAGCTCGGGGGAGCGCCAGCTAGCCATTGCAGTTCATCGCATTTACTGGTCTTGGAAACCCGGTTACGGCGCCGCAATTCGCGCATCTGCCGGACTCGCCGATTGTAGGGCTTGGTAAGGGGTTCTGGGGGTCAAGAATAGGGGTGGTCAAATTCCCAGAAACTCCATTGCCCAGAGGCCCCGAAGATGCCGATTTCGACCAGTTCCAAGTGGCCCGTTCTCACCAGTTACCCGCAGGACCGATTGCGGGCGATCGGGATGCCCCTGGGCGGTATCGGCACGGGGTGCGTTTCGCTCGGCGGGCGCGGCCAACTGCGCGACTGGGAGATCGTGAACCGGCCGGCCAAGGGGTTTTCACCCCGTCAGCGGCTGGGCAGCGCGACGTTTTTTGCAATCTGGCTCAAAGCCGGCGACGGGGAGCCGCAGGCGCTGTCGCTGGAAGGGACGATCGATCAGGCCGATTACGAGGGTTTTAGGGGCAGCGAGGTTCCCAATCACGGGCTGCCGCACTGGCGCGAGTGCTCGTTTCACGCCGCCTACCCGTTCGGCCAGGTCTGCCTTTCGGATCCGGCGGTGCCGGCCTCGGTGCGGATCGAGGCGTTCAACCCCCTGATCCCGGGCGATGCCGACGCCAGCGGAATGCCGTTCGCGGCCCTGCGCTTCGTGGTGGCCAACGAGTCCGAGTCGGAGCTGGAAGCCTCGATCTGCGGTTCGCTCGATAACTTCATCGGCACCGACGGCAATCGCGGGCAGCCCGATGCAAACCGCAACCGCTTCCGGCAGGGGGACGGCTTCCAGGGCATCTACATGGATTCGGAGGGCGTTGCGCCCGGCTCCGAGCAGTGGGGCACCATGGCCCTGGTTACAACCGCTCCGGAGTGCAGCTACCGGACCGCCTGGCCCAACCCCGGCTGGGGCAACTACCTGCTGGACTTCTGGGACGAGTTCGCAGCCGACGGCAAGATTGCCGACCGCCCCGCCGAGGAGTCGCTGGCGGTCGGATCGCTGGCGGTGCCGCTCAAGGTCGCACCGGGCGAAGAGGCCTCGGTCACGTTCCTGCTCAGCTGGCACTTTCCCAACCGACTCACCTGGGACATGCATCGCATGGGTGCCGACTGCTGCGCCGACGGCGACTGCGGCTGCGGGCAGCCGAGCGACTGCTGCGCCGATGACGATGGCTGCTGTGAGGGGACCGGCAATCCGGACTGGATCGGCAACCACTATGCCACCCGTTTCGACGATGCCTGGGAGGCGGCCGCGGCCGCGGTCGGGCAACTGGATGAACTGGAGCGGCGCAGCCTGGAGTTCGTGGGCGCCTTTCTGGGCACGGACCTGCCGGGCGCGGTCAAGGAGGCGGCCCTCTTCAACCTCTCGACGCTCAAGTCACAAACCTGTTTCCGCACCGCCGACGGGCGTTTCTACGGATGGGAGGGCTGCAACGACGCGGTCGGCTGCTGCCCGGGCTCCTGCACCCACGTCTGGAACTACGAGCAGGCGCTGGCCTACCTGTTCGGGGACCTGGCCCGCAGCATGCGCGAGGTCGAGTTCGCCCACGCGACCGACGCCGAGGGCAAGATGTCCTTCCGGGTGATGCTGCCGCTGGAGGGGCGGGCCACCGAGTTCGTATCGGCCGCCGCCGACGGCCAGCTGGGTTGCGTCATGAAGCTTTACCGCGAGTGGCGCCTCAGCGGAGACGACGACTTTCTGGCCGAACTCTGGCCACACTGCAAGCGGGCGCTGGAGTACTGCTGGGTCGAGGGCGGCTGGGACGGCGACCGCGACGGGGTGATGGAAGGCTGCCAGCACAACACCATGGACGTGGAGTACTTCGGCCCCAACCCGCAGATGCAGGGCTGGTATCTCGGTGCGCTGCGCGCAGCCGAGGAAATGGCCCGCCACCTGGGCGAGCGCGACTTCGCCGAAAAATGCCGCCGCCTGTTCGAGGCCGGCAGCGCCTGGTCCGACGCCAACCTATTCAACGGCGAGTACTACGAGCACCAGATAGTCCCGATCGGCAATCCGGCCGAAATCGCGCCCGGTCTACGCATCGAGTCGATGGGCGCGCGCGACGTTTCCGACCCGGACCTGCAACTGGGCCCGGGCTGCCTGGTCGACCAGTTGGTCGGGCAGTTCTTCGCTCACCTAAACGGCCTCGGCTACCTGCTGTCGCCCGAGAACGTGGCCGCCACCCACGCGGCGATCATGCGCCACAACTTCCGCCGCTCCTTCTTCCACCATTTCAATCACGCCCGGACCTACGTCCTCAACGACGAACAGGCCCTGCTGATGGCGACCTGGCCGCGCGGCGGGCGCCCCAAACGGCCGTTCCCTTACGCCAACGAAGTCATGACCGGATTCGAGTACACCGCCGCCGTGGGCATGATCCTGGAGGGCCAGTTGGCCAGCGGGTTGGAGGTGATCGAGGCGGTCCGGGCCCGCTACGACGGCCGGCGCCGGAACCCCTTCGACGAGGCCGAATGCGGCCACCACTACGCCCGCGCGATGGCTTCCTGGGGAGCCGTTCTGGCCCTTTCCGGTTACCAGTACTGCGGGGTCAGCCGGCAGATGCGATTTGCGGCACGCGAGCAGTTCGCCTTTTGGTCCAACGGGTCTGCCTTCGGGCGCTGCCGGATCAGCGCTAACGGCGAGGGCTGGGAGGTCGAACTCGGCTGCTCGGAAGGCCGACTGGATCTCGAGGGCTTCGAATTGGACGGGGCCGGAGCGGCCGAACTGTCCGCTCCCCTGTCGATTTCGGCCGGCGCGTCGGTGACGCTGCGAGTGGCCTGAGGGGTAAGCCTCAGCCGACCCGCTGGGCGCTGAAAACCAGAGTCAGCTGCACGTCGTCATCCACCCCGGCCACGCGCGGCACGCTGGGGATCTGCAGATCGAAATCGGACCGTAACACCTCGGTGCTGGCCTCGCCGTTTATCTGATCCTCGGAGGCAAGGGTGACACTCACGGCCCAGACTGTCGAGACGGTGATTTCACGGATGGTCAGATCGCCCACCACCTCGAAATCGACCTTGTCGCCTACCGCCACCGAGTCCGGCAACCCGCGCAGTTCGGTCGGAGCAAACGAGATGAACTCGTAAAGGTCCTGGCTTGATTCCAGGATCGAATTGCGGATGGCGCGGTCGCGGAAGGGGTTGTCGGTTTCCAGGGTGCGGGCGTTAATCAAGATCGTGCCGAGCTGTGAAGCGGCAGGGTCGGCCCAGTCGATGACGATGTCACCGGCCGCCTCGTCGGTGATACCCAGGGCGGTGAACGGGGCGTTGTTGAGGATTTCGTCCACGGCGAAGCTGGCCGTGGCGTCTCCGTCGCCGAAGCGGTAAAGCACCGCATCACCGCTGGGCTCAAGCGCCGGGGCCGGAGTCGGCGCAGCGGTCGGCTCGACCGGGGTCGGGGCGGGCGGTTCGGGAACCGACTGAACTGGCGCGGGAGTTTCCGCGGGGGCGGCGGCCGGTTGGGCGGCCGGAGCCGGCGTGGCGGCCGGGACGGTCAGCGTCGGAGCCGGCGTCGGGCCCGAAGCTTCGGGCGAACCCTGCATCCACCAGATCGCAAACCCGGCCACCAAGGCGATGTCAAGGACTATGAATGCGACCAAGATCGGCCGCCATCGGCGTCGGAGAAAAGCGATCATCGGCTGTCCTGGGGGCTATCGGAGATTCGTGCGGCCCTGTCTGGCCGCGATCAGTGAACGCCGAGCCGGAAAAGATCGCGCGGCGGGTGCGGGTAGCGCTCGACCAGCAGGTGCTGGAGCAGCAGGTCTCGCATCTGCTGGCGGAACCGGCGGTGGGTTGGGTCGGCTGCTAGATTTTCCTGCTCGTCGGGGTCGGCCGCAAGGTCGAACAGCTGCTCGCCCGCCCCCTCCCCGTACAGCGAATAGCGGGCGTCGACAGTGCGGACCGTCTTGACCCAATTGCCCGGCAAGCGCGAGTCCAGGTTGTTAAACGACTCGATGAATACCGCCTCGCGCCAGTCGGACGGGGTCCGGCCGCGGGCCAGTTCGAGCAGCGACCTGCCCGCGCAGAAAGGGGCGGCCGGCTGCCCGGGGACCGGGCGCCGCTCGTCCGGCATTGGACAGGGTAGGCCGGCGGCCTCCAAGATCGTCGGGTAGATGTCCTCGATAGCGGCCAAATCGTCGCAGACCTGCCCTTGCGCCAGGCCCGGCCCGCTGATCAGCAGCGGCACCCGGACGCAGGCGTCATAGTGGAAGCTGTCCTTGAAAATCAGGCCGTGATCGAGCAGCAGGTCGCCGTGATCGGCCAGCGCGATCACGTAGGTGTCGCGCTGGCGCCCGGCGTCCGCCAGCCCGTCCAGGACCCGCCCCAGCTGGCGGTCAAGGTGCACCATGTCGGCGAAATAGTGCTCGCGCGCGGCGCGCCATTCGTACTTCTCCGCCACCGCGGCGCGGGCGCTGAAGGCCGGCGGAGCGAGTGGGTCGTCGCGCCAGGCCGCCGGCACCGGTTCGGGGACGTAATCGAAGTTGACGAATCGCCGGAAACCGCGCGGCGGAGCATAGGGATTATGTGGCTGGACGTAGCCGATCTGGCAGAGCAGCGATTGGCCGGGAGGGGTAGAGGCGATCGAATCAAGGGCGCGGTCGGTGATCCAGTTGGACTGTGAAACCCTGGCCGGAAACGGCAGTTCGTAAACGTTGCCCGGCATCGGCAGGCCGGCCATCAGCTCGGCGAGGTTTTCGCGCTGCGGGCCGTATTCGGAAAACTCGTCCATCTCGCGCGCCCAGATGGTGGTCAGGACCGCGCGGAAGTGCTCGGGATGCTCGGCCCGGACCCAGTCGAGCCAGGCTCCGCCGCGCGGGTCCTCGGTGATGTGCTGTTCGCTGAACCCGTAGGGTCGGTAGTCGGGTTCCAGGCTCTCCCAGTGGGGCCGCAGGTGCAGCTTGCCGCAGGCGGCGGTGTGCCAACCGGCCTCGGAAAGCGCTCCCATGAAAGTGGGCAGTTCGGGCGAGAGCGCATAGCCCAGCTGCATGACGCCGTGGGCGCTGGAGCGCAGGCCGGTGGCGATGCTGGCGCGGGCCGGGCTGCAGACCGGGTTGGTCGAGAAGCAGCGTGAGAAATAGGTGCCTTGGCCGGCCAGGCGGGCAAAGTTCGGCAGGTCGGCCGCCCCGCGCAGGCCGGCTTCCAGCCAGGACGCCGCCAGCTGGTCATAGACGATCAGGACGACGTTGGGCGTCGCCACAGGCCGGCTCCTGGACCGGTGCGGGTTGTTCTAGTCGGCGCTGTTCTCCAGCAACTCGATTTCATACCCGTCGGGGTCGTCGATGAACGCCATTTTCAGGTTGGCGAACGCCGATCGCCAGTCGTCCGGCCAGATCTCGACGCCTTTTTGCTCCAGGCCCTCGCAGTAGGCTGTCAGGTCGTCGACGCCGATCGCAAAGTGCATGAGGTCCTCGGGAACGGCGAGATCGTAATCGGGCGAATAGGTCAGCTCGAGGGTGTGGGCGTTGCCGGGCAATTCGAGGTGCGCGATCTGGTTTCCGTGCGGCGAACGGGCGCTGCGCGATTTGACGACGAAACCGAAGTGTTCCTCGTAGAAGCTGATCGAATTTTCCAGGTCGGCGACCCGGATGCGGGTGTGGAGGAACGTGTTCATGGGTATGCGAGACCTTTGACCGGACTGGCGGCATTCATTCCAAAAATTTTCCTGTAACCCGTCGGTTGGGCCGCGGCCGAATCAATCGCGCTCGTAGACCGAGATGTGGCCGGGACTGGCGGCCGTGAAGGGGGAGCGGTGCCAATCGGCCCAACGCGAACGCAACCGCAATCCGGCCAGCCGGGCCATTAGATCGAGCTCGGAGGGCCAGGCGTAACGGATTTCCACCGGGAAGATCTCTATTCCGGCGGACGAGAGGCGCAGATGTGAAGAAACAACCGACTGGGTGACCGGATCGTGGCGGTCGAGATTGACGGAGACGCTGTCTGGCGCTATGTTTCCGGCCGAGATGTGCTGGCCGCGCTCGAAGCGGCCCATGTCGGGTACGAAGGCCTCGATCACCAGGGCCCCGTCGTCGACAAGGTGGCGACCGACCGACTGCAGGCAACTGACCTGCTCGTCCTGACTGGTGAGGGCAAAAAATGTGTTGAAAACAACAAATACCAGCGAATACGACGTCCCCAGATCGAACCGGGCGAAGTCACCGAGGTGCACCGGAATATCGGCCCCGCCCGGTTTCTGGCGCATTTTTTCAATCATGGCCGCGGATGCATCCAATCCTTCGACGTTCACTCCGCGCCGCGCCATCGGCAGGGCAATGCGCCCGGTGCCGATCCCCAGCTCTAGCGCCGGGCCGTCGCCGGCCAGTTCGGCGAGGATTTTGATTGCGGGATCGACTGCTTCGGGGGTGTCAAGGTGGGCATGGACCTGGTCGTAGACCTCGGCCCAGCGGTCGCCGTACGTGGATGCGTCGTTTTCCATCAAAAGACTGTACAGCCCGCATCGGAGCAGTCCGACTGCAGTCCGGATCCGGGGGCGGGGCGCGGGCCCGGTTAACCCCAAAATTGGGTCGGCCGGACCTGGTTCCGGCGCAGTTGCTTCCCGATGTCGACCGAGGGTTCGCCCGGCCGCCCGATCGATGCCCCAATAAGGAGAAAACCGATGGATTCGCGTGTGGCCTGGATAACCGGTTCGGGTCGGGGACTCGGCGCGGCGATCGCGCGGCGCCTGGCGGCCGACGGCCTGACCGTCTGCCTGAGCGACCTGGACCTTGCCGCGGCGCAGGAAGTGGCCGCGGAAATCGAGTCCGCCGGCGGCGCGGCGCTGGCCATGTACGGCGACGTGACCGATCAGGAATCGACTGATTCCAACATCGGCCAGATCCTGGACAGCTACGGAAGGATCGATGTCCTGGTGGCCAACGCCGGCATCATCATCGCCGGTCCGCCGGAGGAATTGGACATTGAAAAATTCCAGAAGATTCTGGATGTAAACACTCTGGGCGTCTGGCGCTGCAACCGGGCGGTGGTGCCGACCATGAAGCGGCAGCGCAGCGGCAAGATCATCAACTGCGCCTCGATCGCCGGCCACCGCGGCAGCAAGGACAACGCGATCTACTGCGCCTCGAAGTTCGCGGTCGTGGGACTGACCCAGGCGCTGGCCCACGACATGGCCGAATTCGGCGTCACCGTCAACGCTTACTGCCCGGGGATCGTCGATACCGACATGTGGGTCTATATGGACAAGGTCCGCAGCGACCTGATGGGCCGCGAGCTCGGCGCCGGATTGCAGGCGGCAATCGACCAGATTCCCCTGGGGCGCGTCGAACAGCCCGAGGACGTAGCCAATTTCGTCAGCTTCCTGGCTTCGCCCGACTCGGATTACATGACCGGCCAGTCGGTGAACATCTGCGGCGGGCTCCACATGCTCTGATGCGCATGGCGCAAAGGGCAGTACGGCAACTTCTGGCAGATTGAACGCAACCGCTAACCAGACCACCCGAAGGGCCCGGACGGACAGCCTATACCTGGACCCCTGGGACCATTCCAGCGCTCTATTGGAAGCCGATCTGCCCGCACCGGATCAGGCCGAACCAGATGACGTCGACGTAACCGTAGAGACCGACGGGCCCTGGACCGCGCTGGCGCCGGCGGGGCCGTCTGCGGCCCCGCCAGTCACGTTCGTCGACGGAGTTCGCAGGACCCACGCGCGGCTCTATCACCAGGGTCCGGATGGGGTCGCGGTGCCCGGACTGTGCGCCTCGATCGCGGCCGGCAGCTGCACCTGGGAACCGGACGCCGGTCCGGCCCGTTCGCACTTTGGCGTGGTTCGCGCGCGGCGGGTCTGCCTGTTCGGGAACGGCAAGATGATCAAGCTTCCCGCGGCCGACGGGGTCAAGTTCGAGTCGATATCGAGCCCGGCCCACGACCTACCCGGACTGAGCGCGGCGCTCAACCAGCGAATGCGCGAGCTGGAGCTCGGGATCACGCGCGACGCGGACACCGGCGCCGGAATGCTGGTAGCCGACGGCCGGCTGGGCCGGCTGGGCGACGTCGAGGTGATCGGATACATCAAGTCGCATCACCGCACCTATCTGCAGGATCAGGCGCAGCGTCGCCTGGCGGGCGAGTTGGCGGCGGGTCAGCGCACGCCGCTCTTTGCCATCGGAGGCGCGGTCGAGGTCTATTCCTGGTACCTGGGCCTGTCCGCCGACGTTGACGCCCCGCCCTGGGCGGGAGTTGCCCGCTGCGAGGTCTCGGCCGCGCTTGGCCCTCAGCGCGCGGCGCAATTGGCCGACCAGGCGACGGCGCTGCTGCCGCGCGCGGTCCTGCCGCCCTGGCGCGAGGCGCGCTCGCCCCAGAATCTGGGCCCGATCGCCGCCCTGGAATGGCAGCTGCGACGCGAGCTGGGCGACGCCGGATTGCTGCGGCGCGCGATCGAGCTGGCGGTGCGGGCGTGGGAGGACGGGGAGTGAGCGGCGGGCTCGACCAGCGCGTCGGCCTGGTCAGCGGGATCGAACCCTCGGCCAGCGGCGAGTTCGTGGTCGCTCTGGATCCGCAGGCCCACCTCGCGGTTGACGACCTGGTCTGCGTGCAGAGCACGGTGCCCGGCATCCCGGACCCGGTCCTGACGTTCGGGATCGTGACCGAGAACCACGCCACCCTGGAGGGGGCCCAGTACCAGTCCGACACCCACCGCATCAGCGACGAGGGCCTGCGGCCGGCGCAGTTGGTCCGATCGGCACAGATCGCCGTCACCCGGATACTGCCGGAGGTCTGGGTCGCTCCCAGCCCCGGCGCGCCGGTATTCAGGGTCGCCGGCGAGCGTCGCCGCCAGGCGATCTACCACGACACGATGAGCCGGCCACTGGCGGTCGGAGTCGACACCCGCGGCGAACCGGTCTTTATCGACGTGCGCTACTTCGACGGCGACAGCGGCGGGCACATGTCGATCTCGGGCATTTCCGGAGTGGCCACCAAGACCACCTACGCGCTTTTCTTCCTGCGGCTGCTGGTCAGCGGCGGACTGGGCCCGGAGGCGGCCAACACCAGGGTTCTGGTCTTCAACGTCAAGGGCGAGGATCTGCTCTGGCTGGACAAGCGCTCGAACCAGTTCTCCGCCGAGGACGAGCGCGCCTGGCGCCGGCTCGGGACCGAAGCCGGCCCGTTCGCCCTGGCCGGCGGCGCCGGCTCGGGACCGAGCGTCTCCTTCTGGGCGCCGGCCGCCCCGGCCGCGCCGGACACCGTCGTTCCCGACGTGGCCGGGCGCCAGGACGGCGTCGGGGCCTTCTACTGGACGCCGCGCGAGTTCGTGAAACAGGGACTGTTGCGGTTCGTGTTCGCCGACCCCGCCGACGAGCGCTCGCAGCTCGGATTCGTCGAGGAGCGGGTCCGCACCCGCCTGCAGCGCGAATGCCAGGCGGCCGGCCGGAACGGGGCGCTGGTGCTGGACGGAAACCGGATCGAGGACCTTGGTTCGCTGGCCCGGGCAATCGGGCAGAAGCTTGAACCCGAGGACGACCAGGAAGCCGATTACGCCTGGACCGGCCGGGTGGCCGCAGGGACCATTTCGGCGTTCATGCGCCGCCTGCTGGCGGCCGCCTCCCCGATGCGGCTGGGCCGGCTGGTGCGCTGCGGCCCGCCGCGCGGCATCGACCGCGGCCTGGCCAACCTGACGGTGGTCTCGATCGCCAACCTTCACGAGCACGCCCAGCGATTCGTGGTCGGCGCGCTGCTCAAGGAGACCTTCGAGGAAAAGGAACGCACCGGCACGCGGCTGCCGCTCTCGGTGGTGATGCTGGACGAACTGAACAAGTACGCGCCGCGCAGCGGCGATTCGCCGATCAAGGAGATGCTGGTCGACATCGCCCAACGCGGCCGCTCGCTGGGGGTGCTGCTGGTGGGCGCCCAGCAGAGCGCATCGCGGGTCGACGCCTCGGTGCTGGACAACGCCGCGATCAAGGTCGTCGGACGCATGGACGCGGCCGAAGTGATGCACGACCAGTACGGCTGGATGCTGCCTTCCATGCGCCAGCGGGCGCGGCTGCTGCGCCCCGGGCAGATGGTCCTGCAGCAGCCGACCGTGCCCGTGCCGCTGACGCTGCGCTTCCCGCGCGTGCCGTGGGCCACGCGCGCCGACGAGGTCGCCGACGACCCGGCGGCCGATCCTTTCGCCGGCCTTGCCTAGCCGGGCATGAGGGTCCTCCACACCGCCGACTGGCACCTGGGCAAGAAGCTGGGCCGGTTCGAACGCTACGCGGAGATGGGCCAATTCGTTAACTGGCTGGTCGAGATCTGCGAACAGCGGTCGGTCGACCTGGTGCTGATCGCCGGCGACCTGTTCGACACGCCATCGCCACCCAACCACGCGGTGTCGCTGGCCACCGAGGCGCTGCAGCGCCTGACCGGGCTGGGCGCACAGGTGGTGGCGATCGCCGGAAACCACGATTCGGCCGATTACTTTGAAAACCTCAACCGTTTCTCGGAACTGCACGGCGTCCACCTGGTCGGGCGCCCGCGCGGGCCCCAACAGGGCGGGATCCTGCGGGTCCAGACCCGCTCCGGTCCCGCGGCGGTGGCGTGCTGTCCGTACCTGCGCGAGCACGCGGTGGTCGATTTTTTTGCCGAGAGCGGCGAGCGGCACGGCGCCTACAAGCAGCGCCTGGGGGCGGTCATGTCGGCGCTGGACCGGGGACTGGCCGACTATCCCGATTGCGTGCGGCTGCTCATGGGGCATCTGGCCACTGACGGGGCGGTCCTCTCGCTCAGCGGGTCCGGACGCGAACCGCGCGGCGAACGCACCCTGACCATCGGCAACGCCTACGTGGTCTCCGGCCAGCAGTTGCCGCAGGTCGCCCAGTACACCGCCCTGGGGCACATTCATGCCGCGCAGAGGGTGCCCGCGCCCGGACTGGCCCGCTACGCCGGATCGCCGCTGGCGCTGGATTTCGGGGAACGGAAAGACCGCAAGCAGGTGGTTCTGATCGACGTCGCGCCCGACCGCAGCGCCGCGGTGGAGCCGATCGACGTGCCGCCGGGCCGGCGGCTGCGCTCGGTCAGCGGCAACTGGGACGAGCTGGTGGCACGGCGCGAAGAGTTCGGCGGCGACTACCTCTCGCTGACCGTAACCGGCGCTGACGCCCCGCGGGCGTTGTTGCAGCGCGCGGCCGAGACGTTTCCGCGGCTCGTGCGCGCCCACCCGGTTGCGGCCGGCGGCCAATCCCAGGAGCCGGGTCACCGAATCGACCGCGACTGGACCGAGATCTACGCCGAGTACGTGCGCTCGAGTGTCGGCGGCGAACCTCCCCAACCGCTCCTGGAGGAATTCCGCAGGGTTTACGCGACGGTGACCAATGCGTCCGATTGAGCTGACGCTCAAGGACTTTAGGTCCTTTCAGGGTAGGCACAGCTTCTCCTTCGCCGGCCGGCGCCTGGTGGCGGTGGCCGGGCCGATCGGGGCCGGCAAGACATCGATCCTGGATGCGGTTGCCTACGCCCTCTACGGGCAGACCCCGAAACTGGGGCGCGCTTCGGCGGCACTGATCAACCAGGAGGCCGTCGAGATGTCGGTGAGGCTGCGGTTCAGGGTGGGCGCGAGCGCCTGGGAGGTGGAACGGCTGGCGCGCCGCCGCGGTGCCGGCACCGCGGCGCTTTACCCCTACTCGGAGCCCGACGGCCGCAACACCGTGGAGCTGCTCAGCGGCGCGCGCAACGTCAATGCCCGCATTGAGGAAATCCTGGGCATGGATTTTGCCGCCTTCTCGCGCTCGATATTGCTGCCGCAGGGCGAATTCGCGCAGTTCCTGCAGGCGACCGCGGCCGAAAAAGACCGGGTCCTGAAGGGCGTGTTCGGACTGGAACGAATCGACCGCATGCGCCAGCTGGCGCGTGAACGGGCTCTGGCGGCGGCGCTGGATGTGACTAAGGTCTCTGACGAGCTGGAGGAGTCCGAATCCGCCGCCGCCGAAATTGAAAAGCTGGAACCCATGCTGGAACGAGCCGCTGAACGAGCGGCCGCGGTCGGCGCGCTGCAGACGCAGGCCGCAGATCTGGACGCCGGCGAGCAGAAGGTGGCCAGCGCGCTGGAGAGATTGGATGCGGACGCCCGCGCGCTCTCCCGAGCCGCGAACCGGCTGCGCCCGGAGAAAGAAATCACGGCGGCAGTCGCGGCCGCCGACGACGCCGCCGAAAAAAACCGCGGAGCGGCGGACCTGGTGCGGGCCGCCCGCGAAAAGATGGAGTCGACCGAGGCCGAAATGCGGCGGTTCCTGGGCGACCTGGGTGATGAGGCGGGCCTGGAGCGGGCCCGGGAGGCCGTGGACGAGCTGGCAATGCGGAGAAAGGGCGCGGCCGAATCGTCAGCGGAACTCGAAGGCGCCGCAAGGGCGCAGGCCGACTCGCGCCGGGAACTTGAGCGACTGGAGCTTGAGCTGGAAGAGGCGACCGCAGCGGCCAGCGCCCGCGAGCGGAGCCTGCGGGCGGTCCGACGTGAACTGGAGATCGCCAGGGAAAGGGTGGATGAACTGGAGCGGGCCGACATGGCAATGACGTTGCGCGAACACCTGGGCCGCGACGATGAGTGCCCGGTGTGCGGTCGTCTGATCAGCCAGTTGCCGGAGGGACACGTCCATCCCGACCTGGATACGGCCCGGGGCCGGTCCCGGCGCGCGGCCGCCGATCAGGATCGCGCCAGTGAAGCGCTGGCGGCCGCGCGCGAGCAAGCGGCCGGGCTGGAGGCGACCCGGACAGCGGCCGCGGCTCAGGCAAGCGAAGACCGGCGCGCGTTAGAGAAGGCCCGCGCCGACGCCGCGGAAGCGGCCGCCAGTCTCGAGCGGGCCGCCGAGTCCGCCGCCGGACTTCTCTCGTCCGACGACCCGGAATCAGCGCTGGCGGACCTGGAAACGCGATTTGCCGGCCTGCGCCGAGCGGCCGCCGGAGCCGCCGGTGAATTCGCCTCATCGGTAGCCGCCGAGGCGGATGTTCGGGTTGCGGGCGAGGCGGCGCGGGCCGACGCACAGGCGCTCGAACTCGAGCTGAGCGTGATCGCCGGGGAGATGGGGGTGCGGCCGAAGGACGCGGACCTTCCCGAAATGGGTGTCGCAGAGCTGGCCCGGCGCCTGCGCGATCATGCCCGGCAACGCCGCCGCGAGTTGGCCCGCGAGCGGGACTCGCTCACGCGTCGGGCGGCCGAGCTGGCCGAGGAGCGCCGCGATCTGCTGACCCGGTGGGACGTCCCCACCGGCGAGGGGGTCAACGATTTCGCGGCGCGGATCCACGCCGAGGCCGCCACCCTGCGCGCCCGCGAGCGAGAGCTCGGGCAAAAGGCGGCGCGGGGTGCCGATTTGGCGCGGGCCAAACGGGAACTCGAGCGCCGCCGCCGTCACCTGGAGCGCCTGGGTGAAGACCTGCGCGACAGCCGGTTCCTAAAGTACATGCTCGCCGGCAAGCGGGCCCAGTTGGCCGAGCTTGGCGGGGAGCGGATCCGCGAACTTACCGGCGGCCGATTCGGCTTCTCGCCCGGGGACCGGTTCGAGATAGTCGACTTTGGTGCCGCCGACCCGGAACTGCGGGTGCGCGGATCGGACACCCTTTCCGGGGGCGAGACCTTCCTGGCCTCGCTCAGCCTGGCGCTGGCGCTGGCCGACCTGGTAGCCGGACAGGGCGGACGGCTGGGCAGCTTCTTCCTGGACGAGGGTTTCGGCAGCCTCGATGCCGATCACCTGGCCATCGCCATGGACGGAATCGAGCGACTGGCGTCGGAGGCCGAGGACCGCCTGGTGGTTCTGGTCTCGCACGTCCCCGGGGTGCAGGAGAGAGTAGAGGATCAGATCGTCCTCGGCGCGCCGGCCGGCCCGGGCGGCGGTTCCAGGATCGTCTCCGGCGCCGTCCCCGCCTAGACGGGTATCCCCGGGATGGTCGCGATCTGCACCGGGACGAGTTCGTCCTCGATGTAGACCCCGTCGGCAAAGTACATGCCGGTGGGATGGACCTTGCCGGTCACGGTGATTTCCGCCAGCAGGGCAAGGGCCGCGTATTCGGGTTCGTCAAGAATCCCGAACAACACCGGCTGAACGCGGTTCTTTTCGTCTATCAGCTGAACGACCGCCGATTCGGGGCCGATCGGAACCAGGTCGATGCGGCTGCCGGGAGGCGGCCGGAGCAGGGTTCCGGGAATGACCTCGCCGGTCAAGGTGGTGCGGCTCTGATAACGCTCCTGGCCCAAGTCGTGCAGTTCGGTAACGCTGAGGGCCCCGTGCGGGCGCCCGCCGCAGCCGGTCAGCAGCAGGGCCAGTACCAGGGTTGCCGCCAGCGCCGCCCCACCGCGCCGCTGGCAACCGGCGGCGATCAAGCGCTGATGAAGGCGACCGCCAGCGCCTCGCGTCCCACGTGCGCGCCAATGGCCGGCGCGAGCGGTTCGGCGTCGTGCGTGTTTCCACTCACCTGAACCCGGTCCAGGATCGCCGTGCGCAATGATTCGAGCTGGCGTGGATCGCCGGAGCTGACGAACCCGATGTCGATGACCCCGTCGGGGGCGTTTTCGGCGGCGAAGTCAACCAGCATGGAGATCGCCCGCCGCATGCTGCGGGCGCGGCCGACCGGCTGCAACTCGCCCTCGCGCAATTCCAGGATTGGTTTGAATCCGAGCATCGTCCCGATCAGCGCGCGGGCGTTGCCGATGCGCCCGCCGCGGCGCAGGTACTCCAGCGTCGGCACCGCCACCGCCAAACGGGTCCGATCGCGCAGTTTTTCGAGTTCGTCGAGGATGGCGTGCACGTCGCTACCCCCTTCGACCATGCGGGCCGCGGCCAGCACCAGCAGCCCGGAGGCGGTGGTTGCGTTTAAGGAGTCGAAGACGTGAATGTGGGCGTCGGGGAACTGGGCGGCGGCCTGGGTGAATGAGGAGTAGGTGCCGCTCAATTTCGAGGAGATTGTTATCCCGAGCACGTCGTCGCCGGCCTCGACGTGCGGGCGCATGGCGTCGGCCACCTCGGTCGGCGTCGCCTGCGAGGTTGTGGGGTGGTCGGACGAGGTCTCAAGCAGGTCGTAGAAGCTGTCGGAGTCGAGATCGACCTGGTCCAGGTAGTCGGTCGTCCCGAACAGCACGTGCTGCGGGACCACGGTGATCCCGTAGCGTTCGACCTCGTCTGAGGGGACCGAGCAGGTTGTGTCAGTAACTATTCGGATCGCCATCTGTTGCCTCAACATCCACAGTTCGCCACGCTGTGGAGGGCTCCGATTTGCGCCCTGCCCGCGCGGTGGCGCATTCTATTTGCCGAATCGGTGCAAAGTGGCGATCGGGTCGCAGATCAGGAGCGTGGGGCCCAGTGTCGTTGTCGGAAGTAGACGAGGCCGATGGCCGGGATTACAGCAAATATCAGCGGGAGAAACGCGTCGCCCGGCTGCACGCCGAGCGCGATCGACGCGCTCAGAGCCAGGTCGGCGAATATGTTCAACCCCAGCAGCGCCAGCACGACCCGCTGGGTAGACGGCGAGGCGGAAGGGGCCAAAAGGCCCACGACCAGCGCGACCGCGGCAATCGGGTGCAGCGCGACCAAGACGCCGCGCGAGACGATGTCGGCCCCGTCGGCAAAGCTCCCGACCAACGCGGCGCCTCCGGCCACCAACACTTGAAAGACGCCCAAGACAAGCATCAGGACGTGGAGCAATTTCATCGCCGCGCTACCCCTCATCCGGTTCGCACCTCACGTCTGCGTGCTATCAATTGCCAAATCTCCCCGCGCTGAGACTTCCACCCCAAGCATCGATTTGCTGGCCGCTCTGGATCCCGAGCGCTCGGCAGGCGGCCGAGCACGACGGTGAGCCGGGTGGGAGTCGAACCCACGACCAACGGATTAAAAGTCCGCTGCTCTACCAGCTGAGCTACCGGCCCGGACCAAGAGCACCGGGGAACCCGAGGCCGTAGTCCAAGGGTAATTTTCGCCGTCCGCCGTTATCCGGGGGCCAAGGAGGAGGCGACGGTTGCTGGGAAGACAGCTGCGATCCACCCTCGGCGGGCCTGCAAGCGGTGGTAGGTTCGGCAATTAAGGAATCGCTATTTAACGTCGAAAGTTATTGAGCAAGACCTGCCGGTTCGCTTAATAAACTCCTGTGTGGTCGGAATCGACGCGGGGCCGACGGGCGGAGCAATCTGGACTGCGATGAAGACTGTATCCCGGTTGCGAGCGATTTCGAGGTCGAACCGAATTTCTTCCCGTCGGGCGGCGATATTGATGGGCAATTCGCCGCGACGCTATACCGCGCCGAGTCACTCTGCAGGTTCGGCGGTGCCTTCTGAACGCTCGGCCACGCTTTCGACAGCATCATCGGCAAATTCGCCAGCTTCGATAGATTCTTCCGAAACCGCCAGGCCGGCAACTTCCTCGCCCTCGTTGAGGCGTTGGACGATCATCCCCTGGGCATAGCGGCTCTGGGTCCGCAGCTCGCCCAGCGACTGGCGGATCATCTGGCCGGAGTTGGAGAGCAGGAACATCTGCGCTTCGGGGTCTGCGAACACCTGCGCGGCCACCACGTGACCGGTCTTGCGGCGCAGGTTTATTGCTTTTAGCCCCTTGCCGCCGCGCCCCTGCGGGCGAAATTCGCCGATTTCCATCTTCTTGCCGTATCCGCCCGAAGTGATAACGACCACGTAATCGTCGTCGTTTGTCAGGTCCATCCCGACCACCGAATCGTCATCGGAGAGCCGGATCCCAAAAACGCCGCCGCTGGTTCGCCCGCTTATCCGCACGTCGTCCTCGTGAAAGTGGATTCCCATGCCGTTGCGGGTCAGGAACATCACCCGGTTGTCGCCATTGGAGGTGCGAACCCAGCGCAACTCGTCGTTTTCCTCCAGACGCATCGCCAAGAGGCCGTTGGAGCGCACCGTGGCGTAGCGGGCCAGCGCGGTCCGCTTGACGTATCCGCGAACCGTGCCGAAGACCAAGTTGAAGTGCTCCTCGAAATTGCGGATCGCGATCGGAGCCGTGACCTCCTCGCCTCGCTCAAGCCGCACCAGGTTGGCCAGAGCGTAGCCGCGCGCGCTGCGCGACATCTGCGAGACGTCGAATCCGCGCAGCTTAAATACCCGACCGCGGTTGGTAAACAGCAGCAGGTGAGCATGCGTGTTGGTCAGGATCAGGTGGTTGATCCCGTCCTCGTCCTGGTCGACGGCCACCCCCCGGATGCCTTTGCCACCGCGGCCCTGCGACTTAAAGACGTGGCTGGGAACGCGCTTGGCGTAACCCTTCCTAGATATGGTGATCACCACCTCTTCGTCCGGGTTCAGGTCCTCATCGGACATGTCGGTGGAGAGCACGTCCACGATCTGGGTGCGGCGCGGCGTTCCAAAGCGGGCCTTGAGCTCCTGGGTCTCCTCTTTGATCACGTCCAGGACCTTGCTGCGGTCGCCGAGGAGTTCGACCAGTTCGCGTATGCGGGCCTGGATTTCCTCCAGCTCGTCGCGCAGCTTCTGGGTCTCCAGCGCAACCAAACGCCTTAACTGCATGTCCAACACTGCGTTGGCCTGGATCTGGGAGAGCTCGAAGGCCTCCATCAATCCTTCGCGGGCGTCGTCGGTAGTGGGGGCGTTGCGGATCAGCTCGACCACCTCGTCGATGTTGTCCAGCGCGATCAGGAATCCCTCGAGCACGTGTTCGCGGGCCCGGGCGCGTTCCAGTTCGAAGCGCGCCCGACGCTCCACAACCTCGACCCGGTGGTCGATGAAGTGCGAGAGCATCTCGCGCATGCCCAGGGTCTCGGGTTGGCCGGCGACCAGACTGACCGCGTTCACGCCGAAGGTCGACTGCAGGGCGGTGTGTTTGAGCAGCTGGTTGGTGACGCTGCGCGGGAATGAATTGCGCTTGAGGACGACCACGATCCGCATCCCGTTGCGGTCGGACTCGTCGCGAATGTCGACTATGTCGTCGATCACCTTGGCCTGCGCAAGTTCGGCGATCTTGACTATCAGGCGCGCCTTTTTCACCATGTACGGCAGCTCGGAGATGATGAGCGTTTCGCGTCCGTTGTCGGCCGTCTCGGGGGCGATCCGGGCCTGCATGGTGATGCTGCCGCGCCCGGACGCATAGGCGGTTTTCACGTTTCGCCGGCCGATTTTTCCGCCGGTCGGAAAATCGGGACCCGGCATGATCTTGAGGAGTTCGTCGACCGTCAGCTCGGGGTTATCGATCAGGGTGCAGATGGCGTCGGCGACCTCGCCCAGGTTGTGCGGCGGAATCTTGGTGGCCAGGCCGACCGCGATTCCGGCCGCCCCGTTGACCACCAGGTTGGGGAACTTGCCCGGCAGCACCGCCGGCATTTCGGCGGTCGTGTCGAAGTTGTCGACGAAGTCGACGGTGTCCTGACCGATGTCGGCCAGCATGGCCTCGGAAACCCCGTTCAGCCGCGCCTCGGTGTAGCGCATCGCGGCCGGCGGGTCGTCGTCGATCGATCCGTAATTGCCCTGCCCGTCCACCAGCGGGACCCGCATTGCAAAATCCTGCGCCAGGTGAACCAGGGCGTCGTAGATCGCCCCGTCCCCGTGGGGATGGAATTTACCCATCGTGTCGCCAACGATGCGGGCGCTCTTGCGGTGCTGGCTGCCCGCCCGGGCGCCCAGTTCGAGCATCGAATAAAGGATGCGGCGCTGGACCGGCTTCAGGCCGTCGCGCACGTCCGGCAGGGCGCGCGAGACGATTGTGCTCATGGCGTAGTCGAGGTAGGCGGCGCCGATCTCGCTCTCGAATACGACGTCCTCGGTGTGCCCGATTCGGTCCAGGTCGCCAGAGTCGTTCATAGGCCTACGCGATCTCGCCGGCCGGACCGGCGTCGTTGTCGGCGCGATAGTCGCCGCTGCGTCCGCCGGATTTCTCCAGCAGCCGGATGCCGCCGATCCGGATCGCGCGGTCGAGCGCCTTGCACATGTCGTAAACGGTCAGCGCGGCCGCGCTGACGGCGGTGAGCGCCTCCATCTCGACACCCGTGGGCGCGAGCGCCGAAACGCTGGCCCGTACCCTGACCCGGTTCCATTCCGGTTCCGGTTCGAGTCGGACGTTCACCTGGGTGAGCGGCAGCGGGTGGCAGAGCGGGATCAGTTCGGCGGTGCGCTTGGCGGCCATCACCCCGGCCAGCTCGGCGGTGGACAGGACGTTGCCCTTACCTGACCCCTTAGAGGAGTCTTGGACGGCCGCGAAAGCGGCCGCGTTCATCGTCACCAGGCCCTCGGCCAGCGCCCTGCGCTGGGTGGCGGGTTTGCCGGAAACGTCGACCATCCGCGGACGACCGGATTGGTCAAGATGCGAGAGTGGTTGCTGGGGCGCGGAGATCAATGCGTAAAGGGTGCCTTTCCGGGTAGCAAATTATAAGAAATCGGGGCTCCGTGTTTGAGGCTCGTATGATATTTCCGGACCGGACCGCCGCCGCGCTAACCTTTGGCTACCGTCACCTTTCCAAAGATGCGCAAATGTCTGGTTCTGCCAGCCGTGGTCCGGGTATCGCCGCCTATGCAGCGACCATGGCCGCCTTCTTCCTGATCCTGTTCGCCGTTCACGGCGCCCTGGGCGACGCCCTGCCGGCCGCCCTGCAGGATCTGGTGGACTCGCTGCCGGTGCCGTTGCCGGGCATCTAGGCCGGCCCCGATGGCGACCGCCGCCCCGAGTCCCTGGTTGCTGCGATCGCGTTCCCCGCGCGGATCCTCCCCCCGCCGGCGCGGCGGTTCGCAGGGCCGCCGAAGTCGATCTCCGCTGGCCATGTACGGGGTCGATCTGACCCGCCGGGCCGGAGCCGGCGGCCTGGACCGCGTCATCGGGCGCGGCGCCGAGACGCGCCGGGTCCAGGAGATCCTGCTGCGGCGCAACAAGAACAACCCCCTGCTCGTCGGCGACGCCGGGGTCGGCAAGACCGCGATCGTCGAGGGGCTGGCGCAGCGCATCGTGGCCGGCAGGGTGCCGCCCCAGTTGCTCGAACAGCGCCTTATCACCCTGGATCTTGCGGCCATGATTGCCGGGGCGCGCTACCGCGGTGAATTCGAGCAGCGGATAAAGCTGCTGCTCAAGGAAGTGGCCGAGGCCAAGGACGTAATCCTCTTCATCGACGAGATCCATTCGATCCTGGGCGCGGGGGGTGTCAGCGGGACGATGGATGCCGCCGGCCTGTTAAAGCCGGCCCTGGCGCGCGGCCAGATCCGGGTGATCGGGGCTACCACCTGGCGCGAATACCGGCGATTCTTCGTGCGCGACGCAACCCTGCAGCGGCGCTTCCAGACGGTCGCGGTGGAGGAGCCCGACCCCGAAGATGCCCGGGCGGTCCTCGAAGGTCTGCGCGAGACCTACGAGGAGTTTCACGGCCTGCCGATCTCGGACGAGGCGATCGAGGCCGCGGTGCGGCTCTCGGATCGCTACGTCCCGGACCGCCAGCTGCCGGACAAGGCGATTGACCTGATCGACGAAGCGCTGGCGCGGCGCAAGACCGACCGCCTGATGCCGCCGGACGAGATCAAGAAGATGCGCAAGGAGCTGACCCGTTTCCGCGAAAAGCGGGCCGAACTGGCGGTCGACGGCGACCAGGCGGACCTGTTGGCCGAATTTGCCGCCGAATCGCGGCTGCGCGAGAAATTGATCGTGGCCCGCCGCCGCTGGTACCGCCGTCTGCAGCAGAGCGCGACCCCCATTGGCGAGAAGGCAATTGCGGAGGTAGTTGCCGGGGCGACCGGGATCAACCTGGCCGATCTGACCGCGACCGAGTCGGGCCGGTACCTGGAACTGGAAACGCGACTGCGCCGGTCCCTGGTCGGCCAGGAGCAGGCGGCGCGCGAAGTCGCCAATTCGCTCAAACGGGCCGCCGCCGGCCTGAAGGCGCGGGAGCGGCCGATAGGGGTCCTGCTGCTGGCCGGCCCCTCCGGGGTGGGCAAGAGCGAGCTTTCCGAGCTGCTGGCCGAATTCGTGTCCGGCAGCCGCGACAAGCTGGTGCGGATCGACATGTCCGAACTGAGCGAACCGTTCTCGGTCTCGCGCCTTATCGGCGCGCCGCCGGGCTATGTCGGCTACGACGAGGCCGGCCGCCTGACCGAGGCCGTGCGTCGCGAGCCGTATTGCGTGGTCCTTTTCGACGAAATTGAAAAGGCGCACCCGCAAGTGCTCTCCCTCCTGCTCCAGATCATGGACACCGGGGCGCTCACCGACGCGGCCGGGCGCAAGGCTGATTTCCGCCACGCGATCGTTCTGCTTTCGACCACCGCCGGCGGGCGCGGCGGCGGTGGAATCGGGTTCGCAGGGTCCGGTCCGGGCCGCATCGAGCCGGTCGATCCCGACCGCCTGGCCGGCGAGTTGCGCCGCCGCCTGGCGCCGGAATTTGTGAACCGGATCGATCGCATCGTTCCCTTCCGCGAGCTGGCCGAGGAGGACTACCGCGAAATCGCGCGGCGGCTCTTGGCGGCGGTGGCCCGACGGGCCGATGGGCAGGGCGCCCGGATCGAGTTCTCCGGCGCGGTTCTGGAGGCGCTGATCGCGCGCGCCCTGGAAGCCGGCAACGGGGCCAGGCCGCTGCGGGCAGCGGTCGAGCACGAGATAGAAGAGCAACTGGCTGCGGCCATGATCGCCGCCGGCCAGGACGGCCCGCGTGACTTCGAGGTGGGATACGCGGACGGACGGTTCGAAGTGACCGAGTCGGCGGCGGAGCCGGTTTAGGAGATTTGGCCGCGACCGCGCGGCTAATCTATGTGCTATGTTCGTGCGGTCTGGGATGTGGCGGAACGACCTAGGTAAGGCGGAGGATTGAAACTACTTGGCCGGGGGTCCGGCAAGGGGCCCGACCTGTGGGTAGAGTGCGGCGGCTGCAAACGGATGCTGCACCGGCGCCGCGAGTTCGAACAGAACCTTCACGTTTGTCCGCGCTGCAACTGGCACGGGCGAATCGGAGTCTTTCAGCGGCTTGAAATCCTCCTCGACGAGGAGTCCGATTTCGAACAGGTTGGCCAGGACCTGGTTACCGGCGACCCGCTGGGCTTTAAGCGCGGCGAACTCAGCTACGGCGATCACCTGGCCCGCTACCGCGAGCGCACCGGCCTCAGCGAGGCCGCAATCGCCGGGCGCGGGCTGGTCGGAGGCCGGCCGATTGCTCTGGCGCTGATCGATTTCCGGTTCCTGGGCGCGTCGATGGGCACCGTCGTGGGCGAGAAGGTCGCGCTGGCGATCGAGCTGGCCGAGGCCGAACGAATCCCGCTCCTGATCTGCTCCTGCTCGGGCGGGGCACGGATGCAGGAGGGCATGCTCTCACTGATGCAGATGGCCAAGACCGCCGCCGCCCTGGAGCGGTTCGGCCGCGGTGGCGGACTCTACATCTCGCTGATGACCGACCCGACCCTAGCCGGGGTGACGGCGAGCTTCGCCTCGCTGGCCGACGTGATCGTGGCCGAACCGGGGGCCACGGTCGGATTCACCGGGCGGCGGCTGATTGAGCAGATCGCCAAGCAGAAGCTGCCCGCCGACGCCCAGAGCGCCGAGTTCATGCAGAAGCGCGGGATGATCGACCTGGTCGTGCCGCGCCGCGCGCAGCGCTCCACGATCGTCGGCCTGCTCGAACTCCTTGCCCCGCAGGAAAAGGTCGCCGCGGAGGCGTCGGCGTGACGATCCTGGAATTCGAGCTGGGGCTTTCGCAACTGCGCGCCGAACTGGACGAGCTGCAGCGCGACGGCAACGGCTCGCCGGGGAGGATCGAGCGCCTGAAGCAGCGCTTAAAGAACGAGACCGACGCGGTGTTTGCCGAACTTACCGACTGGGACCGGGTGCAGCTGGCGCGGCACCCCGACCGCCCGCACACTCTCGATTACGCCAACTGGTGCTTTTCGGGCTTTATCGAACTTCACGGCGACCGCAACTTCGGCGACGATCCGGCGATCGTCGGCGGGCCGGCGAGGCTGGGCGAGCAGTCGGTGATGCTGATCGGCCACCAGAAGGGGTCCGACGCGCGCGACAACCTGGCGCGCAATTTCGGCATGGCCAGCCCGGAGGGTTTCCGCAAAGCGCGCCGGCTGATGCTGCTGGCCGAAAAATTCGCCCTGCCGGTGATAACTCTGCTCGACATACCCGGCGCCAGCCCGGTGCTGGAGGCCGAGGAACGCGGCCAGGCCTGGGCCATCGCCGACAACCTGCTGACGATGGCGGGCCTGAGGACCCCGATCCTGACGATCGTGATCGGCGAGGGCGGCTCCGGCGGAGCGCTGGCCCTGGGAATGGGCGACCGGGTCCTGATGCAGGAGAACACCATCTATTCGGTGGCCTCGCCGGAGGGCGCGGCCAGCATCGTCTGGCGTGATTACAAGTACGCCGAGACCGCGGCCGAGGCGCTGAAGCTGACCCCGCGGCACCTGATCGAGCTCGGGGTAATTGATGGAATCGTCGCCGAACCGCCCGGAGGGGCCCACACCGACGGTCAAGAGGCGGCCCGGTTGCTGCGTGAGACGTTGACGGCGCAATTGGACGAATTGACCGCTATTCAGACCGCCAGCCTGCTGGAAGCACGCCACGCCAAGTACCGCGCCATGGGGGTTGAACACCTGCGCCGCGACCCCACGGCCGGCAAGAGCGGGCCGGACGAGGATGGTGGTCCGAACCGAGGCTGACCGGCGCCCGGCTTGCGTCCGGACGCTGGGAGCGTCATGGGCCGGGAACGGAAAAGCGCGGTTTAGTCGGTAACCGCGGGCGGCATCGCCCGGCGCGGACGGCCCAACTACTGAAAGTCCTCAACCACGTCCAACAGCTGGGCGGTCAGTTTGCGGTTGGTCCCGACCGCGGCGTCGAGCGGGAAATCGACGATCGTCTGGTTCACCAGCGCCGGCATGTGCCCCCAGCGACCGCGTTCGGCCAGCGCCACCGCGCCGCGCCCGAGGCGCGTGCCCAGGACCCGGTCGTAGGCGCTTACCGTGCCGCCTCGCTGGGTGTGCCCGAGAACGACTTCGCGGGTCGAATAAGGGGTTCCTTCGGAGATCGCGGTAGCCAGCCGGGCGGCCAGCCGGCGGGTCGCCAGCAGTTCGTGACCAAACTGGTCGCGCTCGTCGACCCGGGCTGATGTGTCGCCCAGACCCGCGACCTGGGCACCCTCGGAGACGACCACCAGCGCGTAAGGCTGCCCGGCCGCGTGGCGGCGCCCCAGCACCGCGATCACGTCGGCTACGTCGGTCTCGGTCTCGGGCAACAGCACATAGTCGGCGCCGGCCGCTATTCCGGCGTAAGCCGCCACCCAACCGGCGTCGCGGCCCATGGTCTCGACCACGATCGCGCGGCGGTGCGAGCGGGCGGTGGTGCGCAGGCTGTCGATGGCTTCGGTCACGCGGGTGATCGCGGTATGGAAACCGATGCAGTAGTTGGTCCCGGTCACGTCGTTGTCCATCGTTTTGGGGGCCCCGACCACCGGGTAGCCGTCGGCGGCCAGCTGGGCGGCCACCGAGAGCGTGTCGTCGCCGCCGATCGCCACCAGGGCGTCGATCCCGCCGGGGTCGAACAGGCGGGTGACACGGGCGTAGGTGGCATCGTCGCGGCGCGGATCGGTGCGCGAAGTGCCCAGCATGGTCCCGCCCTGGTAGATGATTTCGGCAACGTCCTCGGGGACTAGCTCGGAGTAGTCGTCCTCCAGCGCGCCGGCCCAACCGTTCCGGTAACCGCGGACGGTCCAGCCGCGCCGGGAAGCCTGCAGAACGACTGCGCGGATTGCTGCGTTGAGGCCGCAGCAGTCGCCGCCGCCGGTGAGCAGACCGATGGTTCGTATCTGCCTTTCTGCCATCGCAATTCAAACTTTCGGGTGGATCTTTTGACGAAGGTCGGCAATCCAAATGATGAACAATGCGCGCCGATCGGCCGGCAATGGAGTTTGAAACCCTCACCCTGCCGCTGCCGCCAGGGAGCGGATTGGCGGGCCTGCGCATCCTGCACCTCTCCGACATCCACGCCCGCGGCGCCGGCTCGGCGGCCGTCCGCGCGGTCGGGGACCTGGCCGGCGTCGACTGTGACATCGTCTGCCTCACCGGAGATTTGGTTGAGCGCCCCGACGGCATGGATCCGCTGGGCCGGGCCCTGGCCGGGCTTTCGCCGAAGCTGGGAATCTACGCCTGTCCCGGAAACCACGACCGCCAGCTCCCGCCCGGCGTGTTCGAGGAGGGTTTCGAGCGCTGGGACGTGGAGCTGCTGGTCAACCGGAGCCTGGTGCTCGAACACGCCGGGACCCGGTTCAACCTGGTCGGGACCGATGATCCCTACCACTACCGGCACGACCTTGCCGTCGCCTACGCCGGCGTTGACGAAAGCCTGGGGGTCCTGCTGCTCATCCACACCCCGGACGGGGTCTTCGATCTCGGCGGCCGGCGCAGCGACCTGGCCCTGAGCGGCCACACCCACGGCGGGCAGGTCTGTCCGCCGTTGCTGCCCGTCTCCACCAACACCCGCAATCGACTGCCGGACGCGCAGGGGGTAATGCTCCTGGACGGGTACCTCTGTCACGTCAGCGCCGGATTGGGCTGGTCGACCGTCCCCTGGCGCTGGCGTTGCCCCCCGAAGTCCCACCTGCTGGAGCTGGTCGAGGTATCGCCCTGAGGGCCCCGACGGCGCTCGGGTCCCGGGAGCCGGCCTGCGATGATTGCAGGTTCAGAGAGCAAGTGACGGGCATCCATGGGTAAGGACTCGGCCGATCCGCAGATAGCTCCCTACGGTTCCTGGGAGTCGCCAATCGACCCGGCGATGCTGACCGAGGGCGCCCTGCGTTTCGATGAAATCGATGTCGATGGCGACGACCTGTACTGGGTCGAATCGCGGCCCGATGAGCAGGGTCGCTACGCGGCGATGCGCTACACCGGGAGCGGCGAGTTGGCGGAGGTCTCCCCGCCCCAGCACAGCGCCCGCACCCTGGTCCACGAATACGGCGGCGGCTCGTTCGCGGTCTCCAACGGCGTGAGCTACTACTCGAACTTTGCCGACCAGCGCCTCTACCGTCGGCCCGTGGACGGCTCGGAAGAGGCGATTCCGCTGACCCCCGAGGGCCCGCTGCGCTATGCCGACGCCAGCGTCGACGATCGCCGCGACCGGCTGATCTGCGTCGTGGAGGACCACCGCCGGGAGGGACTCGAGGCCGAGAACTACCTGGCCGCGGTGACAACCGACGGGGCGGAGGCGGAACCTACCAAGCTGCACGCCGGCTTCGACTTCTATTCATCGCCGCGCCTGAGCCCCGACGGCCGCCTGCTGGCCTGGACCTGCTGGAACCATCCGAACATGCCCTGGGACGCGACCGAGCTCTGGCTGGCCGAAATCGCCGCTGACGGCGGGCTGCTCGGGTCGCGCCGGATCGCCGGCGACGCCGGGGGCGAGGTCTCCGTCATCGAGCCGCAGTGGGGCCCGGACGGGACTCTGTTTTTCGTCTCCGACCACTCCGGCTGGTGGAATATCCAGCGCTGGGACGGCGACGGGTTCGCGCCCGTAAATTGCCTGCCGGCCGAGTTCGGGCAGCCGCAGTGGGAATTCTCGATGTCCACCTACGCGGTACTGGACGAGCGCCGCCTGGCCACCCAGTACGCCAACGCGGACGGGCACCGGCTCGGAGTGCTGGACGTCGAATCGGGCGAGTTGAGCGAGATCAAGACTCCGTTTAACGCGTTCGGACATTTCACCGCCGCCTGCCGGGGCCGGATCGTCTTAGCCGCCGCCGGTCCCGCCGTCGGGACCGCGATCGTCGCCATCGACCCGCGCAACGGGGAGGTCGAGACGCTCCGCGCCTCGTCGGGCCCAGACCTCGACCCTTCCTTTGTTTCCGAGGCCGAGGCGATCACATTCCCCACCGCAGGAGGCCAGGCCGCGCACGCCTTCTACTACCCGCCGAACAATCCGAGGTTCGCGGCGCCTGCCGGCGAGCTGCCGCCGTTGCTCACTTTCATCCACGGCGGCCCGACCGGCGCGACCGGCGCCGGCTTCAGCCTCGCCGTCCAGTTCTGGACCACGCGCGGTTTCGCGGTGGTCGACGTCAATTACCGCGGTTCGACCGGTTTCGGCACTGCCTACCGTCGCCTGCTGAACGGCAACTGGGGGGTCTTCGACCGCGAAGACTGCGAAGCGGCCGCCAGACACCTGGTCGACCGCGGTTGTGTCGACGGTAAGCGGCTGGCCATTCGCGGCGGTTCGGCGGGCGGCTATACGACCCTGTGCGCGCTGACCTTCGGCGAAGTGTTCACGGCCGGCGCCTCCTACTTCGGCGTCTCGGACGTGGCGGCCCTGGCGCAGGACACGCACAAGTTCGAGTCGCGCTACCTCGACTCGCTGATCGGGCCCTACCCCGAGCGGGCGGATCTCTATCGGCGGCGCTCGCCGATCAACGCGGTCGACCGGCTGTCCTGCCCGGTCGTCTTCCTGCAGGGCCTTGAAGACAAGATCGTGCCCCCCGACCAGGCCGAGCGGATGGTGGAGGAACTGCGCCGCAAGGGTCTGCCGGTCGCCTACCTGCCGTTCGCCGGCGAGCAGCACGGGTTCCGGCAGGCGGCCAACATCCAGCGCGCTGCCGAGGCGGAACTTTCTTTCTACGGCCGGATCTTCGGGTTCGCGCCGGCCGGGGACATCGAGCCGGTCGAGATCGCGAACCTCTAGTTGCCTCCTGCCCTCAAGATCTCGGTGTCCGGTTCGCGTGCCGCCGCGGCGTCGGCCCCGTGAAACCGCCCCTGCTCCCGGCCGAAAGCGCGCCTCCCGGGACCGACCGGAACCCCGGCCGGAGCGCTTCGGAACCCGCCCTGCGCCCCATGGGGATCGAGACCGAGTACGGAATGATCTGCCTCGGCTTCGAGGGGCCGGTGGACTTTGCGTTTGAGGCCTCTACGCTGGTGCGGGCGGCCGAAATCGAACCGGTGTTCCGGGGCTGGGACTATTCGCACGAGGACGGCCGGCTGGATCTCTTCGGCCAACGCCATCGCCTGGCCCGCGATCCGGGCGATCTGGCCGACAACCGGCGCCGCAGCGCCGGGCTGTCGCGGCAGGAGCTCATCGCCGACACGGTCCTGCCGAATGGCGCGCGCTACTACAACGACCACAACCACCCCGAGTACTGCACCGACGTGACCCGCTCGGTCTTCGAGCTGGTCCGCCAGGACGCCGCCGGCGAGGCGCTGTTGCTCTCCTGCCAGAGAGTCCGCAACGCCGCCGGCCTGGAGGGCCAGGTCCTGGTGGTCAAAAACAACACCGACTACCACGGTCGCTCCTATGGCACGCACGAGAACTACCTGGTCGACCGCCGGCTCGACCTGCGGTTCCTGATCGGCCAGCTGGTCCCGTTCCTGGTCTCGCGGATCGCCCTGACCGGCGCCGGCAAATTCGGCAGCGAAGGGCAGCACGCCGACCGGTCGGTCGGGCTGCAGATATCGCAGCGGGCCGATTTCTTCGCCCGCGTCAGCGGCATCAACACCACCACCGACCGCCCGATCTTCAACACCCGCGACGAACCGCACAGCCGGCCCGACCGCTACCGCCGCCTGCACGTGATCTGCGGAGACGCCAACCGCTCGCACTACCAGACGGCGCTCAAGGCGGGCCTGACGGCGCTGGTGCTGGATCGGATCGAGGCCGGCCACGACTTTGGGGTCGCACTCAACGACCCGGTCCGGGCGATGCGCACGTTCTCGCGCGATCCGGGCCTTGAGGCCGTGGTCGAGACTTCGCGCGGGCGCCTGGCGTTGCTGGACGTATTGGAAATCTACCTGGACGCGGTGACCGCGTCGGCGCCGGGATCGGGTGAACGCGCCTGGATCATCGGCCAGAGTCGCGAACTGCTCGACCAGCTGCGCAGCGATCCCTCGGCGGCCGCCGACCGGGTCGACTGGTGCGCCAAAGCCGGGCTGGTCGCCGCGCTCGAGGACGGCGGGGAACCACTTTCCGGTTCCGAGCTGCAGCGCCTGGATCTGGCCTACCACTACCTCGATCCGCGCTACTCGACGCACCTCCAGCTGGTCGGCCAGGGCCGGATGCGCTCCCTGGTGGCGCCGGAGCAGGCGGGCGCGGCCCTGCGCCGCGCGCCAAGTGACACCCGGGCCCGCTTGCGCGGCCTGCTCGTTGCCCGATTCGGCGGGCTGATCGAGGCGATCGAATGGGACTCTGTGCAACTGCGCCTCGGCGGCCGGGGGGTGCGGATCGATCTGGGCGCAGTCCATTCGGGCGATATCGACGAACTCTCGGCCGCGGCCGAGCGGGCGGCCGACGCCGCGGCCCTGGAGCGCGCCCTGGCCCGCTCCGGACTGGTCGCGTTCGGGGAACGATAATCGCGGCACCTTGGTGATAGCCGGGTCGATTTGAGAGGCAGGTTGCAGGTGCGTTCAGATCAAGTCGACGCCGGTCCCGACCGAATCTGCCTGGAGACCGACGCACCGGCCAAACCGGACACCGAGACCGAGACCGATCCGGCCGAGGCGCCGGACGAGGGCAAGGAAGAGGAGCTCGGCGAGCGGGTACGGCGGATCATCCGCGAAATCCCCGATCCGACGCCGCAACCGGGCGGGCAGTAGAAGGCCATGCAGGACGCGCTGTTCGGGACCGAAGTCGAGTTCGGCGTAACCGGCGCGGTCGACGCGCCGCTGGCGGCGGCGATGGTCAAGACCGAGATCTTCGACGGCTACCGCTACGGGGTGGTCGATCCGGCCCCCCGCGAGTGGGGCGAGACCCCCGCCAACGGCGGTTTTCTGTTCAACGGCGGGCGCCTGCTGATCGACTCCGGGCACCTCGAATACGCCACTCCCGAATGCCGCACCCTGGCCTCGCTGGTGGCCCAGGAAATGGCCGTCGAGCAGATTCTGGGCGAGACGGTCGGGCGATTGGGCAAGGACGAGAGCATCTATTTCGTCAAGAGCAACACCGACTACTGCGGCAACACCTTCGGCTACCACGAGAGCTATTCGATGCGCCGCCGCCCCGACGACGACCTGGTCATCGCCGGGCTCATGCCGTTCCTGGTCACCCGCCAGATCTTCGCCGGGGCCGGGATGGTCTTCTTCGGCGGCCGCAACGAAGTGGCCCGGTACTTCATTTCGCAGCGGGCCCAGTTTGCCGACGTGGGGGTTTCGCGGCGGGTCCGCTACGGCGGCCGCCCGATCATCAACCTGCGCGACGAGCCGCTGGGGACCAGGGCCCGCCTGCACGTGATCATCGGCGACGCCAACCGTTCCGAATACGCCACCGCGCTCAAGATTGGCACCGCCGCGCTGGTAACCCAGCTCCTTGATGGCGGCTGGACCCAGCCGCTGACGCTCAGCACGCCGGTCCGCGATCTGCGCCAGATAGCGGCCAACACCGAGGGCGACTGGACGGTCCAGGACGAGCGCTACGGGTCGGTGTCCGCGGTGGAGGTGCAGCGCCTTTACCTGCACGAGGCCACGCGGCGCTTCGCCGGCCGCGATGCCGACACCGACTGGACGCTGGAGAACTGGGCCGCCGTGCTCGACCAGCTGGAAAGCGACCCCGAAAAGCTGAACGGCAAGTTGGACTGGGTCACCAAGCGCGGCGTGCTGCGCGAGGTCGCCGGCGAGAGCGAATCGGGCTGGAGCGACCGGGACCTGCTCAAGGTCGATCAGGCCTATCACATAGTGGGATCCGAGCAGAGCGTGTTCGCCGCCCTGCGCGAGCGCTCCGAGATGGGTTTTCTGCTGCCGGCGCCGGTGGCCCGGCGGGCGATCGCCTCCCCGCCCACCGACACCCGCGCGTTCGCCCGGGCCCAGGTCCTGCGGGCCCTGGCCGAGGCCGGCGCGGCCGATCACGTGAACTGGCGGCGGCTGCGCAACGGACTGTCCGACTACGCCCTGTGGGAGGGCCGCCTGTACCGGGTCTATTCCTACATTGACGGCTGGGAGGAGATCGAGGCCTCCGGAGCCTGGGACGTGGTGCCCTACGTGCTGGACTGGGAATCGATCGCGGTCAACGGCGCGGTGCTGCAGATCAGCGATCCGTTTGAACGCTATGCCGAGGATTCGGCCGCCTTCGCCGGGCAGATCGGCCAACTGCTCGAAGAACCCCCCTACGACGAGGCCGAATTCGAGGAAGACGATCTCGACCCGGAGGAGGGCCTTTGAACCCGGCCCTGGCGGCGATCTGGGAATGGGCCGGCTACGCGGTGCGCTCCGCCGGCTGGAAGATCCGTACCGGCCGGATCGAGGAGGCGCTGGCCGGGATCGAACTGTTCGAGCGGCTGTCCCCGGAATTTCGCCGCCAGCTGGCCCGGCGCAGCCGGCTGCTGATCGCCGAGCCCGGGACGGTCATCACCGAACCCGGCATGCGCGACCGCAATCTCTACGTGCTGGCGGCCGGCTCGGTGCGACTCTCGGTGCCGAGCCATCCCGACGAGGGTCAGCGGCGCGGCTGGCTGGTCGGCGAGGGCGCGGCGTTCGGCAACTTCGAAAGGGTCCTGGGGCTGCCGGAGATGATCCACGCCTCGGCCGAGGCCCACAGCGAAGTCCTGGTCCTGGATGTCGGCTCGCTGCTCGGCGGGGAGGTCCAGCGCTCCGATCTGACCGCGGCCCTGAACGAGTCGTATCTGCGGACCGTGTTCGCCGCCTACCTGCGCAACATCACCTACCTGGCCCAACTCGAGGACGAACAGATCGAATCGCTGGCGGCGCGCTTCAGCTGGCGGCGCCACCCGGCCGGGGCAATCCTCTACCGTCAGGGCGACTACGGCACCGACTTCTACTTTCTGCGGCGCGGCCAGGCGCTGTTGCAGGTCTCGCACTTCGACCGCGGCCGCGGTCGCCGCCGGACCCGTTTCCACGAACTCTCCGAAGGCGACCACTTCGGCGAACTAGCCCTGCTCGGGCAGACCGCGCGTCCGGCTTCGGTGCGGGCGATCACGGCGCTCTCGACGCTGGTGATCCGGCGCGACGCGCTGCTGGATTTTTACGCCGAATACCCGCAGACCCAGAGCGGCATAGAGCAGGGGATGCTCGACTACGTCTCCTCGCGCGCGTGGCTCGAAAAACACGACTTGCCGTCACCGCCGCGGCCGGACGTGAACTGGCTGGAGCCGATGCACGACGACTCCAGAGTCGAGTGGCTCAAGCGCAGCAGCGGCGATTCGGTTGCCGGGCTCGGCGCGTAAACCGCTATCCGACGCTGGCCCCGGACAGGCCCAGCAGGTAGACGAAGTAGGGTGTGGAGGGGAACTCGACCGTCCACTGCCGGGCGCCGCTCAGGAATGCGGGCAGCGGCAGGAACCCGAAGCGCTCGATCGCCAGCTGCAGTTGCATGGCCCCGTCCGCGGTGGCGGCGGTGGCCCGGCCGGCAAAGGCAACGTACACGTGCCCGCGCAGTTCGCCCTCGATCGAGATCTGGGAACCGTCGATGCGCGCCCGCGCCCACTCCAACTGCGGCGCCGCCCGGCCCGAGGCCGCCACGAAGTGGTTGAACGCCACCGCCGAAATGCCGATCTCGCGTCCACCGGCGGGATCCTCCACCACCGTCGAATCCTCGAGCACGGTGGCGAAATTCGGGGCCTCCGCCTCGTACCCGGCCAGGCGGCCGGCGCTCTCGGACGAGACTCCAGCCAGTTGCGGGACCGGCAGGATGCCGACGACCGCGGCAAGGTAGGCAACGTAAACCAGGCCCAGCGCGACGATTGCAAAGACGCCGAGCAGCACGGCCCGGAAGATCAACCCGATCACGGCCTGGAATAGCCCATCGCGGAGGCTTGATAGGGGTCCGGCATTGTCAATAATGGGCCACACGATTGCCGTTCAGGCGCAGCCGGTGAGATAGGCCCTGGCCCAGATGGAATATCGCACGTTCGGCGACTCGGAGCTGGAAGTCTCGGTGATCGGGTTCGGCGGATGGCCGATGGGCGGGTCAAATTACGGCCTGGTCGACGACGGCGAAAGCAAGGCCGCGGTTCGGCATGCGTTCGACCTGGGAATCACCTGTTTCGACAACGCCGCCGTCTACGGCGTGGGCCATTCCGAGCGCGTGATGGGGGCGGCGCTCAAACCGATACGCGACCAGATCGTGCTGGTGACCAAGTGCGGGCTGGCCTGGAACGACGAGGTCAAGCGCGTCGAGCGCAACGGCACCCGGGAAAGCGTCTTAGCATCCTGCGAGCGGAGCCTCAAGGATCTCGGGACCGACTACATCGACCTGCTGCTAGTCCACTGGCCCGACGTTTACACCCCCTTCGAGGAGACGATGCGGGCGCTCGAGGAACTCCGGCAGGCCGGCAAGATCCGCTACGCCGGGGTCTCCAACTTCATGCCCGAGATGCTGGAGGAGTGCCGGCGGCACCTGGGGATCGTGGCCAATCAGATGGGATATTCGCTGCTGGAACGCCGGATCGAGCGCGACGTGATGCCATGGTGTGAAGAAAACGGGATCGGGATCATGGGTTATGGTTCGCTGGCCCACGGCCTGCTCTCGGGGGCGATGGGCGCCGGCCACCAGTTCGAGACCGGCGACTGGCGGGCTACCGGTCACGCATTCGGACTGCCAATCTTTGACCGCGAAAAGCACTTCCCGGCCAACGTGGAGGTCCAGAACCGGCTCCGCGCGATTGCCGAACGCGAAGGCCACACCCTGCCCGAACTTGCGACGGCCTGGGTTCTTGCCCACGAGGTTGTGACCACCGCGCTGGTCGGATTCCGGACCCAGGCCGAAGTCGACGAGGCCGCCCGCGCGGCCGACTGGAAGCTCACGGCCGAGCTCTACGCCGAGGTGGCCGCGATCTCCGACGAGGCCTACCAGCGCAACGTCGCCGAAGAGCTGTTGACTCCGCCGATCGGAAACTGGAATCCGTGGAATCGGCAACCGCAGCGGTTCGGCACCGCCGGACTCTCGCCCTCCGATCGGACAAACGACTAGGTAACAGCCGCTCGCGCGGCGCCTTGAGAATCCCGGCCGTCCTTTTCCGGGCTCGTGAATAATCGGCCGCCGGCAGGTAGCTTTGAGGGACGAAGAGGGACGTCGAATCCGTCAATAATGGGCGGTCAATGCGCCCCGCGGACGCTCACCCTGCGCGGCGCCCGGGAATGGATGGACAGCGATGGAATACCGCAAGTTTGGTGATTCGGAACTCGAGGTCTCGGTTGTCGGGTTCGGCGGCTGGCCGATGGGCGGAAATTACGGCGAGTCCGACGACAGCGAAGGCCAAGCTGCGGTGCGGCGCGCGCATGAATTGGGGGTCACGTGCTTTGACAACGCCGCCGTTTACGGGCAGGGGCACTCCGAGCGGGTGATGGGCGCGGCGCTCAAACCGATACGCGACCAGATCGTGCTGGTGACCAAGTGCGGACTTGACCGCGACCCCGAGGGCGGCGGAGTGATCCGCAACGGCACCCGCGCCCACGTGCTGGAGTCCTGCGAGCGGAGCCTCAAGAACCTGGACACCGACTACATCGACCTGATGCTGGTCCACTGGCCGGACATCTTCACCCCATTCGAGGAGACTATGCGGGCGCTGGAAGAGCTCCACCGGGCCGGCAAGATCCGCTACGCCGGGGTGTCGAACTTCCTGCCGGACATGCTGGAGGAATGCAAGAAGCACTTCGGCATCGTCGCCAACCAGATGGGCTACTCGATGCTGGACCGGCGCATCGAGCGCGACGTGATGCCCTGGTGCGCGCAGAACGGGATCGGGATCATGAGCTACGGCTCGCTGGCCCACGGCCTGCTGTCGGGGGCCATGACCGCCGAATACGAATTCAAGCCGAACGACTGGCGCTACTCGGGCAACGCCTTCGGACTGCCGCTTTTTGATCGCGCGAAGCACTTCCCGGCCAACATCCAGACCCAGGACCGGCTGCGGGCGATCGCCGAGCGCGAGGGCCACACCCTCCCCGATCTGGCGCTCTCCTGGGTGGTCTCGCACGAGACGGTAACCACCGCGCTGGTCGGATTCACCACTCCGGGACAGGTCGAGGATGCGGCCCGCGCGGCCGAGTGGAAACTCTCGCCCGAGCTCTACGCCGAGGTGACCGCGATATCTGACGAGGCCTACCAGCGCAACGTCTCGGGCGAGATGATGGCCCCGCCGGTGGGAACCAAGAACGCCTGGAATCCCAACCCGACCAAGTTCGCCTGACCGTGGTCGCCGGGTGAGGCGTTGAACCGCCCGGGCCGGACCGCGCGCGGCCAGGCATTGCCAGAATTGGCGGCGCCAGAACCGCGCCGGCGCCGTGTCGGCCGCGTAGCCAGGGAATAGCCAAGAACGCCATGGAATACCGCAAATTCGGAGATTCGGACCTCGAGGTCTCAGTAGTTGGTTTCGGCGGCTGGCCGATGGGTGGTACCCAGTACGGCGAAGTCGACGACAGCGAGGGCCAGGACGCGGTGCGGAGGGCCTTTGACCTGGGGGTCACGTGTTTCGACAACGCCGCCGGCTACGGACTGGGTCATTCCGAGCGGGTGATGGGCGCGGCGCTCAAGCCGATCCGCGACCAGATCGTGCTGGTGACCAAGTGCGGAATCGCCTGGAACGACGCCGAAAAGCGGATGGAACGCAACGGCACCCGCGCCCACGTGCTGGAGTCCTGCGAGCGGAGCCTTGAGAACCTGCAGACCGACTACATCGACCTGCTGCTGATCCACTGGCCCGACGTCGATACGCCGTTCGAGGAGACGATGCGCGCCCTGGAAGAGCTGCAGCAGGCCGGCAAGATCCGCTACGCCGGGGTCTCAAACTTCATGCCGGAGATGCTTACCGAGTGCAAGAAGCACCTGGGGATAGTCGCCAACCAAATGGGCTACTCGATGCTGGAACGCCGCATCGAGCGCGACGTGATGCCTTGGTGCGAGCAGAACGGGGTGGGGATCATGAGCTACGGCTCGCTGGCCCACGGCCTGCTTTCGGGCGCGATGCCGGCCGACTACCAGTTCGAGACCTGGGACTGGCGCGATTCCGGCCATGCCTTCGGCATGCCGTTCTTCGACCGCCAGAAGCACTTCCCGGCCAACGTCGAAACCCAAGACCGGCTGCGGGCGATCGCCGAGCGCGAGGGCCACACCCTGCCCGATCTGGCCCTGGCTTGGGTGCTCTCGCACGAGGTCGTATCCACCGCGCTGGTCGGGTTCCGGACCCCGGCCGAAGTCAACGACGCCGCCCGCGCGGCCGAGTGGAAACTCTCGCCCGAGCTCTACGCCGAGGTGACCGCGATATCCGACGAGGCCTATCAGCGCAACGTCGCCGACGAGATGATGGTCTCTCCCAAGGGCGGCTGGAATCCCTGGAACCGCGAACCGCAGCGGTTTGCCGGCGGCGGGCGCGATCTGCCCGAAGACGAGGCCGAATAAGGCCGGCCGGGGACCGTTGGAGGAAGAGCGTCTCTACTCGCTAAAAGAGGCGCGCGCGCTGCTGCCGGCCACCGTTCGCCGGCTGGAGCAGATCGCCGAGCTCCGCGGGCAGATGCGGGCCTGGGGGAGCGCCGCCGAAGGGATGGCGCCGGCCGAGGGCGACGCACCCGGACTGGACGAACTGCTCGCGTCTATGAACGCGCGTTTGCGCGAGCTCTCCGACGACGGGATCCTGGTGCGCGACCTGCGCAGCGGGATCATCGATTTCCCGGGCCGCGACGCCGACGGACCGCTGTGCTGGTGCTTCCGCCTGGGCGAACCTGACATCCTGTACTGGCACCGCCCCGACGAGGGCTTCGCGGGCCGCAAACCGGTCGCTGAAGATTGCTGAAGGCTGGCCGGCGCCGCGCTGAATATGCCCCAATATGTAGGAATTTGTCGGGTTTGAACAGGAAATAGGCCCCAACATTTTGGGTGCGGTAAGCATTCGGGGTCTTCCAAATTGCGCGCGCAAGGGTTAGACTAAAACCCGTTCGAGCCGGGAGATTTGGGCACGCGCCAGCGTGCAACGGACGCGGACAAGAGGCGGCGATTCGCTCCCCGTTGAGCAGTTTTAAGGAGCTTTGGCGATGGCGCTCGATGTAGGTGCCATGTTGGTGCGCAAGCGCGATGGTCGCGTTGTTCCATTCGACGTAAAGCGCATCCGCGACGCGATGGCCAAAGCATTCCGTGCCGACCTCGGAGTACCGGTCGATCAACCGCTGCCCGAAGCGCTGGAAGCCGAGGTAGAGGGCATCACCCGCGCGGTCGTGGAAGGGGTGTCAACCAAGGCCCTGACCGACCCGGGCGCCGACGTCGAGTTCATCCAGAACAACGTCGAAGAGGAACTGATGCGGCGCGGCCACTTCACGATCGCCCGCTCCTACATCCTCTACCGCGCCGAGCGCACCCGCCTGCGCTCGATCCGGCGGATCGTTCAGCCGGCCGACCAGATCCGCGAGCCCATCCATGTAATCAAACAGGACCAGTCGCGCCAGCCTCTGCAGGTCGCGCGCATACGCGCCGAACTGTTCGAGGTCTTCCGCGGATTGGACGGCCGTTGCTCGATCGACGACATCGAGGACGAGGTATTCCTCTCGCTCCACGACGGAATCTCTTCGGCCGACATCCAGCGCGCCCTCATCCTGGTGGCCCGCCAGTGCATGGAGCGCGAACCGGCCTACGACCGCGTCGCCACCCGGTTGCTGCTGCGCCTGATCTACCGCGAGGCCCTGGGCATCGCTCCGACCATCACCGAACTCGACGTGCCTTACCGCAAGGGCTTCGTACCCTACCTGCAGGCCGGCGTCGAGGCGGGAAGAATCGATGCCAAGCTGCTGGAATTCGACCTCGAGCGCCTGCAGCTGGCGCTGCGCTTGGACCGCGACGACAACTTCCGGATCCTCGGTCTGCAGACCCTTTACGACCGGTACCTGCTGCACATCGACCAGCGCCGGATCGAGACCCCGCAGTACTTCTGGATGCGGGTGGCGATGGGGCTGGCCCAGAACGAGGATGACCGCGAAGCGCGGGCAATCGAGTTCTACGAGGTCCTCTCGCGCTGCCTTTTCGTGTCGGCCACGCCGACCCTGTTCAACTCCGGCACGCCGCATCCCCAGCTCTCGTCCTGCTACCTCTCCACGGTCAGCGACGACCTGGAGGGGATATTCAAGTGCATCTCCGATAACGCCTCGCTGTCCAAGTGGGCCGGGGGGCTGGGCAACGACTGGACCCCGATTCGCGCCACCGGTTCCCACATCAAGGGCACCAACGGCGAGAGCCAGGGCGTGATCCCGTTCCTCAAGATCGTCAACGACACCGCGGTGGCGGTGAACCAGGGCGGGAAGCGCAAGGGCGCCGTCTGCGCCTACCTGGAAACCTGGCACCTGGACATCGAAAGCTTCGTCGAGCTCCGCAAAAACACCGGCGACGAGCGCCGCCGCACCCACGATATGAATACCGCCAACTGGGTCCCGGACCTGTTCATGCGGCGGGTTGAACAGAACGGTCGCTGGACGCTGTTCTCGCCCGACGAGGTGCCAGACCTGCACGACCTATACGGCAAGGCCTTCACCGAGCGCTACGAGCACTATGAACGCCAAGCAAAGCGCGGGCAGATCCGCCGCTACAAGGAAGTCGAGGCGCGGGATCTCTGGCGCCAGATGCTCTCGATGCTCTTCGAGACCGGGCATCCCTGGATCACGTTCAAGGACCCGTCCAACATCCGCTCGCCGCAGGACCACGTCGGGGTCGTGCACAGCTCCAACCTGTGCACCGAAATCCTGCTGAACACATCCTCCACCGAGACCGCGGTCTGCAACCTGGGTTCGCTCAACCTGCCCGCCCACACGACTCCCGAGGGAATCGACGAGGAGCTGCTGGCCAAGACCGTCGCCACCGCGATGCGGATGCTGGACAACGTCATCGACATCAACTTCTATCCGACTCCGGAGGCCCAGCGCTCCAATACCGCCCACCGTCCGGTCGGGCTGGGCGTCATGGGTTTCCAGGACGCGCTGTACATCCAGCGCATTCCCTACGCCTCGCAGGAGGCGGTGGAATTTGCCGATCTTTCGATGGAGCTGATTTCATACCACGCGATCCTGGCCTCGTCCGAGCTGGCCGCCCAGCGCGGGCCGTACCCCAGCTACCAGGGGTCGAAGTGGGACCGCGGGCTGCTCCCGATCGACACCATCGATCTGCTGGAGCAGGAGCGCGGCGAACCGGTCGAGATGAATCGCGACCGGACCCAGGACTGGGGCCTGGTGCGCTCGCGGATCAACCGCGACGGAATGCGCAATTCCAACGTTCTGGCAATTGCCCCGACTGCGACGATTTCCAACATTGCCGGGGTCTCGCAGTCGATCGAGCCGATCTACCGCAACCTCTACGCCAAGTCGAACCTCTCCGGGGACTTCACGATCCTGAACCCGTACCTTGTTCGCGACCTGCAGCGCCTGGACCTCTGGGATAGGCGCATGATCGAGGACCTGAAGTACTACGACGGCGTGCTGGCCGAAATCTCAAGAATCCCCGAGGATTTGCGGCGTCTCTACCTGGCCGCGACCCAGATCGAGCCGGCCTGGCTGATCGAATGCGCGGCCCGTCGCCAGAAGTGGATCGACATGGGTCAGTCGCTGAACCTCTACATTGCCACCCCGTCGGGGAAAGCGGTCGACGAGATGTACTTCCTGGCTTGGCGGCGGGGCCTGAAGACCACCTACTACCTGCGCTCGTTCGCCCCTACCCAGATCGAAAAGACGTCGATCGACATCAACGCCCGCGCCATCCAGCCGCGCTGGATGAAATCCGAGTCGGCCTCGTCCCGGATCGCGGTTAAGCGCGCCGAAGCCCCAGCCGAAGTCCGCTCCACCGTCAACGGGCTGGTGTGCGACCCGTTCGACGAGGAATGCGAGGCCTGCCAGTAGGCAGCCTCCCGGCGCGGTCCCGATCGGGACGGCCGGCAATTGATAAATACGCCGGCGCCGCGGGCGTTGGCCGATTGGGCCGTCGGCGGTGAAGGCCGTCTTCTGGGATCTTGACGACACCGTCCTGGACACGCTGTCCGGCCGGGCCGACGCCCTGACCGCAACCTATGAAGAAATCATCGGCGAGCGACCCGACGCGCGCGAACTCTGGCGCATGCACCTGGGAGTCACGATTGAAGCGCTGGCCAAGGAGCTCACGGGCAACGACTGGCCGCGATTCGTCGAGCGCTACCGGGCAATCTATTACGCGAGCGAGGAACCGCTCGAGCCCTACCCTGGAGTGGTCGAGACCCTGGAGGCGCTGAGCTCCGACGGGCTGGAGATGGCCATCGTTACCTCGAAGATCTCCTGGGGCGCCAGGGGCGAGTTGGAGCGCGCCGGACTGCTGGATTACTTTGCAGCCGTGGTGGGCTGGGACGACTGCGCAAGGCCCAAACCGGCGCCCGACCCGCTGCTGGTGGCGATGGAACGCACCGGGCAAAAAGAGCCGGCGCAGATCGCCTACGTGGGCGACGTGCCGACCGACGTCCAGGCCGCCCGCGCGGCCGGCTGCCGTGCAATCGGGGCGAGCTGGGGGTCGCTGGATCCGGAGCGGCTGCGAGCCGCCGAACCGGACCTGCTGGCCGAACATCCATCTGCGGTGCTGGCATACGTCCGCCGGAGTCGGCGGCCGATCGCCTGACGGCTGCGCCGCCGGTTCCGGGCCGGTTGGGACGCCCGCAATTGGGATATCCTGCGGAAGCTGTCCCGTATCCGGCCCCTGAGCCGGCCGCCACCGGGCAGGATCCCGAAAACACTTCGGTCCGGCAGGGCACTGCGAGGTAAATGCAGTCCGATGAATCCAGATATCGAACGCGTCGGCGACCTGCTCCAGCAGTTGGTTGCAATCGATTCGGTCAACCCAGACATGCCGGGCGGCGAGAGGGGCGAAAACGAATACGGCGATTTCGTGGCCGAATTCGGCCGGGATCTGGGCCTTGCGGTATCCCGCCAGGAGGTGGTCGACGGGCGGGCCAACGTGCTGCTCGAACTTGACGGCGGCCACGAACGCACGCTGCTTTTCGACATCCACCTGGATACCGTGCCGCAGGAAGGCGATCTGGGGAGCGCCCGACCGGTGCGCGACGGAGGACGGATCTACGGACGCGGCGCCTGCGACGTCAAGGGCTCGATGGTCTCGGCGCTGTTCATGTTTGAGCGTCTGGTCCGCGACCCGCCGCCGCTGAACGTAGCCCTGGCGGCGGTCGTCGACGAGGAGTACCGCAAGCGCGGGGCGCATCATATGGCGGCCGGTATTTCCCCCGACGCGGTGGTCGTGGGTGAGCCAACGTCACTGCAGCCGGTAATCGCCCAGAAGGGCATCCTGCGATTCGCGATCGAGGCGGCGGGCAAATCGGCCCACACCGCCAATCCCGAATTGGGCAGCAACGCGATCTACTCGATGCTGGACGCCATATCCGTGCTGCGCGCGCTGCCGCCGGAAGTAATGCCCGATGCTCCGCACCCGCTCTGCGGCAAGGGGCAGCTGACGGTTTCGACCATATCCGGCGGGGTCCAGGTAAACGTGGTCCCGGCCAGCTGCCGGGCGATGGTCGACCGGCGGATGCTGCCCGGCGAGGATCCCATGGCGGTCTGGGCGGCGTTCGTCGAACTTTTCTCCGGGCGGGAAGCAATCACCGTCGGGGAGCCCTATGCAGCCGAGGCCGGCGTCGAGTCCGGCCCCGAGGCGCCGATCGTGCGCGCCGCCGCCGCCGCCTGCGGCAGGCTGGGCCGGACCGAATTGATCGGGGTTCCCTACAGCACCGATGCGGCCGCCTACGCGCCGTTGGGACGCGATTTCGTGGTCCTGGGTCCTGGCGACATCGCCCAGGCGCACTCCAACCGCGAATACGTGGAGCTCGCCGAAGTTTCCGCCTGCGTGGGGGTGTACGAAGATCTGGTACGGTCGTTTGCCGAGGAGGATGGCAGAGGTTGATCGATCCAGCCGGCGCGCTCGTCTCCGATCTGCGCGCGATCGCGCGCCTGACCGACGAACTGGCCGGCGGGTCGGCACAGGCCGCCGCAGAGCTGCGGGCGGCTATGGCCAGGGTCGAGGAACAGGCCCGCGCGTGCGAGGATCGGCAGCTGCGCCACTTCCTGCAAAAGCACAGTTACGCCAAAGCGCTCGAGTACCTGGAACTTTCGACCGCCTGAAGCGCGCGCCCCGCTTGGGACGGGGTTGAGCGGTCTCGCTAGAGGGCGATTAGCTCGCGGGCCAGCACCAGGATGCTGGTGATCACGATCACCGTCACCACGAGTTGGCGGAACCGTCGGGCGTTCATGTGGCGGGTCAGCCGCACCGCCAACAGGTAACCGACCGCCACCATCGGGGCGGCGGCGACCACCAGCAGGAGACGCTCGCCGGTGAACAGGCCCTCCAGGTAGTAGCCGGCCAGGGCCACGCCGTAGGCGACGGTCGAAAAGTAGGCCACCGCCGCCCGCAGCTCCTGCCGGCCCATGCCGCTGCCCAGGAAAAAGAGCACGATGATCGGGCCGCCGATCGAGAGGCCGGAGACCAGGGCGCCGGTCAGGAATCCCAGCAGCGGGCCGGTGATCCGGGGCTTGGGAATCCGTCTCTGCGGGTTGGTGATGATCAGGACCGTGACCGCCAGGACGAGCAGCGCGATGCCGATCCGCAGGTAGGTCGGATCCATTTCGCTCAGCGCCCACACCCCGATCGGGGTGCCCAGCACGCCGGCCAGGACCATCGGCGTTAACTCGCGGAACCGCAGCCGGGCGCGGGTTTCGATCAGCACCAGCGCGAAGGCCAGCACCGCCACCGAGTTGACCACGATTACCACCGTCTGCGGGTCCAGGAAGAGCAGCAGGAAGGGGGTTGTGGACAGGGCGAACCCGAACCCTATTGCCCCGATGGTGAATCCGGCCAGGGAGAGCACCAGGGCGGCGCCCGCCACCTCCAGCGGACCGATCATCGGCAACCCGCCCGGAGCGGGTTCGCCGAATAGGCGCGGCCGCGGCCGGTCAGATGGATTTGAGCAGCGCCACGTCGTCCTGCAGCGGCCGCAGGATCAGGGCGGCGGCGATCATGAACAGCGCCATCACCAGGTAGACGATCGTGAATCCGTGCAGTTGGCCGCCGCGGTTGCCCAGGTCGAGCACTATCCCGGCCCACAGGGTCCCGACCGCGTCGCCGCCGGCGCCGGCGAAATTGGCCAGTCCCAGATAGAGTCCGGCGCTGTTGGGGTTGGGGATCTTGTCGATCAGCAGCGCCCAGTCGCCGGCCGAGAACGCGCCCAGCGCGAACCCCAGCATCGCCACCGCAAATCCCAGCGCCGCGATGTGCACGATGAAGGCGGCGCAAATAGAGCCCACGCAGCCGCAGGTGCAGGCCACGTAGACCACCGTCTTGCGCCCGAATCGGTCGCCGATCACCCCCGCCGGCCAGGCCGAAGCGATCGTGGCCAGGAGCAGGAGTCCGAGCAGGATCGAGGACCACTGCCCGGGGTTATCGACCTCCAGGCGGTCGCGCAGGTTAAAGAGCAGGGTGTTGTCGGCAGCCAGTATGGCCCCGAAGAAGACCAGCCGCGAGGCGACCACGCGGACGAACGCGGGCTGGGCTTTCAGGTAGGAAATGACCTGCCCGAACTCGCTGCGCAGCGGGGGCTGCGGCGCCGCCGGCGCGGTCGGCCCCTTGGGGATTAGCAGGAACGCCAGCAGCCCAGCGAAGGCGACCGTCAGCCCGCCCACGAACACGAAGCCGCCCGGATTGCCGGCATCGAGGAACACCCCGGCGATGGTGGCCCCGATGACGGTGCCGCCGATGTTCAGGATCCCGTTGATCGAGGATGCGCGTGCCATCTGGGTGGTCCCGACAAGGTCGGGCAGCACGCCCTTTATCGCCGCCCGCGAGAAGTTCTCGGAAATCTGCTGGCAGAGGATCAGCGCCAGCAGAGCCAGGTAGGTGGCCGTCAGCGACATCAGCAGCACGAACACCGCGGTGCAGATCGCGCCCAGGATCAGCATCGGCCGGCGCCGGCCCCAGCGCGACCAGGCCCGGTCCGAGATCCCGCCGGCCAGGGGCTGGACGATGATCGCCGCGGTCACCCCGACCGCGGTGATGACCCCCAGCATGGTGCCCTTGATGTCGGGGCCGACCAGCTGCTCGACCCGGTCGGGCAGGTACACGATCGCGAACCCGCCCCAGAGCAGCGAAAGCCCCAGCCAGTAAATGTTGAGCCGCACCAGCATCAGCGGCGAGAGCGCCTGCCGCGAGGCGTAGGCCAGGGCCGCCGGCGATACCGACATTAGTCCAGGAAGCCGGTCTGGGCGTTATGGCGCAGCGCCTGGTCGATAAGGACCAGGGTGCACATGGCCTCTACGATAGGCACAGCCCGCGGCAGGACGCAGGGGTCGTGGCGGCCGCGTCCGCCGAATTCGACTTCGTTGCCGTCATCGTCGACGGTGCGCTGGGCCTTGAGGATCGTGGCGGTCGGCTTGAACGCCACCCGGCCCACGACGTCCTCGCCGTTGGAGATTCCGCCCTGGATCCCTCCGGAGCGGTTGGTGCGGGTCCTTACCCGCTGCTCCTGCATGTAGAACTCGTCGTTGTGGGTCACCCCGGAAAGCCGGGTGCCGGCAAAGCCGGTACCGATCTCGAACCCCTTGGCCGCCGGCAGCGAGAGCATCGCCCGGGCCAGCTCGCCGTCGAGTTTTCCGAACACCGGCTCGCCCAGTCCGGGCGGGACTCCGCGGCAGACGAACTCGACCACCCCGCCCAGCGAGTCCCCGTCCTTGCGGGCCTTATCGATCCGCTCGTAGATAAGGGCGGCCGCGCGCGCGTCGGGGACCCGGGTAGGACTCAAATCGACCGTCTCGCGCGAAATGCCGGCCATGTCCACCGGGGACTCGATATCGGCCACCTGCTTGACGTAGGCAACGACCTCTATCCCGTACCTGACCGCCAGCAGCTTGCGGGCCACCGCCCCGGCCGCAACCCGCCCGATCGTCTCGCGCGCCGAGGCCCGTCCGCCGCCGCGCCAGTTCCGGATCCCGTACTTGGCCTGGTAGGTGTAGTCGGCGTGCGAGGGGCGGTAGATGCGCCGCATGTACTCGTAGTCCTTGCCGCGCGCGTCCTCGTTGCGCACCACGATCGAGATCGGCGTCCCCAGGGTCACCCCGTCGAACACGCCCGAGAGGATCTCGGCGCGGTCGTCCTCGCGCCGCTGGGTGGTGATCCGGCTCTGGCCGGGCCGGCGGCGGTCCAGGTCGGGCTGGATGTCGTCGGCCGAAAGCTCAAGGCGCGGCGGGCAGCCGTCGATCACCGCCCCGACCGCCTCGCCGTGCGACTCGCCCCAGGTGGTGACCCGGAAAGCCTGACCGAAGCTGTTGCTCATCGCTCGTCGTCTACCTCTTCGCCGAACCGGTGGCGGATGAAGTCGCCGATCGTGTACTGGACGTTGCGACGCGCCGCCGCCGCGACCGAGGTTACATACCAGCGGTGAATCCGGGCTAGCATCTCATCGCGTCGTTCGGCCTGGGCGGGATCGTCCCAGAGGTTTACGAGCTCGTCGGGGTCGGCCTTCAGGTCGAACAGCATTCCGCGCTCTTCGCCCAAAAATTCCACGCACTTGAAATCCCGGGTGCGGAGCATGATCTGGTACTCGATCGCGTTCATCACGGTGTCGCGCGAGAGCTCGGAGAACACCTCGTCGCGGCCGGCGGCCCCGGCGCGGCCCTCGAGCTGCGGCAGCATGCTTGAGGCCTGGAAGTGCCCGGGAGTCTCAAGGCCGGCGCACTCCAGGACCGTGGGGCCCAGGTCGAACCAGCTGTAGAGGTCGTCGATCGTTCGCCCGCCGGTGAACTTTTCAGGCGCCCAGACGATGGTGGGTACCCGCGTGACGCAGTCGTACATGTTCCATTTGGCGTACATGCCGTGATCGCCCAGGGATTCGCCGTGGTCGGAGGTGAAGATCACGATCGAATTGGCCAGCAGTTCGTGACGCTCGAGCGCGTCCAGTATCTGGCCGACCTTGTTATCGATCATCTCGCAGTTGGCCATGTAATAGGCACGCTGGCGATGGCGCCGCTCGCGCGAGGCCCGCGAATCGTGGACGACCGCGTCGACGTCATATTGCTCGAAGAATGCGCGCAGCTTCTTCAGCCCCTCGGGCTGGGCCGCCATCTCGGCCTCGGTGACCTCGAGCATCGGTATCTCGCGCTGCATGTATTTTTCGGCCACTTCGGCCAGCGGGTCGAATGGCGGATGCGGTCCGGGGAAGCCGATCTCCAGGAACAGCGGTTGCGGCAGCGGCCGCGAGGCAGCGCTGGTGTCCAGCCAGCGCACCACCGAGTCGCCGACGAATTCGTCGGGATGCAGGTGACCGGGCAGCGGCCATTCGAACGCCCCCAAGCGTTCGGCGTAGTCGGGTACCTGTTTGCGGTAGGTGTGGCGACCGGGTTTTTCCAGGTCGTGGGCCAGGATCGCTTTGTCGAGCTCGTCGAAGAATTTGAGCGGGGCGTGGAAGCGGTCCTTGTTCTCGACCACGTAGCGTTCGTGGAATCCGGCGGGAGCGTCGTACGGGCCGGTGTGCATCTTGCCGATGTTGACGCAGTGGTACCCGGATGCGGCCAGGTCCTCGACCCAGCACTCGCGCCAGATCGAATCGTTGCGCAGGACCCCGGCGTTGTGCGGTGTCATCCCGGAAAAGAGCGCCGCCCGCGCCGGTCCGCAGACCGGGGCGTTGACGAAGACGTTCGAGAAAACGACGCCTTCGCTGACCAGCCGGTCAAGGTTCGGGGTGTCCATCCAGGGACAGCCCAGGGCGGCGATCGTGTCGAATCGCTGCTGATCGGTGATGATCAGCACGATGTTGGGGCGATCGTTGGCCAATTAGACGGTCCGGCGAGCGAGTCTGCGTCGATGTTGATTTTTAAGAATAGGGACGCTGCCGCGACAGGGTGGTTGCGCCCGGCCCTTTCCTTATTCTTTTATTGGCGTCCGCGCACCTTTAAGGGTTTCAACGGCGGGGTGGGCAGGCGCCTTGTTGGCGCTACGTTTATTGGAGTTTGCTAGTGCAAGCGATCAAGTACGCGGCGCCCACCAGCATTGCCGACGCGGTCGAAATCCTCGATCAGCACGGTTCCAAGGCCCGCATGTTGGCCGGCGGAACCGACCTGATCGTGCAGGTCCGGGAATGGGTGCGGGACGTTGACGTTTTCGTCGACGCCAAGCACATTCCCGAGTTGACCGAGATCGCGGTCGCCGCCGATGGCGGGGTTACGCTGGGGGCGGCTGCTCCTTGTTATCAGATCTATGCCAATGCGGCGATCACCGAATCCTTCCCGGGAATCGTTGACGCTGCGACCATCATCGGCGGGACCGGCATTCAGGGCCGGGCGTCGATGGGCGGAAACCTCTGCAACTCGGGGCCGGCGGCCGATTCGACCCCGCCGCTGATCATCTACTCGGCGGTCTGCAACATCGCCGGGCCGGGCGGCACGCGCCAGGTGGCGGCCGAGGACTTCTGCACCGGCCCGGGCCAGAACGTGCTGGCCGAAAACGAACTGCTGGTTTCGCTCACGCTGCCGCCGCAACCGGCCGGTTCGGGGGCCCACTACCTGCGCTTTATCCCGCGCAACGAGATGGACATCGCGGTGGTTTCGGCCGGCGCCTGGGTCCAGCTCGACGGCGACACCATCACCGGCGCGCGGATTGCCCTGGGGGCGGTCGCGCCGACCCCGCTTTACGTCGAAGCAGCCGGCGCGGCGCTCGTCGGGCAGACCGCCGGCGAGGAAGCCTACGAGGCTGCCGCCGCCCACTCGGTCGCGGCGGCGTCGCCGATCACCGACATGCGCGGCACCATCGAGTACCGCCAGCACCTCAGCGGCGTTTTGACCAAGCGCGCCCTGCGCGGCGCCGTGGCCCGCGCCAAAGGAGAGTCCCACAGTGCCCACTGACCTGATCGCGGGCAAGACCCACATAACCACCACGATCAACGGCGAGCGCACCGACTTTCTGTGCGAGCCCCGCGACTCGCTGCTGGACGTGTTGCGCGAGAACCTGCAACTGTACGGGGCCAAGGAAGGCTGCAACAACGGCAACTGCGGAGCCTGCAACGTGGTCATGGATGGCCGCCTGGTCAACAGTTGCTGCGTGCTGGCGGTCGAGTCGGCTGGCTGCGAGATCGAGACCATCGAGGGAGTCGGCGAACCCGACAAGCTCCATCCGCTGCAGCAGTCGTTCCTTGAGAACGCGGCCCTGCAGTGCGGGATCTGCACCCCGGGCTTCATCATCGCGGCGAAAGCCCTGCTGGAGCAGAATCCGGACCCAAGCGAACACGAAATCCGCTGGTGGCTGGCTGGCAACCTCTGCCGCTGCACCGGCTACGACAAGATCATCCGAGCGGTCCAGGACGCGGCCGCGCGCATGCGGGAGGAAGCCTGACGATGGCAACTGAAACCCACCTGGTCAAGACCGGGGACTTCAAGGTCCTTGGCAAATCGCCCGTCCGGCATGACGGCGTCGACAAGGTAACCGGCCGCGCCGCCTACGGATCCGACATCTGGCTGACCGGCCAGCTGTACGGCAAGGTGCTGCGTTCCCCGCACGCCCATGCCAACATCCTCTCGATCGACACCTCGGCGGCCGAGGCCTACCCGGGCGTTCATTCGGTCATCACCAGCGCCGACCTGCCGGAGCCCAAGACCGGCCTGACCGATATCGGCGAGGGCGGCCTGCAGTCGACCAAGTTCAAGGCCATGAACATGCTGGCCACCGACAAGGCCCTTTACGACGGGCACGCGATCGCGGCCGTGGCGGCGTCCGACCCGCACACCGCCGAGGAAGCGGCCCGCCTGATCAAGGTCGAATACGAGGTGCTCGACCCGGTTATGACCGCGCGCCAGGTGCGCGACGGCGACGGCCCGGTGATCCTCGATGAGATCCGGACCATGACCGAGGGCGAGGCCGGCGACGACCCGTCAAACGTCGCCGAGCACCGCATCTACGAGGAAGGCGACGTTGCGGCCGGATTCGCGGCCGCCGACCACATCTTCGAGAACGTGTACGAGACCGCGACCGTCCACCAGGGCTACATCGAGACCCACAACGCCTCCGCGCTCTGGCACGAGGACGGTCACCTCGAGGTCTGGTGCTCCTCGCAGGGCGCCTTTGCGATCCGCAACGAGCTCCAGGACCTGCTGCAGATGCCGGTCTCCAAGATCAAGGTGATCCCGATGGAGATCGGGGGCGGATTCGGCGGCAAGACCACCTCCTACCTCGAACTGCTGGCCGCGGTGATGTCGCGCAAGAGCGGCCGCCCGATCAAGATGGCGATGGACCGCAACGAGGTGATCCGCGCCACCGGGCCGACCCCGGGCACCTGGATGCGAGTGAAGATCGGCGTCACCAACGCCGGCAAGATCACCGCCGTGGAAGGCGAATTCTGGTTCGAGGCCGGGCCCTATCCGGGCTCGCCGATCCACCCCGGCTGCGTGTGCGCGTTCGCGCCCTATTCGACCACCAACGTCCGGGTCGACGGCTACGATGTCCTGGTGAACAAGCCGCACTCGCACGCCTATCGGGCGCCGGGCGCGACGATGAGCGAATTCGCGGTCGAGACGACCGTCGATGAGATCTGCGAGAAGCTTGGCTTCGACCCGATCGAGTTCCGCCTGCAAAACGCTTCCAAGGAAGGCGACTGGCGCGCCGACGGCCCGCCGTTCCCGCGCGTGGGCAACATCGAATGCGTCGAGGCGATCCGCGACTCGGACCACTGGCAGAGCGACCTGGGCGAGCCCTCGGGCCCGAACAAGGCTCGCGGCCGCGGAGTGGCTTCCGGGTTCTGGTTCAACGCCGGCATGACCTCCTCGGCTTCGGGGCGGGTCAACGCCGACGGCACGGTGACACTGATCGAGGGTTCGACCGACATCGGCGGCACCCGTACCTCGGTCGCCATGCAGATGGCCGAGGCGCTGGGAATCTCCGAACAGGAAATCATCCCGATCGTGGGACACACCGACGAAATCGCCTTCACCGCCGTGACCGGCGGGTCGCGGGTGACGTTCGCCACCGGTTACGCCGCCTACGAGGCGGCCCGCGAAATCCTGGCCAAGATGCGCGCGGCGCTGGCCGGGCTCTGGGACGTGGAACCCTCGGCGGTCGAAGCCGTCGACGGTTACTTCATCGGGGCCGGCAACGAACTCTCGTTTGCCGAAGCGGCCGCGCTGCTCGGCGAGCACGAGCTTGAAATCGTCGGCAACGCCACCGTCAACCCCACCCAGCGCGGTGCGTCGTTTACGACCCATGCCGCCGACGTGGAAGTCGATCTCGAGACCGGAAAAGTCGAAATCCTGCGCTACACGATTGCCCAGGATGCCGGCAAGGCGGTCTACCCGCCGTACGTGGAAGGCCAGATGCAGGGCGGCGTCGTCCAGGGCATCGGCTGGGCTCTCAACGAGGGCTACTGGTACGACGACGAGGGACGGCTGCGCAATCACAGTCTGCTCGACTACCGCCTGCCGACCGCGCTCGACCTCCCGATGATCGAGACGATCATCGTCGAGGTGCCCAACCCCGGCCACCCCTACGGGGTGCGCGGGGTCGGCGAATCCAGCATCGTGCCGCCGCCGGCGACGATCGCCAACGCGATCTTTGCCGCCACCGGCAAGCGCCTGCAGGAACTGCCGATGTCTCCGCCGACCGTCCAGGCGGCGCTGGCTAACGGGTCCTCCTAGGGGGGTCGCCCCAGAGACGATGCCGCGGGTCCACGTGCCGCGCGCCCTGCGCGAGCATACCGGCGGCAAAGTTGAAATCGAGCTCCCCGGCCGGACGGTCGGGGAGCTTATCGACGCTTTAGAGGAGCGTCACCCGGGCATCAAGGCGCGCTTGGTCTCCGACGAGACGACCCACGGCCTGCGGCCGGGCCTGGCGATCTGGCTGGACGGCCACGACCTGGCGACCGGGGTTCGCACCAAAGTGCCGGAGGACTCGATCGTTTATTTCGTGCCGGCCCAGGCCGGCGGAGGCTAGTTCCGGCCCCTAAAGGTCAGTTCGGCCACGGCGCTCTTGTCCAATTCGCCCTTGCCGGCATCCATCAGGCGCACGAACTGGGCCTTGGTGGCGGACGCCAGCGGCAGGTTCAGCCCCTCTTCGGCGGCCAGATCAAGGGCTATCCCCGAGTCCTTGGCGGCATGGTCCGCCGAGAAATAGACCTCGTGGTCGCGGTCGCGCATGTCCTCGCCGTCGGTCTCCAGCACGCGCGAGTTTGCCCCGGTCTGGGAGAAGACCTCCATGACCATGTCCAGGTCCAGGCCCAGCGCGTCGGCCAGGCCCAGGCCTTCGGCCAGCCCGGCGGTATTGATGTTCATGACCATGTTCACCAGCGCCTTGACCTCGGCGGCCTGGCCGACGGAACCGATGCGGCGGACTTCGCCCAGATCGGCCAGCAGCCCGGCGGCGCGGTCCTGGGCGGCGTCGGAACCGGCCGTCATCAGATAGAGGGTCCCGTCGCGGGCCTGGGTGATCGAAGAGGCCATGCAGGCTTCGAGGGCCTCGGCCCCGGCGGCCGAGACCGCGGCGTCGACTTCGCGATGGATCGCCGGCGAGAGGGTCGCGCAATTGATGAACAGCTTGCCGGTGGCCCCTTCCAGGAGGTTGTCGCCGTCGGCCATGTAGATGTCGCGCATCGACTGGTCGTTGGTCACCACGGTGATGATCACGTCGGCGCTGGCGGTGGCGCCGGCCAGGCTATCGGCGACCTGGCAACCGACGTCGTTGGCCACGACCATCGCCATGTGCTGGTTGGTGTCGATCACGCTGGCGACGGTGTAGCCGCAGTCATTGAGGCGAAGTGCCATGTTCGACCCCATGCGACCAACTCCCACGAACGCGACTGTCGGTTTGGATTCGGCCATCGGTTACCCCGCTTGATCATTTAGTCCGGTTTGGAATAAGCGTATCGACAGGCCGGCCGGCCGGGTCGCCAATTCGATCCTTCCGGGCCCCGCCTGCACCGGATCGATTGGGGGCGACAAGCGAATTCGGCGGCGCGCGCCAGGATCGCTCCCTCGCCCGGCCCAGCTTCAATTCAAGGGGTGGAAGTTGTCGACAATTCGGCGCCAAAACAACTTGGTTGGAGGATTTCCGGACGGGATTGTGGAGGGATGACCCAGGATTTAGTCGGCTGTAGCCTTCCGGACGGGCTGATCGCGACCGGTAGCTCGCCCGTCTTCGAGCGCGGTACATTGCCCGCCGCTCTGCAACAGGAGCACTCCCTCGCCGAGGGTTTCTGGGCCGTCCTGCACGTCTTGGCCGGAAGCGTTAGGTTCGAGGACCTTCAGACGGGCGAAATCCGGAGAATTTCCGCCCCCGGCCGCCAGGTCATTTGCCCCCTGGCGCCGCACCGCTTGATCGCCGACGGCCAGTTTCGGTGCCGGATCGACTTTTTCAAATCACCCATTACGGACCCGGGATAAGCGTAATCCGGTCCGGCCAGTTCCCGTCCCAGCTAGGTTGCACCGCCGATCAGTACGGCAATTCGACGGCGCGGGTAAGGAACTGCATGTAGGAAGAAGCCCGGCGACAGGCGTCGGCGTAGACATCGATGAAATCGGTTCGGTAAATCTGCTCGTGGGTAAACGGCAGCGAAGCGATGTGGTCTTTGCGCTTGAGGTCCTCCAGCAGCGGGTGTTCTTTCGGGAACCCCTTGGGCGGACGCTTCAGCGAACGCCCGTGGCGATTGAACGCCGCGGCGAAATCCCGCTCGGTGACAATGCCGCGCCACTGTCCGGGGTCGGCGACGATCGCCTCCCGGATCTTGGTGAGGGTGGGTGTGTCGGGTCCCCACAGGCCGATTCCGGCAAAAACCTCCTCCGGAGCCAGGTGCAGGTAAAAACCGGGCGCGTGGGCCGACTTGCCGAATTCATGCCGGAACTGCGCCGCCGCCTGAGTCTTGTAGGGGGATTTGTCCTTGGAGAACCTGACGTCGCGGTAGATCCTGAACATCGAGCCGCCGTTTCCGCGCGGGTCGGCCACAAAGTGCGGGCTGATCGCCTCCAGTTCGGGGGCGAAATCCTCGATGAAGCGCTGCAGCGGCCGCTTGACGTGTTCTTCGTAGCGCCGTTTGTTGGCCTGAAACCATTCGCGGTTGTTGTTTTGCCGCAACTGGCGCAGGAATTTGAAAAGCTCGGGACCAAAGTGGGCGTTCATCGCAAATAGAACCTCTTCCGGCAGTGGCAGGCCCGGGGGACCGTCAGCCCTGGTCGAGCGCCCCGATCGTGCCCAGGAATTCGCGCATCATGGCCAGGCACTCCTCCGGTTCCTCCAACTGCAGGAAGTGGGTCGAGTCCGGAATGAAGTCGTAGTTGACGCGGGCGATTGCGCTCAGGTCCAGGCTCGGTAGGTAGGAGTAAGGGATCGTCGGATCGGCGCCGATCACCTGGATCGGGCATTCAATCGCCTCCAGGTCCACCGCGACCGCAAAGGCGCAGGCGTATTCCATGATCCGGGCTTCGTATTCCTTGGGGCACCGCAAGGTGAATCCCTCACGACTGCGGTTAGGGCGCAGGGTCGTGTCGGCGATGAGTTGGTAAACCCCCGGCACCATTCGCTGGTAAATCGGAATGACCGAAAGGACTTCAATCATCTTGATCTTGGTCGGGATGTTGTCGGCCCGGCGGCGGGCCATTGCCGCCGCGCGATTGGCGGCCGCCTCGAACTCCTGGTAGTCGCGCCCCGCTTTGGTGATCGGCGGATCGATCAAAACCAGCGCCTGGTAGTTGGCGCCGAGGGCGGGGGAGAGCAAAGCAATGAGCGCCGAAACCGAGTGGTATAGACCTATCGCGGGCTTTTCCCCAAAGTTGGCGGCGACCGCTTCCAGGACCCGATCGTGATCGTCGACCATGTTCGGGATGTTGTGACCATCTATGTCTCCGACCGGGTTTCGGCCGTGGTTGCGCAGGTCGTAAACGACCAGATCGAATTCATCTTCCAGCAGCGACCAGAACGGGTAGTACATATCGCTGGCCAGGCCGTTGCCGTGGCTGACCAGGATGCGTGGGCCTTCGGGGTTTCCGTGACGTCGCAGCAGGATCGTTGCGCCGCCGCCCAGGTCGAGTTCGACCGAGGCGTTTGGCTCGGGGATGAACCAGATCCGTTCAGGAGATGAAGACAAGTTAGGGCAACAACTTCGTGATACTGCCTATTCGTGAGTACCCAACGGCACTTTCCCAGGGCCTGAATCGCCGGATTTCACCGCCGTCCGATTGACGGCGGCTGCGTGCCGCCGCGACCCCTGCCACTTGCGATTTCAGCGGGCCGGGTTCCCGACCGCGCCGGCAAGGCCGAACCGCCGCTGGAAGCATCAGGTCTCGGAGTTTTGCGCGCCTGGGGAAATCCGCCCCGCGGAGCCGGCCCGGCGTGGGGTCAGGCCGCCTTGGCGTCGATGAAATCGGCCAGTTGCGCAAGATCAGTGATCGACGTGCAGTCTTCGATTGCAAACGTGATATTGAATTCTTCGGCGACCAGTTTGCCAAGCGCCACCAGATCGAGTGAAGAAACGCCGGCGTCAGCGAGACTGAAATTCAGGTCGGCCGGAATGTCCAGCGACTTGCCGTCTACTTCAACGTTTTCGCTTACCAGCTTGCGCAGGCGTTCGGCGGTGGATGCCATGTACCGTCTCCTTGATTCCGGGGTGGGAACCGGCATCTGCCCACCTCGCATTGACAAAAAAGGTTATCCGGAATCAAGTTGCCGGCGGCGCTATTTGTGTCAGGGTTGAAACGCTGGGATTCCGAGGTAAGTCGCGCAGTAATTCAGCAGGATTGCGGATTCGATGCGTCCGAGCCCCAATCCGGTGCGAGGGAATGGCGGTGACGCGACAACGCCGATCCCCTGGACCGCGAGCGCGGGAGAGAGCACGGCTTCCAGAACTGGATTCCCGCTGATCAGGCCGCCGGCGCCACCGCGAACGCGTCTGACCAAGGGCCGGCGCCGGCGCGATTGCGGGCCCGAATCTGAAATTCGTACGAAAGATCGTCCTCGAGACCGTCAAGAACCAGATTGAGGCCGGCGACGGGATCCAGGCGGCCGATCATCGTCCAGTATCGGTCGGATTTCTCTGGGGTCCCGGCATATATGTAGCGCAGGTCGTAGCCAGTGATTTGACTTCCTCCGGTAATGTCCGGCGGAGACCAGTAAATCTCCGTTCGAGCGGGGCTCCGCGCGACCGCGGCTATTGCGGGCGGCGAGGGCTTGCCCGGGGTGCGCACGATCACCAGCGCGTAGATGCGAACCCTGCTTGAATCGGCCGACTGCACCCGCAGCAGCAGAATGTTCGGGCCCGAGGCGGTATCGAACTGGAAACCGTTGCCCGGTTCGCCGTCGGCATCGGGCAGCGGGAGGGGCCCGCCTGAGCCGACCGGCGGCGCCAGGAATTCGAAAACCGCCGCCGGGTCGATCGTTCGGGGCTCAATGGTGATGCGTTCGGACTGGTGATTGACCAGGCGGCGCAGGTAACTCGAACCGATGGAATAGTTGGAAAACTGCCCGGCGACCCCGATCGCCTCCAGGCCAACCTCGCCCGGTTTGGCGAGTTCGATCGCAAAACTGTATGTCTGCTCGGAGGCCGGGTTTGAAACCCGGATGCTCAGTTCTAAGGGTTCCCCGTCCGGCGGCAGCCGCGACAGATTGATCTGAAACCCGTCGGACCGGGGATCGGCGTCCACCAGCGGGACAAGATCCGGGCCCAGGTAGCTGACTTCGGAGCTTTCATTGAATAGTTCCGGCGCCAGCGAGAGTTGCGCGGAGACGTCGCCTATTTCCACGAATAGCCGGTAGCGGGTGTCGCCCGGCGAAAAAGCGGGCAGCAATCGGCCGAGGTTCAGCGGCAGCGCACGGATTCCGACGTCGCAGAAAGAAAGCCCGAGCCGGGCGAAATCGTGGTACTGCAATACGTCGGCGCGGAGCGTTGCCGGCAGACAGCCCCCCAATCGGTTGCCGGCGAGGCGCAATGTCCCCAGGGCCGGCAGATTCCCGAACGACTCGGGGACGGGCCCGGTGAACTCGTTGCCGGCCAGCCCCAACCCGATCAGCTCAGCGGCGTTGCCGAAGGAGGTCGGGAGCGGACCGGACAGTTCGTTCTCGTCAAGCGAGAGCAGCAGAAGTTTGGGCAATTGGGCCACCTGGTCCGGCAGGGGTCCGGAAAGCCGGTTGCCGCTCAGTTCCAGGATCACCAGCTCGCTCAACTGGCCGAAGGCGGACGGGATCTCGCCGCTCAGGCGGTTTTTTCTGAGGTCGAGATTCCGCAACCGGACAAGGTCGGCGATCGCGGCCGGCAACGGGCCGCTCAACCCGTTGTCGCCCAACTCGAGCTCGACGACGCGACCGGCGTTGTCGGTGTTGACCCCGTGCCAATCGCCGAGTGGATCTTCGGACAGCCATCCCTCGCTTCGGGACCATGCGGGGCCGCCGGTGGTTTCATAGAGCCGGATCAGGATGTCACGGTCCGGGGCCAGGCGCTCCAGGGCCAGCTCGAATCCGCGCCCGTTTTGACCGTCGGCCGGGGTCACCTCGATCAGGATGCTGTTCGCACCGACCGCCAGGTCGACCTGGTGGCCGTTTTCGGCGACCTGATCGGCATCGGGCGGGGAGATGTTCACGGTCGCCCCGGGATCAAGCGCCAGCGGTTCGACTCGCACCCGCCCGCGTTCGAAACCGACCCTATGCGAAAACTCTCCCGCCTCGATGCCGGCGAATATCGGGCGGCCATCGACCAGCACCGCGTACAACCCCGCTTCCCCGGCCCGGGCGGGCGAGAACCGCAGACTGTAGCGGTATTTCAGGTCCCCCGAGATCACCTCCACCGACATCAGCGGCGGGAGGTCATCGGCGGTCAATTCGGCAATATCCAGCTGAAAGCCGCCGGTCTGGCTGTCGGCGTCGGCAAGGATCCGACCGTTTGCGTCAAGAAACGCGACCGCTTGCAATTCTTGGTATGCGAAGAGCCTTAGCGAAACGTGTCGCGAACTCTCGGGGGCGGGAACGTCTACGACGTAATCGTGGCGGGCTGAATCGAATTCGGGTCGGATTTGTCCGGGCGAAACACTTATCAGGCTCAGGGCCAGGTCGCAGAACGGTCTGCCGCCGAATTCCAGCAGGTCGATCGTGGAGCGGAGGCGGCGAATCTCGTTAGGGGCGCAGCCCTCGAAGCCGTTCCCTTCCAGGAACAGTTCGCGCAATCGCGACAACTGGGCAATCTCCTCCGGGATCAATCCTTCAAGCCGGTTGTGGGCGAGGTTTAGCCAGCGCATGCGGCCAAGATTGCCAAGCGCGGCCGGGATGGAGCCGCCAAGCCGGTTGTTGCTCAGGTCTAGATGCTCTAGTTCGGCCAGCGACGCCAGCGACGGCGGGATCTGGCCCTCGAGCTGGTTGCCGGACAGGTCGAGACTGAGCAGCCCAGGAATGGAACCGATCGACTCGGGCACCGGCCCGGCGAGGAGATTCCGCTCGATCCCGAGCTCGAGCAGGGATTGCAGGCGACCGATGTCGTCCGGGATTTCGCCGCTGAGCCGGTTGCGGCCGAGACGCAGGTCGGAAAGCGCGTCCAGGTCCGGCAGCCAGCCTGGCAACTCCCCACTCAGTCGGTTACCGTCCAGATGCAGCGATCTGATCCGCGATGATCTGCCCAGCGAATCCGGGATCGGTCCGCTCAACTGGTTGTCGTTGAGCCGCAGACGGGTGAGCGCCGGTAAGCCGCCGAATCGGTCCGGGATCGTTCCGCTGAAAGCGTTGTTGTCGAGCTCGAGCACCTGTAGTTGAGCGACCGAGAAAAGATTCGGCGGGATCGGCCCCGAGAGCGCGTTGTCGCTCAGGCGCAGGTACTGCAGTCCGGAGAAGTCTCCGAACCACGGCGGAATCTGGCCGGTCAGTTGGTTTCCGCCCAGATCGACCCACCGCAGGTTCGCCAGCGATCGCAATCCGCCCGGGATCGGGGCGGTCAGGTTCGCGTTTGCAAGGTCCAGGTCCTGGAGGGACTCGAGCTCTCCGAGCCAGCCGGGTATCGCGCCGGTCAGCGGATTTCCTCCCAGCGCCAGCCGGACTACGCGGCTCAATTCGGCCATTTCCTTCGGCGGCGGCCCGGTAAGCGAATTCGAGCTCAGGTCGAGCACTTCAAGTGATGAAAGCTCCGCCAGCCAGGCGGGTATCGGGCCGGAGAGGGAGTTGCCGCCCAAATCCAGGTGCGAAAGGGTCGCGAGCGCCGAGAGATCCGGTATTTGGCCGGTCAGCTGGTTGCCGCCGGCCCAGAGCTCGGTCAAGTTCTCCAGCTGGCCGAGCCGCCGCGGCAGCGAGCCCGAAAACCGATTGCCGCCGACCCGCAGGACCCGCAGATCGGCCATGTCGCCGAGTCCCGCAGGAATCGGGCCCCTGAATACGTTGCTGGAAAGATCAAGGTGCTGCAGACCGTCAAACCTGGCGATCGCGCTCGGCACCGGGCCGGTGATGATGTTGCCCGAAAGATCTAGCCGCTGCAGGCGCGTGGGCGGTCCGCCGGGGATTCGGAGGCGTCCATTCAGTCGGTTGCCGGAAAGGTCAAGTTCCGCCAGATCTGCGATGCCGAACAATCCGGCCGGGATTTCACCGGACAGCGAGTTTTCCGCCATCAACAGCCGTTCGAGGTTTTGCAGGGTTCCGAGCGAGGCCGGAATCGGACCATGGAACCCGTTTTGACTCAAGTCCAGGTGGGTCAGGCGCGAAAAGTTGGCCAATTCCCGGCGGACGCGGTCGATCAGTCGGTTGCCGCTCAAATCGAGTCGCTCGAGCGAGCTCAGCTCATAAAACTGGTCCGGGATGCCGGCGACCAGCTGGTTGCCGGAGAGGTCAAGGATTTGCAGTCGCGGAGCTGCGCCCAGGGCGGCCGGAATCGAACCGCTGAAACGGTTGTTGGCCAGACTTATCGTTCTGATCGCCGGGAGCCGCCCGAGTCCGAGGGGGACCGCGCCGCGGAGCAGGTTGTTGCTCAGGTCTAGCGCTTCGAGGCCTTGAAGTTGATCGATCGCGGGCGTGATTTGCCCCCGCAGGCGGTTGGAAGCCAGAGCGATTGCGGTGACCCTGCCGGCTTCATCAGTGGTGAGGCCGTACCACTGATCCAGCGGGGCCGGGCTGTTCCAGTTGTCGGAATTGAGCCATCCCGATCCGCCGGCGGCTTCGAATAATTCGGCAAGAACCGCCCGGTCCGATGCGGGCGACGATTGCGGCGCCACGATCGCCGCGTCTGCGGTCGGCGCCGCGCCGCTGAAGCCCAGCACCGCCGCCAGGATCAAGGCCAGGGGACGAATCACGCGTTAAGCCGGACCCCAAGATTGCCCGGTAGCGGAACCAGTTGCCAGCATTGGGTCCGAATTCTGTGTCTGCAAATCAGGGTGCCGCCACCAGTGAAAGTCCCTTCAGGGCACCCATTCTTGCAAGGTGCGAGGGAGCGGAAATGGCGGCGTCTCGCGTTTGAGATCTAAATCGGCCCGATCGGCGAGCCGCCCGGCTGCAAGAATCGCGCGGCGTCAATCCCCAACCCATAGCTCTGGAAGTTCAGCGCCCGTGAACGCATCGCCAAGCTCCGCGGCTACCTCTGCCCGGGAAACTCCGGGCTCGATGCCCAACATCGTGTTTCTGATGAGTGACGACCACGGATGGCATGAAACCGGCTACAACGGGCATCCGATCGTGCAGACGCCGGTCCTGGATGAAATGGCCTCCGAAGGGCTCCGACTCGACAGCTTCTATTCCGGCGCACCGCTCTGCTCGCCAACTAGGGCGAGCGTGATGACCGGCCGTCATCCGAATCGGTGCGGAACGTTCGACCCGGGCTGGTCGATCCGGCCGGAGGAAATAACCATCGCGCAGATCCTGTCGCGGGCGGGCTACGCCTGCGGCCACTTTGGCAAGTGGCATCTCGGTCCGGTGAAGGCCGATTCGCCAACCAATCCGCGGGCAATGGGGTTTGAGGAATACCTCTCGCACGACAACTTTTTCGACATGGACCCGTACCTTTCGCACAACGGCGGCGCCCCTGAGCAATACGAGGGTGAAAGCTCCCAGATCGTCGTCGATGCGGCCAACCGTTTCATCTCGGATGCGCGGGCAGCCGGGCGCCCGTTTTTCGTGGTGGCCTGGTTCGGATCCCCGCACGAGCCCTACAGCGCACTTGATGAGGACCTTGCCACCTACGGCGATCTGCCGGAAGAATTGCAGCAGAGCACAGCGCAGATCACCTCGCTTGAGACCGGAGAGCAGGTGCATGTTCGACTGGACAGGGTGCTGCAGGCGCGTTATGCAGAGATCACTGCGATGGACAGGGCGATCGGCGATCTGCGCCAGCACCTGTCCCGGGAGCAGATAAGGGATGAGACTTTGCTCTGGTACTGCGGCGACAACGGCGCGCCGCGGGAGAGCCGGTTCGCCTCGCCAATGCGCGGTTACAAGGGACTCGTTTACGAGGGCGGTATCCGGGTTCCTGCGGTTATCGAGTGGCCGGGCCGGTTCAGGGATCCAATGCGCGTGTCGATGGACTCGGTCACCAGCGACATCCTGCCGACATTGTGCGAGCTGACGGGACAGCCATTGCCCGATCGCCCCTTGGACGGCATCAGTTTGGTGCCGGCCATGGAAGGTGAAGCGGGCGACCGGCCCGATCCGATCTGCTTCTGGAGTTTTGGCGGCAGCGTGGCGGATGACGCTGAGCCATATATCGATCCGGACCTTCAGTCCGGCACTTGCCCGCTTGCCAAATTAATGGACGGAAAATTCACCCGCGACTTCGAAAACTACCACCATCCGGAGATCCGGGAAGACGATTTCGAGGGACCCCGCGCGGTCCTTGATTCGCGATACAAGCTCGTCATTGATGGAGAGCCCGGAACCGGCCAGGAACTATTCGATATCCGAGCGGATGCATCCGAAAAAAGGGACCTTTCAACGGCTCAACCGCAGGAAGTTGAACGTTTGGGGGCCAAATTGAAGGAATGGCAACAGTCCGTGCTGGAGAGTCTGACCGGCGCCGATTACGCCTGACCATTCAATTTGCGGCGTTCCGCTCAGAGGAACCGCGCTGATTAATCGGTAGGCCCACCTGCCGCGGACCTTTGTCGGGTGGAATGGGTGATGGGTTCGACGGCGCCGCTTGCACTGCCAGGTGTTGCCGTCCTTTGCTCAATTCGCCAAGCGTCCGGTTAGCCGGATTTGAGCAACCGGGCAGCCGGCGATTCGCCTCGCATTCCGAACAGCCGCTTCAACATGGTTATGGCTACCATCCTTACCCTTTTGGCGATCTCTATTATGAGAGCCATAATAATTATGAAGAAGATATGATTCTGCTGGGAGGGTAGCTCATGTCGACAAGGGATGAGCTGCTCGCCAGGATCGGTGAATTGGCGGAATCGATTTCAACCGCCGGCTGCATGGACGCGAAGGGATTCGCCATTGACGGCGACCTGACTCTCCCGCAGATTGGGGTCCTGTATGTCCTCGCTTCCGGCCCGGCCAAGATCACCGAAATCTCGCAGGCCCAGGGAATGGCCCCTCCCAACGCCTCGAGCATGGTGGAGCGCCTGGTCAGGAAAGATCTGGTGGAGCGCGTCTCCGACCCCAAGGACAGGCGGGTCGCCCTGGCCCGTCTGACCCATGCAGGCAGAGAGGTCATTGACACTTTGAATCGAAGCCATTACGAGGCCATGGAGAAGATCGCGGCGTTCCTGTCGGTGGAGGAGCTTGAAGTGGTCGCTCAGGCGTTGGAGGTTTTCCAACGGGGAGTCGAACGCCTTGAGGCGTTCGACGAGGCCGATCGCGCACTCCAAGGTGCCACCTGAGGTGAACGTCTCGGATCGAATCGACAAAACCAACCAACAACTGGAGGCGGCGAGATGGCAATGAGCGCGGAAACGTCAAGGATTTCGATCGAAGGCGAATCCATGGGTGCTGTTCACGCGAGTGAGCTGACGAAGTTCTACGGCAAGCACCGTGGCATCGAAGGTGTGGACCTGGACGTCCGGCAAGGCGAGGTGTTTGGTTTTCTTGGGCCAAACGGTGCGGGAAAAACGACGACGATCAGGACGTTGCTGGATGAGATCAGGCCCACCGCCGGATCCGCGACCATCCTCGGACTGGACACGCATCGAAATTCCGTCGAAATCCGCAAGCACATCGGTTACATCCCGGGAGACCTCGCGCTGTACCCAAACCTGACCGGTTGGGACACCCTGACGTACTTTGCAAATATGCGGGGCGGCGTTGACTGGTCCTACGTCAGGGAGCTGGCCGAACGACTGGACTCCGACCTTTCGAGAAAGGTCGGAGATCTTTCGACGGGCAACCGGCAAAAAGTCGGGGTCATCCAGGCCTTCATGAACCGGCCGGAACTGCTGATCTTGGACGAACCGACAGCTGGACTTGACCCGCTTATCCAACGGGAGTTTCAGAACTTGGTGCACGAAGTGACCGCCGAAGGGCGCACTGTCTTCCTGTCCAGCCATACGCTGTCCGAGGTCCAGCGCGTCGCCGACCGAGTCGGAATCATCCGCGGCGGCTTTCTCATCGCGGTCGAGTCAGTCGCAGAGTTGAGGTCGAAGGCCATTCGCCGCGTGGAGTTCGTGCTTGACCGGCGACCGGAAGGCTCGGATTTCGAGAGCGTGCCCGGTGCTCGCAACGTGATCGCAAACGACACCCACGTCGAGATGTCTTTTGAGGGAGACATGGGCGAACTGTTGAAGGCCGCCACCGACCGTTACAACGTGGAGGACATCAAGACGAGCGAAACCGATCTTGAGGAGATTTTTCTCACCTACTACCACACCGATGAAGTGGCCAAGCAATGACGCTGGCGAACATAACCCTCAAAACGGCGCGCGATCGCTGGCTCGGGTGGGTCATCTCGGCCGTTAGTCTCGCGCTGCTGCTTTTGTTCGGGATGGCAGCCTATAGGGAAATCGACCTCACGATTTACACCGAATTGCCCGAGGCGTTTCGCTCCTTGTTCGGCATCGGGGAGGGCGTTGACGCCGGGGGCTTGGCGGTCGGCTACATTCTTGGTTCCTTCGGGGCATTCGTGACGGCCGCAATGGCGCTCGTTTTCGGTAGCGCAGCGATTGCTGGGGAAGAGCGGAACGGGACTATGAACATCCTGCTCGCAAATCCCAAGAGTCGCACGCACGTCCTTTTGTCCAAAGCCGCTTCCCTCGTCGTGCTGGCCGCCCTCACTGTTGCCATCCTGTGGGCTTCGGTCTACCCGGCGGCCGCCTTGATGGATGTTGAAATCAGCGGCCTGGAAGTGGAAGCCCTGGCGCTACACCTTTACGTCAACGCCGTCTATTACGGAATGCTGGCTCTGGCCATCGGCGCCATAACCGGCAATCGCGACACGGCATCGGGCGTGGCCGCTGGGATCCTTGTGATTTCCTTCTTTGCAGTCGGGCTCTTGCCCCTTGTCGAGGGGCTGGAGAACCTGCGCAAAGCATTCCCTTGGTACTACTTTGATGGGAGTGACCCGATCTACAACGGCATCGCGTGGGACCACCTGGCAGTTCTGGCTTCAGCGTCCGTCGTGCTCTTGGTCGCCGCCATGGTCGGGTTCGGCCGCCGTGACCTCAAAAGCCAATCCGTTGGGACCTCGCTACTGGACAGAATGCGGAGCAATCCGATCCTCAACCGGATCGTTGGGCGACTTGCCGGTTCGGCCAGGGTGTCGTCTATATGGCTGAAGACCGTCTCCGATTACCAGACCCTGCTTCTGGTCACATCGGCTGCCATGTTTCTAGTCATGGGCGTCATATTGGGGCCAATGTACGCATCGTTGACGGAGGAGACGCGCGTTGCGTTCCACAATTTCCCCGAGGAGTTAATCGCGCTCTTTGGGGGCGGCGAACTGGGCACTCCGGAAGGTTGGTACACGCTGGAAACATTTGGCTTGATGGCCCCACTTGCCGTCATCCTGGTGACGGCTGTCACGGGCGCCGGAGCCCTCGCTGGCGAGGAGTCGCGACGCACGATGGGGCTGTTGCTGGCCAATCCCATTCGCCGTTCCAGAATCGTGATCGAGAAATCCGCGACCATGACGCTTTTTGGGATCGCAGTCGGTATCGCGACGTTCGCCGGCGTGTCCTTGGGGTCGGTGTTCGGTGACCTCGGGATGTCTTTTGTCAACATCGGCTCGACCGCTGCACTCCAAGTGTTGTCAGGCCTGGTATTCGGCTTCCTCGCCCTAGCAATTGGCGCCGGCACGGGACGTGCGTCGGCTGCCATCTATGGAGCTGTGGGCGCAGCTCTCGTCTCACATCTATTGACGTCGCTGGTAAAGATCAACGACGGCCTTGCCGGTATTGCGTGGCTGTCACCCTTCCACTACTACCTGGTCAGCGACCCTTTGAATACCGGGATGGATTGGGGGGATGCCCTCGTATTAACCGTGTTGTCCGCGGCGCTCTTTGGCCTGTCGATATTCCTGTTTCAGCGACGAGATATCAGGCAGCGGGGATAAGAACTCGCTCGAATTGGCAAATGGATCGATCTCGCCTCGGTACGTCCAGCAAGAGCGAGGAATTTGATTCATAGCCGTCTTTCCGGAGGCTAATCGGCCGCTGTCGCCCGGGTGATTGCGAGCCATTCATGGTCGCTAATCTCGTCTCGCGCTGCCAATTTGAGCAATTCACCGACGCGTGAAGGGGCTCGCCGCGGAATCGCGGGCAGCTAGACATAATGCAGTTTATATCTTGTCGAATCGCGCAAAACGCGACAACCGAGCGGTATTCGGCAATTCAGGTTCACTGAGCAGCAATGCGTCATGTACGTGGCTTCCATCACGAAGACGAGACACGACCAGCGGCGAATGCGCCCGACGCACTTTGCACAACGGCACGGCAATATGCACTCGGATGGTCGATAGGCGGGCGAAAAAATGCTTCTAACTGCGAAGCGGAGATTAATTCCTAACGTTTAAGTCTTCGAATGTAATTCTCCGGAAGCTTCGGAATATCCGGGAGGCAATAACTCGGCGGTTTTCCCATCCGGGTAGAGTTCAATCATTCGATTTCTGTGCAATTTGCGCAATATGGATTTGAAGTATGCAGTGTTCCGACATTCGACCCACTGCTGCAATTCGGCAGTGCTTACTGGATTGGGGGTAGTGGCTAGCAACACGAGTACCTGGGATTGAACGCTCAAATTCGGATTAAGAACACGCCGCGAGTGTGGTCCTTCCCAGACCAACGGTACTCGAGGTTGAACTAGGTTGTCGACGATAGATTGGGCCTCGTGAATTTCAATTTGGTGGAAAACGCGGATCAATTCCCCTAACACCCAACTGCTCGTAGCCACGACAAATGCCGCATCCATGTGATTGGGATCTACATCACCGCCGATATGGCCGACTCCTCGATTGTTGCGCACCTCGTAAAGAGCGGGAAGAATTCTGGGCAATAAGATACGCAAAGACCTTGGAATGCACTCGTGCTGCTCCAGTTGACGGCAAGCACGAACAAAGTTCCGGGGCTTGGAAAGCTCGGCCGGGAACTCGCCTTAAGCATAGCCTTCAAGAATCGTGTATACGATTTCACAGAACCTTCCACCGCTGAGCTCCGATGGCAACCATCTGCGTTCGAGGAAAGATTGATTGATTCGTCGGTATTCGGCGATGAGCGGATTGCGAAGGTTGTCGGGCAGGGCACCTAAAGCGGTGTGTTGAATCACTGGGGTTGGCGCTCACCTAGGTGCGCCCAACCGTCCGGGGTGATGAAAAATCCATTTGACGATTTTTCGCAGAACCCCTTTGAAACGTTTTTGTTGAGACTATCTGCCGCATTTCCCAATCGTTTTTGTTGGTTTTCTCTTAAAGCGTGACTGACGTCTCGAGTTGTCAGCGTCGATTGGCCACGTTTGCTCAACCATGCGGCAGTAGCCAAAAACCGTTGAATCTGGACCGAATCGCCTCCCTTTGACCTCAAATAACTTGCAAGCGACTCGGTAAATTGGTCGGCCGCTTTCGGTTCGTTGGAAGATTCAGGAGCGATTGGATTGTTGCTGCGGATTCTCCCGGAACCAATTGCGTCGATTAATGACGCTACTTGCTGGTCGAGCCAGGATTGGCCCCCTTCCCCTTCGAAGCTGACATCACCGACTTTTAGAGAAATTTTGGCGCGGTGTTCATCCGGTTCAGGCATGATGTAGGCCTTTCAAGTGATAGTTGTGCTCGCCGAGTATAGCACGACTAGCACAACCATCATCGTGCCACTCGTCCAGTGCATGCGAAAGATCGGGAGATTCTGGCCTCGGAAAGTTTGGTTGCGAATTGATCTCAATTGGGCGTTCGTGTGCCGGTCGAAACAGCACAGATTTGGCTATCGTTGCTAGCCAAGCGAGCCCGTGCTGCCAATTGGCGCTACGGCATTGAATTCTTGTGATTCGGGCACGGCGAGCACTGTCGGTAATTGAGTAGATTTTGGCTCGCGAATGGCATTCTGAATGCCGAGGTCGAATCGGCAAATGCAAACGTGCTGATGCGTTATTGATCGAATAGTTGATAGTGATTGGCGGCAAGCGAATTTCGATCGATTGGCAAAAAAGTACCCTGTACCAAGTAAAGGAAAATCTGTCGTAGTGGACTAAAATGTTAAGGGATGGCTGATTGTAGTCCAGGTGCGACGGATGGAAGGTTCTCAAGGAAATTCCGACAGTCACATAGGTGTGGACGATACGGAGGAATGGCAAGAACGATTATTCCACTTGTCGCAAATCGCGTTGAAGGGGAAGAAGCGAGACTTGGTATTGCAATTGCGAAATTTGGCCAGGGAATGCCGTTCAACGAATCCCGAATTTGCGGATCGATTGATGGCGCTCCTGAGGAATGCGCCGGTTAAAGGAGATTCGACGCGTCAAATCGAATCTTCCGGTATTCCACTTGATGGCAATTCGCGATTACCGTTGATTCGAGTCTTGGAAACTCCAACTCTGGAAATAGAACCCATATACGTATCGCGCGTGTGGGGACTTTTGAATCAAATCGTGCGCGAGAGGATCAGTGCAAGCGCACTTGCGGAATCGGGGATTGACCCTACGAGGACCGCATTGTTCATCGGTCCGCCGGGAGTTGGCAAGACGCTAGCAGCGAAGTGGGTAGCCCGTGAACTTAAGCGGCCACTCGCGATTCTTGATTTGTCGGCTGTGATGAGTTCGTTTCTTGGGCGAACCGGCAATAACCTACGTGCGGTCCTGGATTTCGCTAGAAGCCGGGAGTGTGTTCTTTTGCTGGACGAGCTTGACGCTGTTGCTAAGCGGCGCGATGACGTGGGGGAAATTGGGGAGCTGAAAAGACTAGTTACAGTTTTACTTCAGGAAATCGATGAGTGGCCCGCACGGGGCCTGTTGTTAGCGGCGACCAATCACTCGAAATTGTTAGACCCTGCAGTTTGGCGTAGATTCGAACTCATTGTTGAGTTTCCGCTTCCAGAAAGAGAGTTGATTGGGTCTTACGTCAGAAATCAGATGAAGTTTAAAAAATCGGATCCTTGGCCCGAATTGTTCGCGCATGCCTTGGATGGCGAATCGTTGAGCCAAGTTCGCCACGTCGTGGATAGAGTGCGACGATATACCGCAATCGAGGATTGCAGCATTGAAGTCGGGTCTGTCGAAATCCTGAGTCAAATCGCGAGATCTGCTCCCACGAATATGCGCCGCAATCTCGCAATCGCAATTGTGTCTGAAGGGCTAATGTCGCAACGGGAGGCAAGTAGAACCACCGGTGTAAGTCGAGACACCATTCGCAAATATGTCCACGAACAGTCGGTCAGCGGCAGATAACATGGCCAGCCGGCGGAATTATTTGCTTGGATATGGCGAAACTCTCACCGAACAAATTGAAGTCAAAGAAGGCGGTGGGCCCAAGAAACCTCCATATGAATTTGCCGAAGCGAAGCAACGTGTATCGGCAATGTTGGCCAACACTGCGAACTCATTGGATCGGTTGCCTGCAAGCGTATGCCCGAGCGGTGAGTCGGTTGCTTCAATCGTGCTTCACCCCGAATACCTGGCAAAGTCGTACTCACCGGCAGGAGCCCTGGAAAGGCTGGGGTTGCGAACGATTGGGAGCCGGTCAGTCTCAGTCTCACCGGAGAAACAGACACGCAAATCCGCACGTGATTCCGATGTATCGACCGAATTGTTTGTCGCTGGCAAAAGGTCAGCGTTTAGGTCGTTGTCGCTGAGCATTCCAAATTGGTCAAGAATTCATCCTGCAGCCAGGCATTTAACAAAACTCGAAACAATTGCGGCTGTTGACGCGGAGTCCCGACTCCGCCAATTACCAAGCGAACCTGATCGTTTATTGCTTGAGGTTGTGCTGCACGCCAGCGAGCACGAGCGCGACCGATTTATTTTGGCCGGCCTAAAGTTTTACCTCCAAGAGTTGGGCTTGGAATGGGATTTCGAAAACGTGTTTTTTGCTGGAAATTTGTGCTTCCTCCGAATTCACGCGAATCCCTCAGAAGCTCAAGAAGTGGCGCGTTTCTCATTCCTGCGGGTATTGCGCGAGATGCCAAGGCTGCGTGTGGGGCAGAAAACGCTTTCAGTTGTCTACGAACCTAAACGAATCGAACTTCCTATAAAGCCCGCAGTGGATCCTGGGATTCGGGTGGCAATCTTGGACGGAGGGATGCCTTCCGACAGCCCCCTAAATCGGTGGGCGAATGTTCGTGACGTACCTGGTGTGGGGGAACCCGGAATCGAGTATTTGGCACACGGCGAACGAGTTACGTCTGCGTTGTTGTTTGGCTCAATCGCATCTGCTACTCCTGATTCGCCACTTTGCCGCGTAGACCACTTCCGGGTGCTCGACAAGGAATCTGAAAACGATCCGTATGAGCTGTATGAAGTACTAAAGCGCGTCGAATCTGTGTTGGGCCAGGGGGGCCACGAATACGTCAACTTGAGCATCGGACCTGAATTGCCGATTGACGACAACGAAGTTCACGCTTGGACGGCCGTACTGGACGAACACTTGTCCGATGGAAGGTCATTCATGGCCATCGCTGCTGGGAACACAGGGGACGAGCCTTCATTCAATGCGCTTAAGCCGTGGCGAGTCCAAGTTCCATCAGATTGTGTAAATGGAATCACTGTTGGTGCGAGTAACAAATCGACACGAGACGGCTGGGAGAGAGCGGCGTACAGTTCGATTGGCCCAGGAAGGTCACCCGGGATTGTGAAACCCGACCTGATTGCGTTCGGGGGGAGCGACATGGAGCCATTCTGGGCAGTAGACAGCTTGAATCCAGGGAAGGCGTCCGCTTTGCAAGGTACGAGCTTTGCGTCGCCTCTTACCATGCGGTCGGCCATTGCGGTGCGGACGCACTTTGGCGCTGTTCTAAGTCCTTTGGCCATAAAGGCGCTACTGATTCATTGCACTCAACCCGGGACATTTGAGAGGTCGGAAATTGGTTGGGGCAAACTGCCGGACACGTTAGACGAAATGGTCATATGTCCCGACAACGGCGTGCGCATTGTCTATCAAGACGTAATTAGCGCAGCCAAATACAAACGAGTCCACATCCCGCTACCTGAAATTGACGCTCCTGGGTTTGCAGAAATAACCGCCACTTTTTGCTTTGCGACGCAAATCGACCCGGAACACCCAGGCAGTTACACCAAGAGCGGACTCTCGGTTGTGTTTAGACCCCATCGGTACAAGTTCGCGCGGGATGATTCACTTCACCCAAAATCGGAATCTTTCTTTCGACCTGGTGGGCTGTACGCGAATGAGCATCAACTCCGAAGGGATGCACACAAGTGGGAAACGACGCTGCATCGCCGCAAAAGAAAAAGACTTTCTAGCTTGAAAGAACCGGTGTTCGACATCCACTACGTTGCTCGATCAAAAGGCGGCAGCACATCCTCCGCGAGAAAAATCCGGTATGCGCTAGTTTTGACCATTAATGTTCCGAGGGCCGACGACTTGTATAACGAGGTTGTCCGGCAATACGAAGCTCGACTAGCGCCTTTGATTCCGGTGATTGAATTGCCGATACAACTTGATATGGATTGAGTGCTTCAACCGAGGTGTCAAACCGCAATTTGAAGTGATGTGGCCCCATCTACGAAGACTACGCGGGCAGCCCGACCATTCGGATTTCCTTTGTTCAGTTCAATCGTAAAAGTCACCTGCACACGGGATTCGGAAAAACATAATCACGTTTATCTCTAATGCTCTTCGGCCGCTAGCAAAAGCCGCTCGGAATCGACGCCAATTCCTAATCGCTAGTCGGTCATTCGATCAAAAAAGCGCTCGTTGGCGAATTCAAATCAGCGCTTGAATTCGTCGCCCGTCAGCTCTCCCGCTCTTCCTCGGTGACATCCAGGAAGTACTGCTCCAAGGACGTCTCCTCGGCCGCCATCTCGGTGACGTAAACCTCTGCCTGTCCCAGCGCAGTGCTGATTTCCGGCGACCTGTCACTGACCGCTGCAACCAGCAGCGAATCACCGTCATCTTCCACGCTCGTCACCCAGTCCAGGCCCTCCAAGACTTCGACCGCCCTGGCGTTGTCGGTAGTCCTGAGCCTTACCCGCTCGTCGCCGCCGGGGCGCACCAGGTCATCGACGTTGCCCTGGGCTATTAACTTGCCCTTGGAAAGAATGGCGACGCTGTCGCAGACCTGCTCCACCTCGTGCAGCAGATGACTGGAGAGCAATACCGTACGTCCCCCGGTCCCCAGGCTCCTTATCAGATCGCGGACCTCGGCCATGCCGGCCGGGTCCATACCGTTGGTGGGTTCGTCTAGGAAAAGCAGTTCGGGATCGCCCAGCAGGGCATAGGCCAGGCCCAGCCGCTGCTTCATTCCCAATGAATAGGTCCGGAAACGGCTGTCGGCACGGTCGGACAAGCCAACCTTCTCCAGCAGGTCGTCCAGCTCGGCCGCATCCGATCTTCCCCCGATCCCCTGGAAGTAGGCCAGGTTGTCGCGTCCGGACAGGTAGGGATAGAAGGCCGGTGTCTCGACAATCGCCCCCAGGCGCCGCAAGGATTCGACGTGCGGGGAGTTAGATCCGAACAATGTGAAGCTGCCCGCGGTGGGCTTGACCAGCCCCAGCAGCATCCCCATCGTCGTGGTCTTGCCGGATCCGTTCGGGCCCAACAGACCGAAGATGCGCCCGCGCGGGACCTCCATCGAAAGTCCGTCGACGGCCAGGATCTCACCGTACCGCTTGGTCAGCCCGTCCGTGCGAATGACGAAGTCGTTCAATTCGAAACCCTTGCCTATTCGCCCTTGGCGCCGGCGATGTCCCGGCGCAGAAAAACCCAGAATGCCGCGACGCAGAAGATCACCGTATAAGCCAATATCACCAAGAACGCCTGTAGGGTTTCGGGTTGATTTGCAGCTGAACTTGCCCCATTGATCTCCACGGTCACGGCCCCGGATTCAATCCATTCATTGACGTTGTTGCCTAGCAGGAAGTCGGCGATCCGCTGCCCCCAGGACGTCACGTTTAGGATCGGGGCCGCTATGAGTTCGATCACGTAGTAACCGAGCGCAATCGCGATGCCCGCGGAGGCGGACTGTGTAAGAACGGCCAGGCAGACGCTGAGTCCGATGTAGGGGGCAAACGCGTAGATTGCCTTGCCCCAGGTGATAAAGACATCGGACCACTCACCCGGTTCGGCCAACGTCCCGGTTTCTTCGGGCGGGATTATTCCCGCGATCAGGCTGGCGGCAGCGGTAGCGACGGCAATGACTGCAGTTGCGGCGATTGACAGCAGCAACAGGAGCACCAGCTTCGATGCCAGGAACTGCCAGCGGCCAGCGCCGCGGGTTAGAGCCGGGCGCAGCGTGCCCCATCCATATTCGGAGCCGATGTGCGAGGCCGCGAGGATGATCAGAAGGATTGGTGCCAGTCCGACCGTCCCTGAAATGGCCCCGGAGATTGACCGCGGGATAGTGAACGCACCGCGCAACTCGTCTGTCGGCAGGGTGTTGGCGCAGTTCTCGGCCTGCCATTGCGTCAATTCGGCCAGAAACTCGGCCTGCCGCTCCTCAGGGAGTTGCTCTATTCCCTGAGGGAGGCCTTCGTTCTCAAGACTTACGCACGTGGCCTCGATCCTGACGGATTCACCGTCGACCTCCTCGGTAATCGAAAAGGTCTGTGATCCGCCGGCAGTGAACTGCTGCAAGGACTCGTTGTGATAGGCGGCGTAAGTGAACCATTGCGCTGCCTGCATGAGCACAAGGATGACTGCAAGAAGGATCCACGGCATCCAGCGGCGCCGGAGTTTGCGCCACTCCCACAGAGTTAAGCGCGAAACTTCAGCTACCATTTGCACCCATCCCGAAGTCTCAATTCGGACATCATCGCGAATCCATAGTTCGATTCAATCGATCCATTGGCAAGCACTTGGGTCCGGTGCCAGTCACGCAACTTTCCCAGAAGCGAAATCTAAGGGGTTCACTGGTCACCCGTATTGGTTTATCTACGGGCATGCCATGAGCGTTCATTATCCCCGGAGTGGTGTAGGTGGCGCAGGTTCAACCAAGCCGATTTCGACGGCAAATCCCTGATTGCCAACTCCGGCATCCGCTCGGAAGTCCTACTAACCCAGTGCCCGGGCGTCTGGGAACTGCATCTACGACCCAACGGATCGACTTAGCCCGGGCCGATCAATCCTCAGTCGTTGTAGATGTAAGTGCAGGCGCAAATTTGGCCTGGGAAGCGACAGAAACGGCTGCCGAGCCCGGTCAATTGCGGCGTCTGCCGGCTGCCCGGCAAATGAATTTCCAATAATGGCCAAACGAACGCCGATTGCCCGGAAACGCGGAGGTGCCGCAATGGCCGAACGCCGCCCCAACGTCCTGTTCCTCACGTCAGACCAGCAGCGCTTCGATTGCCTGGGCGTAAATTCCGACGGCTACGTGCAGACGCCGGCCATCGATCGCCTAGCAGCCGAAGGGGTCAACCTGACCGGCTGTTACGTGAACAATCCGGTCTGCGCGCCGTCGCGCGCCACCCTGCTGACCGGTCGCTACCCCCGCAATCACGGCGTCACTTCCAACGGCATCGCACTCTCAGAGGACGAGCTGACGGTTGCCCAGATCCTCTCCGATGCCGGCTATCGGACCGGCAACCTGGGCAAGCTGCATTTCGTGCCGCTTGGCACGCGCGATTTTGACCGCCCGCATCCCGGTTTCGGCTTCGACGTACACGTAAACGCCGACGAGCCGGGCTGCTTCCCTGACGACTACATCCGCTGGATTCGTCAGGTCGCCCCGGGCATGGAAGACAAGGTCGGCATACCGCACCCGATAACCGGCGATCGCAGCAAACACTATTGGGATTTCGAGGCTCCCGAGGAACTCTCATATACCGCCTGGGTGGCCGATCAAACCATTGGGTTCATCGACGCCGCTGGCGACACGCCGTGGTTTGCCGTCGCCGGGTTTTATCTTCCGCACGCGCCTTGCAATCCGCCGGCCGAATATGTAGATCGCTATCCGGCCTCCGGCGTGCCGCCACCCGACGTGGTGCCCGGCGAACTGGACGACAAGCCTGAAATGGTGCGCTATCTCGCCGAGAGCCTGCTTCCGGACACAGACGAAGAGGTAACCCAATATCGGCGTTACTACTACGCTTCCTGCACCATGATCGATCACCATTGCGGACGGGTGATCGAGCATTTGCGGCGCTCCGGTCAACTCGACAACACCATCGTGGTCTACTTCTCAGATCACGGCGACGCCTGTGGCGACAACTACACCCTGGGCAAGCACCAGGCCCACTACGATTCCTTCATGAAGGTGCCGATGGCCTGGCGTTGGCCGGGTGGCCTGCCCGGTGGGCGAACGTTCGAGGGTTTCTTCGAAGGCGTAGATCTGGTGCCGACTCTGCTTGAGGCCCTCTCGCTGCCTATCCCGAAGCCGGTCGACGGGAGCTCGCTCTGGGGGCAACTTGTCGGTGGCGACGGACCTGGCAAGGACTGTGTGCTGATGGAATACTTCGATCCCGGCATCGAGGAGGTCGTCCACGAAGTTCCCAAAGCCACCCGCTATACGCTGAGCGGATGGTCGGTGCTCACACTCATTGACGAGCAGAACAAGTACTGGATTGACGGCGAGGGTAACGAGATCCTCTACGATCGCAAGGCTGACCCTGGCGAGCATGTCAACCTGGCCGGCGACCCGGCCCATTCCGCCGCGCTGGGTCGAATGCGAAAGGCCCTGCTAGTCAAGCTGGCTTCGACATACGATCGGCGGCACCGCAAACTGGCTTCGGTCTAGGCTGTCGTTCCTCCGAGTTGATGCGGCAAGCGAACGATTTTTGAATTGGGGAGGTGCCGCGCAAGGAGGTCTGCTGCGAATCCAAACTCAGCAAAGTTATCTTCGAGTGAACCTCGAAGACACGATATGCCGCTGCCTTCTGCGCGCTCTGACACTGACCAGAGAAATCGGCAGCGTTAAGGCCTCCGGCCGCGCGCTAGGGCGATCCCCAGCCGAGCAGTGGCGACCGAGCTACGATCACACCATTGATTTCGTGCTCGCAGGCTAATTGGTAGGCCATCGACGTCAATCGGTTCCGGCCAGATCACGCATTCGCGTGTCCGTTAAGCCGCAGCCGATTAGTTCAAACGTGCAGGATGTAGCGGGCCGCCGGTGAGAGGCTTTCGATCGTGCCCGGGGAGAGCCAATCGGCCTGGACCTGCTGCTGCTTGGCATCGCGGCGCACGTAACAGCCATGCAGCACGCGGCGTTGCTCGTTGCTCCGGTTTTGCGTTCCGCCGTGCCAGCAGTGGCCGTTAAAGATCACCACTGTCCCCGCCGGCGCCAACACCAACTCCTCGGCCGGATGCGGGGCGAGCGGGTCGTCGACTACGTCCTTGGGTAGCTTGCCAAGCTTGTGGGATCCGGGAACGATGCGGGTGGCGCCGTTCTGGGGAGTGAAATCGTCAAGGATCCACAGCGATTGGCATACCCGATAGCCCTTGTCGTCAGGCGTCCCCATGGCGTCGCAGTGGAGCGCCTGGAGGCCGTGGCCCGGTGGGCAATTGCGGCCGTTGAGCGAGTCGAAGTGGATTTCATCCTTCATGATGTAGGCCATCGCGGCCAGGACGCGGGGATGGGTGTAGCAGGGTCGGAAACAGTCGCCCTTGTCTACCAGGTTGGCCAGCCGCCCAATGTTGGCTTCCTTCCCCTCGTAATACTCATCGCCCGCCAACTCACCCTCGGCTGCTTCGATCTCGTCGAATCTGGCGCGGATCGCTTCGAGCTGCGATGGACTCAATACCTTTTCAAGGTACGTGTAGCCCCGCTCGTCGAGCTCCTTTTTTTCATCCTCCGACAACGATTCGTCGGTAACACCCAGTTGGGCCAATGCTGTATTCGTATCCACCTCTGCCCCCCACCTTCAAGTCGCGCGCCTGTTGCGCGGAGGCCACGTCCACCTAGCCCAAGTATTGCAATTTCCGGCTAAGTTGGAAGGCGGTCGGCGGCCGATTCAAACGTGAATCAAATAGCGAAGAGGCGGACTAAATTCGTCGATCGTGGCCGAAGAAAGCCAGTGTGCCTGGTCGGTCTGCTGCTCGATCTGGCGCGCCAACCAGAAACAGTGGACGGCCCGACGCGGCCGACCGGTTCGGTTGACGGTGCCGCCGTGCCAGGTGATGCCGTTAAAAATGATCACCGACCCGGCCCGGCCGAGGGCCAATTCCTGGTCCGGGTGCTCGGCCTCCGGATTGGCCATGTGATCGCGCGGTTGCGCCAGCAGATGGTGGGTTCCCGGCACCAAACGAGTGGCACCGTTGTCGGGAGTGAAGTCGTCCAGCATCCAGAGCGAATTGCAGGAGCCGTAGTTCTGCACCACCGTCGCCGTTACCTGATTGTCACAGTGCAGGGCCTGATTGCCTCGGCCCGGTGGCGCCGAGCGCCCATTGAGGGAGCCCAAATGCATTTCGCCGCCGACGACGTGCCAAACCGCGGCGAGAACCTTGGGGTGAGAGTAGCAGAGGGCAAATTCGGAACCCTTGTCGACTAGATTGGCCAGTCTCCCGACATCGGCCTCGGGTTTGGCCTCCCTGCCTTTGCCATCCTCAAGCGCAAGTAACCGATCAAATCGCTGCCGCATGGCAGCAAGTTGCTCGCCGCCGACCATGTCCTCAAGAATCAGGTAGCCCCGCTCGTCGAGCTCCCTTTTCTCTTCCTCCGACAACGATTCATCGTTGACGCCCAGTTCGGCCAACGCTGTCTTCGTATCCACATCCGCCCTCCGCCTTCAAGTCGCGCGTCTGCCGCGCGGCGGCCACGTCCACCTAGCCCAAGTATTGCAATTTCCGGCTAGGTTGGGCAGCGACATGGCAACCGGTTTTTCCGTGAATCAAATAGCGCAGGGTCGAACTCAACCGGGCGATGACGGAGGGCGAAATCTAGTGTGCCTGGACGGACTTCTGCTCGATTTGGCGCACCAGCCAAGAAGAGTGGATTAGTCGTTGAGCAAAGCTTCAAATCACTTGGCGAGCGTTGAATTCAGGTATCCGCCATCGCAAACGACGATTTCCCGGATTTGGCGCACAAAGAATGGAGTAGCTGGTGAACCTAGTGCGTTTCTGCGACCGCCAAGGATTTATCGATTACCTCTATCGAGTCTGATAAGTCTTCCTCGCTGATTACCAAAGGCATCGAAAACGTGATCGACCCCGCATGCGGAAACACCGGCAGGACACCGCCTTCCACGCAAGCCCTGAATGTAGCTTCTGCAAATGCCTCCGCCTGACCCCTGGTAAACGACGGGTTTCTGAAGTCGAGCGTGAGCATAAGGCCGGCGGAGCGAACCTCACGGACGCTGGCGTGTCTGCTAGCAACCTCGTCGAGCCGAACTCGGGCAATCTGGCCCAGCGACTTGGATCGATCGGCAAGAGCCGCTGTCTCCATGATTTGGAGCGTCGTTAATGCCGCCCGCGCGGACATTGCGTTTTTCTCGTGCGTCACGTAACCGATGTCAGATTCTTGCGGGAGGTCCAGATCCGGGTTGATGATCATGCCAGCAACCGGCATCGCAGCCCCGCCCAGCGCTTTACCCACGGTTGTCACGTCGGGACGGAATCCAAATCGTTCGTGATTGAAAAGTTGTCCGGTCTTGCCCAGGCCGGTGGCAATTTCATCCATGACCATCAATGTGCCGTACTCATCGCATAACGCTCGTACTTCACCCCAAAACCAATCGGGCGGAACATGGGCGTAGTTGCGAATGGTTTCGGCAACGACTGCAGCAATATCGCGTTCGTATTCGAAGACCGTGCGCATTGCATTAAGCGAATGACGGGCGTAATCCTCTTCGTCAAGTCCTAGATGCTCGTCACCGTGGCGCCAGGGCGGAGGGACCTTGAGCGTGCCCGGCAACCGGGCCGAGCATCCGGCGATCGTTGTAGCCGCCGCCAACGCTCAGAGCTCCGGCGTTGCGCCCATGGAATGAGTCGTAGAAGGAAATGGTTTTGTACCGATTGGTGGCCGCTTTGGCGACGCAAATGGCTGCGTCATTGGCATCGCCACCACTCGGCGTCAGGCCCACCTTGGCGTTTGGATCTCCCCACATTCGGGCAAGCGTTTCGCCAAGCTCGATAGACGTTTCTGAAGTCAATCCCCTGGGCGCCAGGGTGAGTTGGTCCAATTGCCGGTGCAGTGCTGCGACCAGTACCGGATGCCGGTACCCGATGTGGTGCGCGTTGTTGCCGTATAGGTCTGCGACCCGCCTGCCATCGGAGTCTTCAAGCCAGATGCCTTCGGCGCGGCGCACCGACATTACGCACGGGGCGTTGCTGTTTCCTTGAATCGAAAACGCCATGTCGCGCTTGAGGAGCGAGCGCTCGCCCGCAGTATTGGTCTCGATCGACCATTGGTTGCGTGGCGTCAATGACTCGGTCGCGCTCGGCATCTTGCACCTCAACTACATCCCCCGCCGCCCTGGGTCCAGCGACCGCGGTTTTGACTGCCAGATTCTTGCCCGCACCCGCAAACTAAATGGCAACCCCGACCCGCGGGCCCGCTGGTTCGAAACGATCCGGCCGCGTGCAGCACACCCGCTGGATATCCTGGAGCCTTCCCTGGACATTTTTCGCCAATTGCCGCATCCAAAGTCGGATGAATCCGTTACCGGGCCGATTGGGAAAGCGCGAGCGAGCGTTTCGGTTCGTGAAATCGGCCTCGGCGGACCAGTGACTGCTCTTTTCTCGCACCGGGTCCGCGACCTGATACACGGATGCAGCACCGCATGACGAGGGTCCCCCGGTTCGGTTCGATCGCCGGACTCAGGCCCAGGACGATCGCACCGTTGCTGCTGGTGGCTTTTCTGGCCACCGGCACCTGGATGACGGTGTTGTCTTTCCTCTCGAGCTTTGCCGCCAAGGAATTCAACGTCGGTATCTGGTCGGCGGCCTTGATCATGATTGCGATTCACACCGGGTCATTCACTGTTGGCGGTGCGCTATCGCTGAAGGTCGTGAACCGTTGGGGTTCGAAGATCACCTACTCTGCCGGGATCGGAATCCTGGCGTCGTACACGGTTTTCTTAGGAGTAACCCAAAACTTCACCCTCGGAATCCCACTGGGGCTATTGGCCGGCCTGGGACTGGCGATGCACTGGACCGGCTTCCAGAACTACGTGGTCGAAGTTGCCCCGGCCCAACATCGAGGCCTGGTATCCGGTACGGCGTCTTTCGTCGTGGTCGTTGGGATCGGATTGTTCGGACTTGCCTTGGGGTTCGCAACCGGCGACGGAGGATTCATCCGGTTCGCGGTGATCGCCGGATCCATGGTGGGCATGGCATTCGTGGTGGCGCTGAAATTCCTTCCGAACCTGGGGCAGGCGGCTACCGCGCATGGCGGAAGTTTTCTGGCGGGGTTCCGCGATCCCAATCTTCGACGAATGACCTATGTCCGGTCGGCCCACGCCGCCGCCTACGCGCTGTTCACGCTTATGGCCGGACCTCGGCTGTATGAGGTCGGCGGCGGGCTCGAATACGTAGGAGTACTCGTATTTGCCGGCTCGATCGCCGGTGGGGCCGCGCAGCTGGTTGTGGGACGAATGTCAGACCTGTTTGGACGCACCGGGGTCCTTTACTTTTTGCTGATAACGTCGGTTTTCCTCTGCATAGGCTTCCCTCTGGTCGACAACATCTACCTGCTGCTGCTGATCTCATCCTTGAACTGGTTTGCCCAGACCGCGTTCCAGGCGATGATGGTGGCCCTCGGCGGGGATATTTCGCCGCGCGGCCAGACTTCCAACGCGATGGCCCTGCTGACGGCGTCGTTCTCCTTCGGCATCGTGGGTGGTTCGCTTTATGTCGGGCTCTTCTCGACGACTGATTGGCCTAACACCGGGTTCTTCATCACCGCGGTGCTGCTGGCGGCCGCCACGGTTGCCGTGTACCGGATGCGGGCGGGGCTGGCGCGAGTTAACAACGTGGCGAATCGGCCGGTCGAATCCGGCATTTGAAGCGGCCGACCACGGCTAACTTTCGATGAGCCTGAATCGGAACTCCCAAGGATCGCGTCCCGCAGCGGCCCCCGCAGCTCGCAGTCCGGATCAGCCCCAGACGAGCCTCCGCAGCCGCCCATTCATTGCGATCAACCTCTGCTTTGCCCTGTCGGTCGGCGGCTGGATTCCGGTATCGGCGTTGTTGGCGATTTTCATGCGCGAGCGCCTGCAGGCCGGCGTCATCGGAGCGATGGTGGCCGTGATCATCATCAACTCGCTCTCTGCCGGCGTAAGCCTTTTTGCCGGAACCCTCGCCGCCCGCTGGGGAAGCCGCCGCACCTATCTGCTCGGCGCGATGGGGATCGCCATCTGCACCGCGCTGCTGGCCGCCGCCCAGGAAAGCTGGCACGTCATTGCCCTGGCCCCGCTTTTCGGATTGGCCGCGCCGTTTCACTGGACCGGCGCCAATATCTACATCCTGCAGGCGGTCGATGCCCGTCGTCGCGGGACGGCCACCGGAATCGCATCGTTCGTTATGGTCCTCGGACCGGGTCTGGCCGGCCCGCTGCTTACCGCGATCGGGACGCAATTTGGCCTCTGGGCGACGATCCTGGGCGGGAGCGGGCTGTTGTCGCTGGCCTGGGCTGGAGCCTGGATCCTGCTGCCGGAAATCGGCGGGCCCCAAGCGGGACCTGTTCCCGGCCGCAGGCCGTCGATTACGGACTATCCCAGACTGCTGTTGGTCCGGGCGATCCTGATTACCTCCGCGGCGCGTTGGATTTCGGGGTTCGCGCACGGTGTATTCCAACTGGTTTCAGCGCTGGTCGTCCTCGACCTGACCGGACAACTGTCGACGGTGGGTTGGTATCTTTCGGCCGCCGCCATCGGCGGAGGGGCCTCGCAGGTCGTGATAGGACTCGCATCGGATCGATTCGGAAGGCGCAATCTGCTTGTCGCGGCGATGCTGATCGGCGCGACGTCGGCCCTGCTCTACTGGCGCCCTCAGAGCCTGGCCCTGCTGCTCGCTGGATCCGCCCTGCAGTGGTTCGGGCAAGCCTCTTTCCAGACGCTTATCTCGGCCATCGTCGGTGACATCGTGGCGCCCCGCGACCTGGCGACGGTTTCCGGAATGCACGTAGGGTTCTTTTCGCTCGGCGTGGTTTGCGGGGCTTTGGCCGCCGGTCTTTTGTGGGCGTCGGATCCGGGCCTTCCCTTCCTCTTGGCCGCGATTTGCTTTTTGCCGGTAATAGTGGGATTGTTCTATTTGCCCCAGCGAACGATCTCGATCTGAAACAACCGATCGGCAAACCGGGAATTAAATGTCGATTCCATACGATCCTTCACCGCCGCTGGTAACTCCGGCCCAGGTGCTTAAGGAACAGTGCGAACGCCAAGGCGTTCCGGCCGCGTCGTTGCGGTTGCCGCCGGTTCTCGTTGGAACTTTCCAGGGTGCCTCCTTCAGCCACCTAATCGCCCGAGTCGGGGCCGACCAGCCGTCGTCGCGATCGGACGGAACCGCGATCGAGACGGGAGTCACGGTCGGAAAAACGTCAGGCGGGGATCCGATTGCGGTGGCGCGATTGCCGGCCGGTGCCCCGGCGGCGGTAATAGCACTTGAGGAGGCCATTGCACGAGGCGTGCGATCGATCCTGGTAGTCGGATCCGCCGGCAGCCTGCAGCCGGACGTCCCGGTCGGCAGCACCGTCATCGTCACCGATGCCGTTCGTGAAGAGGGGACCTCCTATCACTACCTGCCGTCCGGAGAATCCGTTCGGGCCGACCCGGAGATCGTCTCGCTGTTGACGCGATGCGCCGGGACTGTCGGGGCCGAACCGACCAAGGGTCCGGCATGGACCACCGACGCGCCCTACCGGGAGACGATCGGCTCAGTTGAGCGGCACCGCACCGCCGGCGTAAAGGTCGTCGAAATGGAAGCCTCGGCGATATTTGCGCTGTCGCAGGTTCGCCGCGTGCGCGCCGGATTGCTGGTTGCCGTGAGCGACGAGCTATTCGATTCCTGGCGACCCGGATTCCACGATCCTGCCTACCTGGAATCGCTCACCCGATGTGTCGACGCGACGATCGCGGCCGCCGAGCAATTGACGGCAGATGAACGGACCCATTCCGCCGGCCCGACCTGAGGCGGGCGTGGCCGAATACGCGTTCGGGGATTCGCCGGTCGCGGCCGAGAGGTTGTCGCTGCTGGCCCAGACCTACGCCGCTTCGTCGCGGTCGTTTCTGCGCGCATCGGTTGATTTCCGTCCGGAACTGGCGGCCGATCTTGGCTGCGGACCGGGTCATTCGACCCACCTTCTGGCAAATGCCCTGAAACCCGCTCACACAATCGGGTTCGACAACTCGAAGAGTTTCCTTGCGCAGGCTTTGGCGACCAGCACCAAATCTGTCGGATTCGAGCTGCACGACATCACCGTGGCGCCATTCCCGCGCGGGCCATTCGACCTGATGTATGGCCGATTCGTCCTGACGCATCTGCGGGATCCGAAATCAGTCATCGAGACCTGGGTCAGCCAGCTTTGCCCGGGTGGGATCCTGTTGATCGAAGAAGTGGAGTTCATCGACAGCCGAATCGACGAATTCGTCCTCTATCTGGGCATCCAACAATCGATGCTGGCTAGCCAGGCCAACGCGCTATACGTGGGGCCTCTACTGGGCATGATGACCGGATTTGAAAACGCGCGATTGATATCCAGCAATGTCACCAGGCTGGACGTAGCGGCTCCGCGCGCGGCGAGCATGTTTCACATGAATCTGGCGTCGATTCGTGAGCGCGAATTTGTTCGCGACAACTACGACGTGTCAAGAATCGATGAGCTTTACCGGGGCTTGCTGGCGATCGCCGATTGCATATCCCAGGTTTCTGCCCACCCGGCGGTCAAATGGGGCCTGCGCCAAATTTCGCTTGAACGGGCCCCGTGAATAGCCAAAGCGATTCTTGACCTCTCAAGAAGCAACTGAACATAATTCACGTTATGTTTAGCCGCGCGCGTCGGACTTGAACCTGAAACCTTTGGTCAACGGCGGGCGACCGTGCTGCGGGGGCATTTCGTCCGGCAATAGCGCGTCCAACGCCCGCGCCATGCCGCGGGCCTTGTCCAGGGTTTCCTGGTACTCGGAATCCGCGACCGAATCATGAACGATCGCGCCGCCGACGTGGCAGTATGCCCGCCGGTTGGCGACCGTGATCGTCCTGATCGCCACGTTAAGGTCGCAGCGACCGTGGGCCGAAAAGTAACCGATCGCTCCGGTGTAGACCCCGCGGACGGTCGGCTCAAGTTCATCGATGATCTCTAAAGCACGAATTTTCGGAGCTCCGCTTATCGAACCACCGGGCAGGATGGCACGAAGCGTTCCATCCAATCCAACTCCGGTCCTCCTCTGGGCGGTGACCGAAGAAGTCAATTGATGGACTTGCGAATACGACTCCAGTTCCTTGAACTGGGGCACGGCGACGCTGCCGGTTTCGGCGATCCGGCCGAGGTCGTTGCGTTCCAGGTCGACGATCATGGAATGCTCGGCGGCATCCTTGGCGCTGTTTCGCAACTCATCCGCCAGGCTGGCGTCTTCAACGGCGTCGCGTCCGCGGGGCCGCGTTCCCTTGATCGGTCGGGTCTCCAGGTGCTGACCGTCGACGAGCAACAGGCGTTCGGGTGACGATGAAAGCACCTCCACGGATTCGCCTCCCTCGCCGACCGTGGCAATGTAAGCCGCGAAGGGAGCGGGACTCACCCGCCGCAACCTCAGGTAGGCGTCGAACCCGGATATCGCCAGCGGGGCGGAAAAGCGCTGCGAGAGATTGACTTGATAAATGTCTCCGGCTTCGATGTAGTGACGGGCGGCTTCGATCCGCTCCAGGTACTCGGACCTTTCCATGTTCGATTCGAACCGGGTCGGCCCTCTGGGGCTCCCATGATCGCCGCCCGGTGGTGATGCCAAATTGCGCTCAGCATCTGTGCCGGCGAGGCGCATCGACAGCTCTGCAACCCCGGCCGGGGTGCCGCTCAGCCAACCTTTTTGATTCAATCTGTCCCAAACCAGGGCCGCGTCATACCAACCGATCACAAGGTCGGCGGCGCCAACGTCATCGATCGTGGTCGCGGGTAGCGACTCGATGTGCCGCGCCAGCTCAAACCCCAGGTAGCCAATGGCGCCCCCCGCAAACGGCAGATTCGGCGAATTCGTAGCAGAGTGGCGAGCAAGAAATCCTTCTTGCTCTGATTCGATCAGTTGCGCAGCAACCGCAATCGGATCGGCTTCCGATCGCCAGGTCCTTTCTGCGCTCGTGAAGCGCAATTGAGAACCCCTGGCGTCCAATGTCCAGCGGGGGTTCGCGGCAAGAATCGACCAGCGACCGCGTACCGGGTGGGCCAGAGCCGAATCGAGCCACACGAACCCGGGGTGATGACGCAATGCGTTGGCCGCGCGCTCCGGTCCATTAATTCCGGAATTGCCCGTCCACTCCTTGATTGCCCAGCTTCGGTCGGTCAATTCGTCGGCCGACCCCCAACCTGCCGGCTCACGCAGACCGCGCGCCGGGTTTTGCGAATAGAGACTGCTTCCTCGAGCCGCAAATCGCGAATCGGGCCAGGACATGCGGTGTCGCGGATCAAGTTGAAATCAAAGGGCGCCGATGGCATCGGGCAGAAAGACTCGGTGCAGATGTGAGCTTGAATTCAAATGTTGGCTTAAAGTGGCCCAACAAGTTGCGATTTGAGCCCGCTCAAGTTCCTTCAATCCCCATCGAATTCAATTACGCGTTTCAAAGGCGAGGAACAGCTTGGATTCACCCCGGAAATTGCTGATCAGCGGCGGCGGCCGCGGAATCGGTGCGGCAACTGCACGCATGGCGGCCGAGCGCGGATTCTTCGTCTGTGTCAACTACCGCCAAAACGCCGAAGCAGCCGCCGATTTGTTGAGCCAAATTCGTGATGGCGGTGGCGACGGAATGGCAATTCAGGCAGATGTCGGGGACAAACACGAAGTTTCAAGGATGTTCAAAGCAATCGATTCGCTGCCCGGAGAACTGTCCGGTCTGGTGAACAGCGCCGGCGTGGTGGCTCCGTCGAGGAGATTCGAGGAGACCGACGATCTGCGTTGGCAGCAGATCTTTCGGACCAACGTTTTCGGAACCATGCACTGCACCAGGGCGGCGATAAAACGAATGAGCCGCAGATACGGCGGCGGCGGCGGATCTATCGTGAACGTATCTTCGACCGCTGCCAGTAGCGGTTCGCCGGGCGAGTACGTGGACTACGCGGCATCGAAAGGCGCTGTCGACAGCTTCACGATCGGAGTGGCACGCGAGGTTGCCACTGACGGAATCCGCATCAACGCCGTCCGGCCGGGATTTGTCCTTACCGAGATCCACGCCCAGAGCGGCGACCCGGAGCGGGTGCAGAAGCTTCGGCCCAGGTTGCCGATGCGCCGTGGCGGCGATGCCGAGGAAGTGGCCGCCGCGATTCTGTGGTTGCTGTCTGAAGAGGCTTCTTACGTCACCGGCGCTTGCATCGACGTGACCGGGGGCGCATAGCGGTTCGACTCGTCTTGGACGATTCGCGCGGCAGACCCGGCTTGCTCGAGCAACACTAATTCCCGATTCGTGGCGGCAACGAAGAGCGGCGCGTCTTTGGGAGCCAAGAAATTGCCCGAACCCTAGTCGAACCGTCCGGTAACCGCCCGCGACGCAGTGTAAAAGAGTCGGTGTCGTCCTGGCTCGCTCGCTTGATTGAGCGCCCTTCGTGGATCAATTGCATGACATCCCTTACGCCCCAAGACCAAGAGCGCTGGCCCATAATCCGGTCCCAACCGCGCACCTTCTACAAGACTCCCGTGTGCGACGACCTGGAAACGCTCGATGCGCAGGTCGCATTCATAGGAATGCCCTTCGACCAGGGCACCTTCGGCAGGCCCGGAGCCAGGTACGGACCGGATGCCATCCGGGACGTTCCGCGCGGCCACCTGTACTCGGATCCCATGGGCGCCGGGCGTGAAGCCGAGGGGATATTCGACGTCGATGCCGGAACCGAGTTGCTTAAAGGCGTGACCATGGCCGACTGCGGCGACATCACCGTGCTGCCCTCTGATGTCGAGAGCAACTTCGACAAGCTGACCCAAGCGGTAGAAAAAGTCTCAGATCGGGGCTCCCTGCCGGTGGTTATCGGCGGCGATCACGCCATAACCTTTCCGGCGGTGAGGGGACTGAGCCGTTTCGCCCCCCTGAACATCGTCCACTTCGATGCCCATCTGGACTACACGCACGATGTGCAGGGGGTCTTCTACACCCACGGAAATCCGATCCGCCGCTGCAGCGAGCTGCCGTTCGTGGACCGGATTTCGTCGGTCGGGATTCGACGCGCCCGCCGTTTGCAGTACGAGGAGATGCTGGCCGACGGAATCCTCATCATTACCCCCAGGCAGTTCCGCCGGTTGGGACCCCGGGGAGTCGTCGACCAAATCCCCGAGAGTGAAAACCTGTACATCACCCTCGACATCGATGTCCTGGACCCCAGCCGGGCGCCCGGCACCGGGACCCCGGCAATGGGTGGTCTGATGTACGAAGAGTTGCGGGATTGTCTGGAGGAACTGCTAAGCCGGCACAATCTGGTGGCCTTCGATCTGGTCGAGGTGGCGCCGGCTTACGACTCCTCGCAGATCACCGCCGAGGTGGCCTCCCAGCTGATCATCGACATCCTCTCGGCCCGCTTCCCTCCGGCCTAGACACCGGCTTCACGCCGGATCCGTCAGCCGGAAGGCCAATTCCGTGAAACGGCCCGGTTATGGCCGCGGCCTTAAGGGAATCGGACGAGTTCGGCGATCATCCACGGACCTCCGGCCGCTGCCGGCAACGCTTTTCTCCGCCGGACTGCGAGCGGATCCCCTTCGAATGCGGCTGGCGATCGCACGGACTTGTCGCTGATTTAGAAGCCTTGCCTGGCGGCAAATTCGATCCCCAAAATATGCAAAAGTTGCAGCAATCGAATCAATCGCGTTGCAACTAGCAAATACCCTTTGGTTCTAGCTCAGATCACAGTTGCGTATCGCGAAAATTGGCACGCAGATTCAGTTGAGCAACTCCCCGTGACCGTTTCTGCCCTGCATCCGGTGCGATGTCGGATTGGAAGCCCGATCGTCGCTTCGCGGGGAAATTAGCAAGAGAAGGGCAAGAGGTTGGGTCGAATTCTCGATTGGGCCAGCCGCTTGGTAACGGCCCGGCCCTGGATAACTCTTGCCGTATTTGCGGTCGTCACGGTCGTATTCGTTGCCGGATCCGGTTTTCGCCAACCGACCGCCCCCAACGATGCATTCCTGCCCGGGGACAGCGACGTAGCCCGGGCGCTCGAAGAGGTTGACAACCTGTTCTCGGAAAACGCCGGCGTCAAACCGGTGTACATCGTTTCCCGCGGAGAGCTGCTGACGCCGCAGGGGCTCGCCCAGTTGGACAGCCTTGTCGGAGCGATCCGGGCCGACCCGGATATCTCAGGCGTGCTCCCACCGGCGAACCCGGTATTTGCGCCAACCGAATTCTTCAAGTTGCTGTTGGGAGTGACCGAATTCGGCGCCGTCACGCAGGAGCAGGTCGATGCCGCGGCGGAATCGATGCGGGCCTCGCCGGAACTGGCGGTCGCGCTTGAAAACACCACCGGGTTCGACACCGCCGGATCGCCGATCGGCCTGGCCACCGTCCTGATTCGCGACGCCGACGTGGACCCCATGACTGCCGCGATGTTACGCGCCGACGAACTGGCCGCCGAATCCGCCGGACCCCTGACGATCAGTACGGTTTCAAACGCGACCATCGAGGAAGAATTCCAGGACGCGACCACCAACGGGACCGCGCCGTTGTTCGGCGCCGCGCTTTTGGTGATCGCGATTCTGACCTTCCTGTTCCTGCGTACGATTTCGGACTTGGTCGCCACCCTGGCCGGGATATTCGCCTCGCTGATGTGGGTCGTCGGACTGGAGGGCTGGTTGGGCCCGGACGCTCTGAACCTGATCGGCCCGCCCAACGCGCTCACGGCGATGGTCCCGATCATCCTGATCAGCCTCACCGTGGACTATTCGATCCAGGCAATCTCCCATTACCGGGAGCAATTGATTGCCGGCGAGTCCGCCGTCCGGGCGGTTCAGTTCGGGCTCCGCAACGTCCTTATCCCGTTGACGCTGGCGGCCATCACCACCCTCGTAAGTTTCATGACCAACTTGTTCTCACCCATTTCGGCGATCGGGGATTTCGGCGTGGTTGCCGGCCTGGGGGTAGGTCTGAGCCTGATCGTGATGCTCACGCTGGTCCCGGCGGTTCGGACGATCATCGACCGCCGGCGCGAAGCCCGCGGGGTGTTGAAGTCGCCGCGGCCGATCGCCCAGGCGCTGCCGGGCATTGATCGGTTGGCTGGATTCCTGGGCAAGTCGATCGCCCGCAACGCGACCCCCTACATCCTGGCGGTGGCCCTGATCAGTGTCGGGCTCGGCTACGCGGTGACCGATCTGGAGACCGATTTCGGGATCCGCGACATCCTGCCGGCCGACGGGCAGTCGATCAACGACCTGGACGCCATTGATGCCGCGGTCGGCGGGACGTCCGAGCTGGTAAACGTTCTGGTGAAGGCGGAAATAACGGATACGCGGACGTTTCTGAACGTATTCGAGATAACGGACGCATTCGCCGATGAGCAGACCCGCCCGCCCGCCGCGTCGGGGCCGATCGACGCGTCGCTGGCACTGGAAGTGCGCAAGTTAGTAGATCCGGGCAGCCCGCAGTATGACCCCGAGCTGGCCAGCGCCTTTCACCTGGCCACTGACGGATTGATACTCGACCCAACCAAGATTCAAGCGTTCCTGGACCTGCTGGCCGAAAAAGACCCCGAGGGCGTGCGACGGGTGCTGGTCAACAATCCGGACGGCACCGACACGCTCTTGCTGCAGTTTGGGGCGGTGACCATCGACAACGAGGAAACCGAGGCGATGCTGGACGACGTCGACTTCCTCTGGTACGCCAACGAAGACGCGGTCAATGTGGCCTCGCCGAACATCCAGAACCTGGCGATTCAGAAGGAAATAACCGCTCGCCAGACCGAGGCGATCATCACCACCATCATCGCGGCGCTCATTATCCTGGTGGTCTTCTTCTGGGCAACCCAGCGCGAACCGGTACTCGGGATCGTTGCGGTGGGTCCGATCGCACTGGTGCTGATCTGGGTCCTGGGGACGATGGCGCTGCTGGACATTCCGTATACGATCATCACCTCGATAATCACGGCCCTGTCCATCGGAATCGGTGTCGACTACACGATTCACGTCATCCATCGCTACCGCGAGGAATTCACGAAATCGCGCGATCCCGAGGATGCAGCCGTTCGGACGCTGAGCACGGTGGGGTCGGCCTTGCTCGGATCGGCGTTGACCACCGCGCTCGGGTTCGGCGTTCTGGTGTTCTCCCCGCTCGAATCATTCGCCCAGTTCGGAATCGTGGCTGCGATCACGATCGCCTACGCCCTGATCGTTTCCATCCTCCTGGTGCCGCCCGCGATGACGGTCTGGGGGGCGTTCAAAAACATGCGCCTGCAGTCAATGGTCGAACGAATGTGGGAAGACCTCGACGTGGCCATAGAGGAATCGCACCGACGACACGAAGGGGCGTGATGATGAGCGCCGCCGGGCGCCTGCGGGTGCCCCGCGTCAATTGGAATGACCCGGTTGCGGGTCGCCTTAAGGGTCCCGTCTGGTATGCGCTGAATTCGGCAAGCGCCGGGGACGCAATGGTCCGGCGGTCGATCCGTATTCTCTGATTCAGGCTTAGTGCCCTGGTGCAGGGCAGTCTGGATCTTGCCAATTGCCCGAAGAAGTAATCTGCGACTCCAACGTTGAAGTCCCGATGCGGGACGGGGTGCGCTTGGAGTGCGACGTGGTCCGGCCCCGGCCACCAGGGAAATACCCAGTGTTGGTTGTCCGCAGCCCCTACGGCAGGGAAGCCTATGTCGATGATCCGGCCCACTCAGTCTGGTTCTTCGCCCAGCGTGGATATGCGGTTGTAACCCAGGACTGCCGGGCCCGATTCGGCTCCGAAGGTGACGGTTACGATCCGCTGTTTCAGGAAGTAGAGGACGGCTACGACACGGTGGGGTGGGCTGCCCGGCAATCCTGGTCAAACGGGCGTGTCGGTACGACCGGCCAGTCGTATATGGGTGCCACCCAGTACACCCTGGCGACCAACAATCCCCTGCCGCCCCATCTTCAAACGATGGCGCCGGTTTCAGCGTCCTCAGATTTCCACCAGAGCTGGGTCTACCACACCGGCGGGGCGATGGAATGGGGCTGGATGGTCCCTTACGCGATCCACAAGGGCATCAACACCCTGGAAAGGATGGGCCGGACCGACCTGGTGAATGAGGTCGAGATGTACCTGGAACCGGGAGAGAATTTCGCCCGACCGCTCACCGGTGATTGGTACCGTCACCTGCCGCTTAGCGACTGGGCGGAATTGCTCAAGGAAACCGCTCCGTACTTTAGGGACTATCTGGCCAACGAGCGCGACGGACCCTACTGGTGGCGCGTGAACTTGAACCGCCACCTAGCCGGAATCTCCGTGCCGATGCTGCACGTCAGCTCCTGGTACGACATCTTCCTGGAAGGCGCCCTAAACGCCTTCGCGGGCATCTCCGAAAAAGGCGCAAACCAGCTGGCGCGCGAGAACCAGAAGCTGCTGGTCGGCCCCTGGGCCCATCTGCTCCCGTACAACAAACCCACCTCGGGCGATACCGGCGAAATCGACTTCGGTGATGAGGCCCGGATCGAGCTCCACGATTACCTGCTGCGCTGGTTCGATCACTGGCTCAAGGACTCTGATACCGGAATCATGGACGAACCGCCGGTCCGACTGTTCGTTATGGGCGAGAACCGCTGGCGGGACGAGAACGAGTGGCCGCTGGCGCGGACCGAATACACGCGGTACTACTTTCATTCCGACGGGTATGCCAATACCCGACACGGATCAGGATCGCTTTCGTTGGCCCCGCCTGGTGATGAACCGCCGGATTCTTACGTTTACGACCCAAGCGACCCCGTGCCAACGCACCGGGGCAACACCCTGATCATTCCCTACGGGGTCGCGGACCAGCGGGAAGTGGAAGAACGAGCGGATGTGCTGGTATACACGTCCGATGCGCTGGACGAGGATCTTGAAATAACCGGTCCGATAAGTGTCAATCTGTTCGCCTCATCGGATTCGACGGATACGGATTTCACCGCCAAGCTGGTGGATGTGAGGCCCGACGGCTACGCTCAGAACCTCCAGGACGGAATGATCCGAACCCGATTTCGCGATTCGACGTCGGACCCCTCGCCCATCGTCCCTGGCACGGTTTATTTCTACGTGATCGACTTGTGGGCGACCAGCCACGTCGTCCGGGCGGGGCATCGATTACGGATTGAAATTTCCAGCAGCAATTTCCCGCGCTTTGACCGAAACCCGAATACCGGCGCGCCCTTTGGACGGGATGATCGTTTCATCACCGCCCGACAGGAAATCCATCATTCGGTGGCTCGCCCGTCGCATGTCGTTCTGCCGGTAATTCCAAGGTAGGGAGCTTCCCGGAATTGGACCGGGTGGCTCGTGCCCTGGTCCGGCGATGACGGGGCAAGGACGCACGAATTCGTCTCGAGATGACTCCGCCGATTGCGTGGACCGGTGGGCGGTAGCCGGCAGGCTGCGCGACGGGGGCGTACTGATTTGCGAAGGACTCAATTCGCCCAAGTAATGCGCTCTGCCGGGAAGTCAGAAGGGCAAGAGGCCGCCCTAACCGGCTGCGACATCACCTCGAAAACGGTTAAAAACGGCTGAATTCAATCGCGGGCGGCGCAGCAGCGCTTAATGCAATCCCGGGACGACCACCGTGCCGCCCTCGGAAGCTCTATGCGTTTTGTGCCGTGAGTTCGTTGCGTCCCGCGTAGATTCCCGCCCCGACTGCAAACAAGCAGACTGTTCCGACCGCAAGGATCAGATTGTTTACAACCAGAATCACTTCGAAATCAGGACTGGCGGTGTGTTGCGCGAACATGATGGTGGCCAGCGACGCCACACCCACAGCTACCAACCCGATTGCGGCAATCTTGTGGATTCCCGTCGAGCTGAACCGGGGAGCCAATCCCAGGCCGGTAAGGAACGATGCAAACGGATAAATCATGATGGCCGCGAGAAAAACACCCGACATTGCGACTTGGAGTTCCAAAGCGGCATGGAGATACCCTTCGTCACCGTCGGCTATCTGGACCAGGAAAATCACCAGATGCCTCATTCCCATGCCGACCGCGAATACCGCCCAGCCGAAGAAGCTGGTGCCGACGCCGAACCGCAGCAATGAGGCGGCAATACCAGTTTCATGCCTCGCCGCGCGGTACAGCGCCATGAACCCGTACGCATAACCCAGCGCACCGATGATTCCCAGCAGAGTCAGCACATGGGACAGACTTGGATAGTCGCCGGTGACATCCATCGCGGCTTCAAAATTGGTTTGATCAACCGGTTCGATCAAAGCCACCCCGGGGTAAAAGAGCCCCGCGACGATCATCAACACCGCCCCGAGCATCAACGCAATGCCCGCCAAGCGGTTTTCCGCGCTCGTAATTCCGCTGTTCATTAGTCCCGTCTCCTTCCCCAGGCGCTGCCGATCCGACGTAAAAAGCGCCACATTCCCATGATGGCATCAGGCTGTAGTTTCCTGAACTTCTGCTGGATCTGGCAGGAATCCAAGGTCGGTTCGTTGTTGAAATCCCCTCAACTTTCAGAAATTGCCTCTTGCCTTGACGGTTGCCCGGTTCTCTTAACCGAATGTGGACTGCGATGAATCGAAAGTTGAATGGTGCAGCTACTCGGACCACGATTCCTGAATTCGAATCGGCCACGCGAGATTGCATAGCCGCAGGCGAACGAATCCGGGAAATGGGTAGCCCCCTTGGCACGCTGGCCGGCAAATTTCGAATCGGTTGCCGAATCGCCGCCTTGCGATGTTGACGCTGCGCCGCTTCGCTGCCGTCCTGATCGGGATGGTTTTTGCGCTGGCGTTGCCGGTGGCGGTATTCGCAGTCAGGTTCGATCAGACGCTTCTCAGCGCCAACTACTACACCGACCAACTGCGCGATCGCGGCGTTTACGAGTTCTTGATGGTCGACCTTCTTGAATCGGCGGCCCGCGATGCCCTGAATTCCCCGGCGGAGGCGCTTGAGTCGTCTGAGGCAGAACGATTTCTAGAAGAGTCGGATCTCACTGCCGAACAAATCGTTGATGCCGTCCACCAGGGGCTTTCGCCCGAACAATTGCAGGCATTGGTCGAACCGGCGATCTTGGAGTTTGTCGGATACGTTACCGCCGAGCAGGACGAGGCCCGGATTCGATTCGACGCCGGACCGGTCGCCCGCGGCCTGCTGCGCGGTGGGTTGGACCTCTTGTGTCAAGGCGGGTTCTACGAGTGGGTAGTCGACGCTGAGATCTTGCCGGCCGTCGGCGAATACTCCGAGGACGCGTTGTCGGCCGACCCTGAATTCGTTGCTCAGATCGTGCGTCAAGTCATCACCCCTGGCTGGTTGGCTGCGACGGTTGAAGAAGTCGCGGTTCCGGTAGTCGACTACGTGTTCGGCGAATCTGAAGGTTTTGCGATCCGGGTGGGCCTATCGGAATCGCAAGCCGCAGTTGTCGCCAGCGAAGTTGCAGAAACGCTTCCGGGAGAAGAGCTGGTGGGCCTCGTCCGAACGCACGTGCTCACCCCCGCGATCGCCGACGAAATCAATTCGATCGAAGACCCGCAGCTCGGTTTTACACCGCCCCCCGAAGCAGTTGCCGCCGCGATTCTGAGTGATTCCTCCTCTGGGTCGATCGAGCGCCAGCTTGACTCCTTTGCGAACGAATTGGGCGGTTACCTGGCCGGGCGCAGTGATGGCTTCAGCACCCAATTCGACTTCACTGCGACCAAGGACTCGGCCAGATCCGAACTTGAATCCCTGGTACGCGGGCAAATCCTGACAGAACTCGAATCGCTCCCGCAATGCTCAGGCCAAACGGACTCGATCGGTGCCGTCGCGGGGGAAAGTCCCCCAACTCTGCCGACGTGCCTGCCTCCCGAGGTGACTCCGGAGGAGTTGCTGGACCAGAGCTACGCCGAGACTGCGACCGCGGCCAGCGACCAGGTGTTAGATGCCATTCCAGACCGTATCGCGTTCTCGGAATCGGATCTGAATGATGCAACCGATCTCGTTGCCGGCGCCGGATCGTTCGAATCAATCGACGATTGGCGAAACCTGGTCGGCGAGGGATTCGAATACACGCATCTCGATATGCGCGCTGATCTGGAAAGCGCCGGAGACCTTGAAGAATTCGACGAGTTTCGCTCGTTTTTTGCCGACGGAATAGTGATCTCGGCGGACGGTTCTTCGTCTGAAGGATTCGCGGCGGACGCTGCAGCAGAGTTGGAAGAATTCCGGAACTGGGTCGCCGAATATCGTCGCGGTGTATTGGTCTCTATCGCCGTGGCGGCGGCTCTGCTCCTGATTGCGGGTCTACTTGCCGGCAATACCGGACCGAGTCGGTTGCTTTGGGCTTCGGCCATCCTTCTTGCGCCGAGCCTGTTCTGGTTGGTAATCTTCTGGCCCGCATTTGAAATTGGATTGGGAGCCGCTGAGGAGCTAGCTAAGTCAGAAGTGGATGTTTCGGATGCCGGGTCTTTTTCAGATACAGCAATCCTGGCAAGCGATTACTCGATTGAAACAGCCTTTGCCATTGCCGGCGACTTCATGAACGGCCCTCAACTAGCATTCGGAGTTTTGTCCGCACTAGCCGTTGCGGGAATATTCGGTGCCCACGATTGGAAACAGCGCTTGCGGTCACAGGTCAATCAGGATGGGTCTTGACGTCCAATTCGGAGTGCTCTTCTAGCCGCGATTCCGTCAACTACCGCAACCGGCTGCGGCCAAAAATGCTTCCCGAAATGGGACTTTCAATAGGTGCGACTAGAGCTAATCTCATTTATTTCTAGCGCTTCAATCCACTGTATTGGGTGGTCGGTAGCCTGGGTAGCGGCGAATTTTCGGCGGTCGCATTCGGATCGAATTGGAACGCCGACGGGCAAGCTCGGTTCGAACAATTCGTGATTGCGCACGGATCTTGATCCGGTGGCTTGACGACTGATCAAACGTCGTCGGGCACCCTCCGTGCGGTTGGGTCCAATTCCAACGCGGCTATAGGGTTTTGGTCGGACGAATTCGACGCCAATCCGGCTACAAGCTGTGAAACTACTTCCTGAGTAGCGCCTTCAATCGTTGAATTCCACTTGCTTGCCACCGAGTTGGCTGGCGTTCTCGCTGATGGTCCGACGGGCGTTTTCGTCGTAACCGTCAGGTTCGTGGCCCGTCACATCGACCAATATGCTTACGTCCTCACCAAGGTGAGCTACGATGGCGTCGACGATTTCGGGAAACTGAGCGTTGGCGCGCAACGGATCGAGTTCGAAATTCCCGAAGAATCGAGTCGGGTTGGACCTTGCGTCGCCCTCCGGGGGATCATCGCCCCCACCGTTTACTTCTTCTTCGCCACCCCCACCGCCGTTGCCAGATTCAATCTGCGAAGGGTGGACGAGCCAAGTGTGCACGTTGATCGGCCCCTCGGGTTCGTAGCCAAAGAGGTCATCCGGTATCAGTTGCTCGTCGATCTGGGCGATCGCTGTAACCAGTACGTGCCGGGAAGAAAGCCGCGCAAGGTACGGATAGCGGCAATAGGCTTGCCAGAGCGCAGATACTACGATGCGCTGCTGCTGGTTCCACAGCCGGTGATCGTCCAGGTCCATCCGAATCCGGCGCGGGCTATAAGCGGTAATCAGACGCTCGTCGGACTCCAGGCGCGCGGCCGCCATTGCTGCAATCGGCCCCTCTGACCTGAGCAGACCGACCTGCCATTCAACGTCGGACGAACCGGGTCGCTGAGAGGGCGAGAGCAGATGGCGAAACGTCTGCGCCAGAAGGCTGTCCACGCGGGTTTTAGCATCACCTTGCCGGTCCCGGGCCTGGGCCTGTTGATGAGGAGTGAGGTCCAGCCGTTCGGCATCAGCAACGATTGACCGCCAAGCCAGCAGTAGCCGTGCGGCCTGGCGAAGCTCGGCAAGGCGTTCCGAATCAGCGGCCACGAACACCAGCAGGTTGCGGTTGACGCGCGGCCCGGCCGATCGCTGGCCCAATATGTGTTCAGCCAAGCGCACCGCCACCGAATCCGTATCCCGTCCGGAATGGGTGAATTCGGGGTCCAGGATAACCAGCCGTACTCCGTCGTCGCGGTCGTCGACATCGCCGGGTCCGGAAGCAAACGGATGAACTCCCGCGAATGGTCCACGGTCGCGCTGGACAGCGATCAAATCGCGAATCAGCAAGTCTGCGTCGGCGTCGGAAAAATTCGAGACGGCGCGTTCGTTGGCCATGCGGGTTACGTTGGGCTGCAGCGAATACCAGTACTGTCCTCCGTCGACGTAGAGATGATTCGACCGGCGGGCTAGTTCAGATAACGCATCGCGAAATTGCGTTGGCGGCTCGCCCGGCTGGACCGAACCAAGAGCAACTTGCCCAACGTCGATACGCTGGTTGCCGGCTTGGCCTGGTGCGGATCCCATATAGACGGTTCGGGCCACACGGCGCGCCGCCGAATATCGACCGAAATGGCGATGCTCGGAGTCGATCTTGTCGGGTTCTGAGTTCTTTCCGTCCACGTCGGATTTGATCACCGGGTCCCAGCCGTCCTCAAGGTACTTCTTCAGTTCTGAAGAGAACGCGCTGGCGTGAATCGGCAGAGTTCCCGGCATGATCAACAGTGATTTGTCTGTAGAACGCCACAATTCGGCTATCGCAAGTGCCATCAACCGCAGCACACCGCGGGTGCGTTGAAATTTGTCCAGCGACGACCACTGGCTGAACAGGTGATCAAACAGTGCCGGGTGGACAGGGTACGTGGCCAGCATCCGTTCACGGTAAAGAGGCTCTGCGGCTTCGGCAGGAAATTCCTGTCGGTGACGCCGATACATCCGCAAGTAGGAGTCGATCACCAAGTCGCGTTCACGGGCGCCTTCAGGTGAAATCTCATCGAACAACCGGCGCCTGACGATCTCGAACGACTCGTCGGCTTGGGCTGGCTGCCACTGCGAGGCCTTGCGGGCAATCACGTTATGTAATCTGTCCAGGGCTAACTGTCCCCTACGTCCACCAACCTCCAGATCCGAAGACGGAACCGACACCAGCGCCATCACTCCCTGGACCCGCTCAACGTTTTCGGTCAGCGCCTGGGCGAAGGTGAATTGGGTATCAAAGTACCCGCCCGGAAGCCGTTCGCCGTCACCGGGATCGCGCAGGTCGCGGGCATACGCCACCCACTCATCGATGAGGATTAGCGCAGGGCTGCACATCTGGAACAGCCGCGCCAGGGATTCACCGGGGTTGGTTCCAGTCTCGTCGGCCTGGCGTACGACCTCGTACCCTTCGCGACCGCCGAGCTGCCAGGCCATGTGTCCCCAGAGAGTGTTGAGCGTTATGCCGGGAGCTACCGTAATGGGGTCGCCCGCCTGGAGTTGCGTGCCGACCAGCACCGCCCGTGCAACTTTCCCCGGCAATTGCAAATCTTCCTCGGCCAGCGCTTCCCCGACCCCGGGAAGTTCGGCAGCATTTATCCCAGAAGCGAGGTGATAGAGCGCAATGAGGCTGTGGGTCTTGCCACCGCCGAAATTGGTCTGTAATTCCACGACCGGATCGCCGCCGCGACCGGACAGGCGTTTGGCTGCTCCGGTGATCAGACCGCGCAGCCCTTGGGTCAAATACGTGCGGGCAAAAAACGTGCGCGGATTAAGGTACTGGGAATCAGCATCGCCCGAGTGCACGGCGTGCAGGTCTGCGGCGAACTCGGCCTCCTCGAAGCGATTGGCCGCAACGTCCTCGTGTGGGGCAATCACGTCTCGCCAGGAACTCAAGCCAGATTCGGGTTCGCCACTGGTCTGCCGTTCGACGCGACGCTGCTGGGTTCGCCGCTCCGCATCGAATACCTGGCGCTGCAATTCGATCCGCAATGATCTGATCTGAGTGCGCTGCTCGGGCGCCCGAAAAGCCTCTAGGACCCGCTCCATCGTGTCCAAGGCCCGATATGCGTCGTCGGAACTGAAAGCCTCCTGGTGGGCCCAGCGGTTTCGCACGTCGCGCAGTTCAAAAACCAGCGAGCGGTGTCCATTTGAGAACTGCCTGGACCATAAATTGCGCCACAGGTCAGGGGCGATGATTCCGGAAATCAACAGCGAGAGGTCCGCTCGGTTGGCGCGTCGGGTTGGATGTCCTGAAGTTGAAGAAACTTTGTTAGGCCAATCGGGTCCAATAAAGGAAACGAGCGCGCGATCGACCGGCGCGATTAGTCCATCACGGACCAGTTCAAGCGCCTTGCCCACCCGTTCAACGTTGGTAAGAGCCATCGTTCAATTCCTGAAAACTTTTGAGTGCGTCATATCAAGTCAGATTGCTCAAGGATTGCTTCGCGCGAACGCTCGATGATTACCGGCAAGGCCAAAACCAGTCCGTTGTAGGAGCGAGCGGCCGCGGCGTCGCCGCGTTCGTTCGCCGCGCGATAGAGCATGTATGCAAGATCCCGCACTCCCTCGCGAAGGCTTCCCAATCGGGCGTAGAGTTGCCCGGCCTCCATCTCGGAAACCTCGAGCTTGCCTGCAAGATGGTGGACCGCTTCCCATACCGTGGGGCGGGCATCCTGATCAGGATTCCATGCAGCGCCCGATTGTGAGAGCCTTGTGAGTCGGAATTTTCCGGCGACCGCGGAACCGATGGCGGAGGCATTAATGCCATCCAGCGAGGTGCCGCGCGCTTGGGCAATTGAGTCAGCATTTCCGGAAGGGCCTGATTCGAATCCGTACTGGCGGTACCAGTCGTAAGCGAACCGACTATCAGCGTCAAGCTCCACTTCAACTCCGCTGAAGAATTCATCCAGATACTGATTGATCAATGCCAACGCTGCTGATGCTTTCATGTTCTGACCATCGGCCTGAACCACGCCTGCAAAGCCGGAGAAAATCTTCATGCCCGGACCGATGCTCGCCTGCGGTAGGTCAACCGGCGCGATGTTGCTCTGCAGCAATAGTCCAAGCGCCTCGGGCAATCGAGATCGCAAAGTCGAGACAAATTCGGCACGATTTACAACCGCGGAGTTCTCCCCCCGCGGTCGGCATGTCAACACGACAGATGAAGCCAGCGCGTTCGCCGCAAGTGCGTTGGATCGAGCCTGTCGTTCGGTCCTGATCGGCCAGGTGGCGGTAATCTGCAGGCCTGCATCCACCATCGCCTGCAAGAACGTCGACCATCCGCTCTCCCTGCCGTCCCTACCCTCCTCGGCTTTGTACGCATAAAAAATTGAGATCGGGAAGTCGGTGCGGTGCTGTGAAGCCAGTTTGCTCAAGAACTGTCGCATGCCGTTTTCGAAGTGATCACGCGCCTTATCACGCCCGCCGTGTCTAGAGGGGTCCGCGATAAGTTCCTCGGCTTTGGGCGTGGCGAGAGTCTTACATTCATCCGGCCATACATCGCTCAGATTCCGCCTTAACCAAACGTAAAAGAAATCGGATATATCCGAGTAGTCGATGTTGTCGTAATAAGGCGGGTCGGTACAGACAATCGCGGAATTACTCGAAAAATCCCACGCGCGGGGGGGGGGGGGGGGGGGGGGGGGGGGGGGGGGGGGCGGGCGGGGGCGGGGGGC